>NZ_JBNWEO010000009.1:0-164309 GCF_050496765.1 Neobacillus sp. SM06
CATTCCGGAAATCAAGTAGCGGAACAATTAAAAATAAGTCGTCATTCTGTTTCTAATTATGTAAGAAAATTTAATAAAGGTGGAATAGAAAATCTGTTATTAAGAAATTATAGAAGGTCAAATTAAATATGATCAGGTGAAGATATTTTGTTCGAATTTATTTTACATGTTGTTACTAATTTTATTATTGAAGGTTTGGCTCCACTGCATCAATAATAATTAATTAAATATAAGGTTAGAGATGAATGCTGGGTATCGAAATAAGTACTCAGCATTTTGTTTGCTATGGCGTATAAACATTCGGCAAAGTGGGCATAAAGATAATAACTCATTCGGTAATGTAATCATCGAGGTATCCCTCGATAAGTACTTTACCGAATAAATATGGCTAGAAAGGCTTGATATCAAGGGGTTTTCAAGTTGGCTTGTTTTAAAAAACGGAAAAGGTAAGAATTTCTTCGGTAAAGTGAGCAGTAGGGATAAAAATTTTTCGGTAAAGCAAGCAGTGTAAATTACGTAAAAAAACTGCTGCCATATGGACAGCAGCAGTTAGGCGGATTCATCACCAATCGAACCCACTAGTTTTTCTAATTCAACAAAAGGTGTAAGCCGGTATTCAATCTCATATTTCGCATGAAAAATATTCCAAATTGGAATTTTAAAAGGACTTTCTCTCTACCCTGTAGAAAACTCTAGTTATCACAGAACGTGGAGGGGTTATTATGGGTGATCAAGTCCTTACCTTGGATGTGGGACCATCGATGTTACTGTCCAAACTTATGGACGAAATCCGATTTGTGGAAATCATAAACGAGTCTCTGACTTGGGACCAGGAGCGATGTAGTCTTTCCCCGGGTACCAGGATCAAGGCCCTGATCCTTAACATCCTTTGCCAAGGGAATCCGTTATACAAAGTGAAGGAATTCTATGAAAAACAGGATATCGAATTCCTTTTTGGCCCGGACACAACTGCGGAACAATTCAATGATGACGCTCTTGGAAGAGCGCTTGACTACCTATATGAAGCCACGCCATGGAAGGTATATACACCTGTGGCCCTATCGGCCCTAAATAAGCTCAATATCACACTTGGCCTTCTTCACAATGATACAACGTCATTTTCCGTCTATGGGGAATATACTCCCAAATCTGAAACCGATCCCGAATCTGAAAAGATCCTTTCCGTCACCCGTGGATACAGTAAGGACCATCGTCCGGACCTTAAGCAGATCATGCTTGGCATGTCTGTCACCCCCGAGAGGATCCCTCTGCTCGCAAGAATGGAGAACGGCAACACTTCCGATGTAAAGTGGAACATGGAATTCATCAAAAAACTTCGGGAAGTCCTCACCAAGGAAGATTGGTCGAACCTCCTGTACCAGGCGGACTCTGCCCTCGTATTGAAGGAAAATCTCGATGGACTGGCAGACCATAAGCTTGATTTCCTTTCCCGTCTTCCTGACACATTCAGCCTTTCAAGCGAATTGAAAACCAACGCTTGGAAAGAGGGGAACTGGGTGGATGTCGGGAACTTGTCAGCTAAAAAAGACGGTGCACAGTATCGTTACCAGGCCTTTGAATGTGAACTTGAAGGGCGCACATACCGCTTCCTTGTGGTTCACTCGGACCAGCTCGGAAAGCAAAAGGCCAAACGGCTCGAGTCAGAAGTACAAAAGGAACACAAGCATCTCGCCAAATCAATTGAAAAGCTGTGCACAACCCCTTTCCATTGCAGGGAGGACGCACAGGAGGCTAGGGAAGATTTTGAAAAAAAGCATAAGGCGAAGCTTCATAAATACCGCTTGGACGTCACTGCCTCCGAAGAAACGGTTAAGCGTAGCCGCCGTGGACGTCCGAAAAAGGAAGAACAGGCTCTGACCGAGACAGTATACCGGATTACCCTTCAATCACTTCAAGAAAACCACGAAGAGATTGAGCACAGACTCCGGCTGATGAGCACCTTCATCCTCATGACCAACAGGATGGACAAATCAAAACTGCCGGATCTAGATATGCTTAAGTGCTACAAAGGTCAATCGGCAGCCGAGACGCGGTTCCGGCTGTTGAAGGAGGAGCAGATGATTGACGCTGTCTTTGTGAAGACCCCCGAAAGGATCGAAGCGCTCGGTATCGTCTATGTGATGGCCCTTCTCATCTACGGGATGCTTGAATACAGAGTCAGGACTGAGATGAAATTACAGGAAAAGCCCTTGATTCTTAAAGGGAACAGAAAGCTGTTTGAGCCGACAGGGAAAGCACTCCTAGAACAATTGCAGGATATTCGCTTCATCGTCATTCGCCAAGGTGGGCAGACGCTTCGCTATCTTCCGGATAATATCGGGGACGAGACAAAGAGAATCGTCAGCCTGGCAGGATATGATATGTCCATTTACGTGTCGAAATTTCAGGAAAAGGTAAAAGCCTAAATTGAAATTCTGAAGGAATGCCGCTAACCTGTCGAAACGAGACGATAATTAGGAGAAATACCAAAATATTGTCGGCTCAAATGGCAAAGCAGCAGCTTTTTAAAAATCAATAATCAAAAATTTGTCTAGGTCTGTATTTGACCTGCGAAATGTGAGTTTAAAAGGAGCATTCCTTGTATTAATGTCATCAAATGGATATTTTTGGAAGGTTTAATTGCTGTTGGAAAGATGCGTTTTCCTTTTTTCGGGGAATGATTAACTCAATGGTTTTTGATGATGGAGCTTTGAACTCTTCGAAGTTCTTATTCATTGTGGACACTTATACCATTTTTAAAGACCTGAAACTCCAATAATCGGTCAAACAGTTCCAACACGCCTTTGGATACAATGCTTTCATCTTGTTGAAAGACACCGAAGTAACCACTCTGGAATATCTCGTTGCATAAAGATTTCCTCCTTTCTTTTAGGTATCGCTTGTTGTTCATCAAGCATTATCATGATACCTTCGAACGTGTTTCGTTCGAAGAGGAGGTGAATTATTTTTGGGGGATTTAATTGTATAATTATGGTAATTATCTTGTGCTAATTTGTAAAATGTTTTTTTAAAAAGATTCTAAAATTATGGGGAAAAGGTGTTGGTAAAGGTAATCGGGGGGTTTGAGTATTGTTAACGTATTTATGAGTAAAAGTAGGAATATAAGTAAAAAGGTACAATTTGTATCATTCATTTGATTTTTTATAATCGGATGATATAATTTATATATAAGGAGTGGTTCTAATGAATAGAATATCTGTTGAACTCTTAGCTAATAAAGTAAAAGAGAAACGTGGGGAACGAACTCAAGGGGAAATTGAAACAATAACTGGTATTAATCGCCAAATTATTGGGAGGATAGAAAATGGTAAACATATACCTTCTGTTCCACAACTAAACGCGTTGCTAAACACGTTGGGAATCGATTTCCATGAAATAATTGAATCAAAAGAAAAAAGTGTGTTTGCAGCAATGATGGGCGAAGCTAAAACAGAGGCAGAAAAAGAAGGATTTGAAAAGATGATTTCTATGATGCTATGCCTTCGAAAGTACGAGCGATTAAGAGGGATAGGAAATGCCTAAGTTAACTGATAAGAATATCTTTGAAATTAAGGAACTTGTTAAAGAAAAGCGAGGACAATTGAATATTGGTATGGGGCCAATTGGGGAAAATATTTTTAAAATAGCTCGACAGTTAAATATAAAATTAGTATTTTTGCCAATTGATAATAAGGATAATCCTGATGATGCCTTTTCTGCGTTATATTTGGTTTCTAAAGAAACAAATAGGGATATTTCATTTATTGGCCTTAACACTTCACAACGACAAGATAGGCAAATTTTTTCCATTGCTCATGAATTATATCACCACTGGACAGGTACAACTCTATCGGTCTGCCATCTAGATGATGAAAAATCAGAATTAGTAGAATTAAAGGCAAATCGTTTTGCTGCAGAATTTCTATTACCTTATGAAACATTATTTTATGAGATTGGATTGAAGAACGAAGGGAAAAATAACTTATATAACTTTTCCTATGCAGGCCTTTTACGATTTATTGCATTGTTACATTGTGATTATAGGTTACCTTTTAAAGCAATCGTTCGTCGGTTACACGAGACCAAGGCTATCAACGAAACGCAACTTGAATTATTAAATAAAGAAAATAGTAGAGATCCAGAGGGATTATATTTTAAGATTGGTATAAGCCAAGATGAAAACGTATTCAAGAAACTAAATGAGCCGACATTTACTTCAGGTGTCGATGGTGAAAACATCGATTTAATGATCAACCTATTAGAAAATGGGACTGTAACATTAGAGGAACTTTCTGAAGATTTATCATTATTTGATAAAAATCTTGGGAACTTTGGATTAGAAGAGGATGTAGATCAAGAGGATTTGGATGAAATAAATGCCTTCTTAAAGGATTTTGAAAATGAAGCTGAATAAGGTAAATACTTCAAATCAAAACTCTGCCTTGGTATCTTTAATACAAGACAGTAATCAAATATTGCCTGTTGATGCAAATTTTTTTATTGCATTTGATCGCTCTAAGCTTTCTTCGAGTTTGCGTCCAATCGATTTTATTACATTTCAAAAAATGTGGATTAATCCATTGCTCTCTACTTTTCCGAATCTATCCATTCACGAATCTGTTTATGATGAAATTACTGTAAACTATTCAGCCCAAAAATTTATTGACAAGCAGATTGGAAAATATCAACAACCTCTATTGTTATCTGATTCAGAGTTAGATGAAAACGGAGAGATTGTTCGTGCATCGATTGAAAAGAAGATAGCAAAATATACACGGTATGAACCAGAAAAGGATAACGCAGATAACCGTGGGGAAGTGAAATCTCTCGCATATATCGCAACCAAAGGATTGCTTTATTTTTGTTCGCATGATTCCAATGCCTTAAAATTAATTGAAAAAGCAAGTGAATGGGATACTAACTTGGAAAGTGTAAATGCTATAAGGACGTACGAAATTCTATATTATCTACTAAAAGCAAAAGCGACATCTAAAGATGTGGTCCGGTTTTTGTATAAGTATTTGTACTACTCAACTAAGTCGGATAAAGCGGTGAATCCTGAATGGGGAATATTTATAAATGAAATGGATAACTTGTATGATGAATTAATTTCTACTTGTCCTGATTTCCCAGATATATCTGCTGTACAAGTTAATCCTTGATTTGTTGTTGCTCTATTTCTTTTTCGTCAACTTTGCTTAAAGTGATAAAAAGAGTATAATAATGATTTAGTAAAAGAAAGAAATGGAGTAGATCAGATGGTTCAATCGATCAATACAAAAGTTGATTTAGTTATGGATGCAACCTCCCATATAGGAATTGCTGATTATGGAAAAATCATGATCGGAGACAAAGGATTTGAATTCTTCAATAATCGTGATGCCCGCAAGTTTATTCAAATTCCTTGGGAAGAAGTTGATTACGTGATCGCTTCAATTATGTTCAAAGGGAAATGGATTCCACGTTATGCTATTCAAACTAAGCGAAATGGGACGTTTACGTTTTCTTCTAAAGAGCCGAAAAAAGTTTTGCGAGCAATCCGTGAATACGTTGATCCGAATCATATGGTTCAATCATTAAGTTTCTTTGATGTGATCAAACGCAGCTTGAAGGGTAAATTTAAACAATCATAATTTTACATTCAAGACAGGTTGGAACTTGCCTTTTTTTCTTGCTTAGTTTGGCACAGATCCAAAATGGTTAACTGACAAACTGTTAAAAAATTTAAAATACATTTTTTAAACTTTACACAAAGCTTCAAATAAATCTCTTGAAAGAAAAATATCCGATATGCTATAATCACTTTTGGAAGCTCATTAAAGTGATCCAGCAAACATTGATAAAGAATGTAGTTGATGCAGAGGCTGTTTGTTTAACACTCCATTTACAGCGTTTGCAAATCAATTTAAATAGCTAACGCCATTATTTTTTACGTGTTACTGATTCGATCAGGCATGAGTGAAAAGTATTGATTGAAATGAAGAATAAAGGGCATTCTATACCTATATCTTCATTAAATCGACTTTTTGCTCATGCCTTTTTATTGTCTTTATTGAAACTGTAACCGCTTTAGATGAGCTGAAAAGACTTTAGGAGTTTACCATGTTTATTTAAGCCCTAACAATCATAATAGGAGGTAAAAAGATGGTAGGAATTATCATTGCTAGTCACGGCGAATTTGCCAAGGGTATCTTGCAATCTGGATCGATGATCTTTGGAGAACAAGAAAATGTAAAAGCTGTTACATTGATGCCGAGCGAAGGACCTGATGATGTAAAGGCAAAAATGAAAGAAGCAATCGCCTCTTTCGATAACCAAGACGAAGTATTATTCTTAGTCGATCTTTGGGGTGGAACTCCTTTTAACCAAGCCAATAGCTTGCTTGAGGAACACGGAGGCAAATGGGCAATTGTTGCTGGTATGAACTTACCAATGGTGATTGAGGCTTATGCATCGCGCTTCTCAATGAACACAGCGCATGAAATTGCCGCACATATTTTGGGTACGGCGAAAGAAGGGGTTAAAGTAAAACCTGAAGAGCTAGAACCAGCACCAACATCTGCGACAGCTGCTGCAAAATCAGGAAATGCAGGTGCCCCTGGTAAGTTTGAATATGTGTTAGCACGTATCGACTCGCGGTTGCTTCACGGACAAGTAGCGACTGCTTGGACAAAAGCTACACAGCCTACACGTATTATCGTTGTATCTGATGCGGTAGCGAAGGATGACCTTCGTAAGAAATTGATCCAGCAGGCTGCTCCTCCAGGTGTAAAGGCACACGTTGTGCCTATCAGGAAAATGATTGAACTTGCAAAAGATGATCAACACTTTGGCGGCCAGCGCGCGTTACTTCTTTTCGAAAACCCACAAGATGCGCTTCGAGCGATTGAAGGTGGCGTCCCATTGAAGACAATTAACGTTGGTTCGATGGCACACTCACCTGGTAAAGTTCAACCAAATAAGGTGTTGGCCTTTAGCCAAGATGATATTGATACTTTCGCGAAGTTAAAAGAAGCTGGTTTGAATTTCGATGTACGGAAAGTTCCAAATGATTCAAAAGGCGACATGGACGAAATTCTCAAGAAGGCTCAAGAGGAGTTAAACAAACAAAAGTAATCCTAATTTTCAGAGAAAACGGAGGATAATAATCATGGATTTGAATATTATTCAAATAATTTTAGTCATTATCGTAGCATTTTTAGCTGGTATGGAAGGAATTTTGGATGAATTCCAATTCCACCAACCAATCATTGCTTGTACGTTAATCGGCTTAGTTACAGGAAACTTAGTACCAGCACTTATCTTAGGCGGTACCCTTCAATTGATCGCTTTAGGCTGGGCAAATATCGGTGCTGCCGTAGCGCCAGATGCTGCGTTAGCATCCGTTGCATCTGCCATTATTTTAGTTTTAAGTGGACAAGGTCAAGCTGGCGTGGCTTCTGCGATTGCGATTGCAATTCCGCTTGCAGTTGCAGGATTATTGTTGACAATCATCGTCCGTACGCTTGCAACAGGGTTGGTACATTTAATGGATGCTGCAGCTAGAGAAGGAAACATCAGAAGAGTTGAACTATGGCACATCGTTGCGATCGGCTTGCAAGGGTTACGTATTGCAATCCCGGCTGCATTAGTTTTAGCGATTGGTGCAGGTCCGGTTAGAAGCTTGCTTGAATCGATGCCAGCTTGGTTGACTAGCGGTTTAGCAATCGGTGGGGGAATGGTTGTAGCCGTTGGTTATGCAATGGTTATTAACATGATGGCTACAAAAGAAGTATGGCCATTCTTCGTGCTTGGTTTCATATTAGCGACTGTTTCACAAATCACACTTATTGGTCTTGGGGGTATCGGTGTGGCTCTTGCCCTTATCTATTTAGCGCTTTCGAAACAAGGCGGTTCAGGTAATGGCGGAAACTCAAACACTGGTGATCCACTAGGCGATATAATCGATAGTTACTAAGAAGGAGGCGGACATAGAAATGGCACAAGAATTGAAATTATCAAAAAAAGATCGTATTTCTGTTTGGTGGCGTTCAACTTTCATCCAAGGCTCTTGGAACTACGAACGTATGCAAAACGGCGGTTGGGCATTTTCAATGATTCCCGCAATCAAAAAATTATATAAAACAAAAGAAGATCGTGCTGATGCACTAAAACGCCACTTAGAATTCTTTAATACCCACCCATATGTAGCTTCACCTGTTATTGGTGTAACTTTAGCACTTGAAGAAGAACGTGCAAATGGTGCGCCGGTTGACGACACAGCCATCCAAGGGGTCAAAGTCGGTATGATGGGGCCTTTAGCCGGTATCGGGGATCCTGTTTTCTGGTTCACGGTTAGACCAATCCTTGGTGCGTTAGCGGCTTCTCTTGCTTTGACCGGTAACATCCTCGGGCCGATTCTTTTCTTCGTTTTATGGAATCTTATCCGTATGGGATTCACGTGGTATACGCAAGAATTTGGTTATAAAGCTGGTTCTAAAATTTCTGATGACTTATCTGGCGGCTTGCTTCGAGATATTACAAAAGGTGCATCAATCCTTGGTATGTTTATCCTTGGTGCATTAGTAAACCGTTGGGTGTCCGTAAAATTCACGCCAGTTGTATCTTCAGTTAAACTTTCCAAAGGTGCTTATATTGACTGGAGTAATTTACCTGCTGGAGCGCAAGGGATTAAATCTGCGTTACAACAGCAAGCTGCTGGTCTTTCATTAGAACCTGTTAAAGTAACGACTTTACAAAACAACTTGGATAGTTTAATTCCTGGTTTAGCTGGATTGTTGATAACGCTTCTTTGCATGTGGTTGCTTAAGAAGAAAGTTTCTCCAATCGTTATGATTCTTGGGTTGTTCGTGGTTGGTATCGTCTTCCACTTACTAAACTTAATGTAATCAGCTTTTTTTAAAGATCAAATGTAAGCTGAAAATAGAACAGCACCTCCTGAGATGATAAATCTATCAATTTAAGGAGGTGCTTTTCATATTCAAAACAACCAGAAACACAAGTGACAACTAATAACTAAAATTTTAGGAGGCTGCTATGCTGACGATTGGTTATATTGGAAATGGGAAAAGCACTAACAGATATCATTTGCCGTTCGTCCTGCAAAGAGGGAATATAAAGGTAAAAACAATTTATCAAAGAAATCCTGCGCATGAAAGTTGGGATCGAATTGCAGGAGTCAATTATACTTCTGATTTAAATGAACTATTACATGACAACGACATTCAACTCATTGTGATTTGCACAAGACTTGACAGTCATTATGAATACGCAAAATTAGTATTGGAACATAATAAAAACTGTTTGGTTGAAAAGCCATTTATGGAAACGTCAGAACAGGCAAAAGAACTATTTGCAATGGCAAGAGAGAAAGGATTAATTGTTCAGGCGTATCAAAACAGGCGTTTTGATAGTGATTTTTTAACCGTTCAAAAAGTCATTGAAGAAGGGAAAATAGGAGACTTGCTGGAAGTGGAGATGCATTTTGACTATTATCGTCCCGAAGTACCAGAGTCTGTTCATTCTTTTGATCCTGTTTCGTCCTTTTTATATGGACATGGCTGTCATACACTTGATCAGGTTATCAGCTATTTTGGGAAACCGGATCATATCCATTACGATGTAAGGCAATTATTAGGGCAAGGAAGAATGAATGATTTTTTTGATTTGGATTTATATTACGGTCAAGTAAAAGTCTCTGTTAAATCAAGTTATTTTAGACTTAAAGAAAGACCAAGCTTCGTCATTTATGGCAAAAAGGGATGCTTTGTAAAAGAAACCAAAGATCGGCAGGAAGAACATTTAAAGTTATTTTACATGCCGGATAACAAAGATTTTGGTGTCGATACATTACAACAGTATGGTGTACTGACCTATATGGACGAAGAAGGTACAATCCACGAAGAAAAAGTGAAATCCGTTAATGGCGATTATGGAAGAGTATATGATGATTTATATGACGCCATCATCAATGGTAAAGATAAGACCATAACAGACGAACAGACACTGCTGCAAATGGAAATATTAGAAACTGGAGTTAAAAACTTAAAGTAAAATGAACGGCTGATTCTGTTGCGAGGTTACTTCATTTAAAATCAAAAACCTCGATTTACCGCGTATTATTATCAAAATAGATAATTTTTTAAATCGAGAATGCCTTCCGTTTGTTTGATGGGAGGTCTTTTTTTGCGTAAAAATCAAGAAACTGAAATATTCCAATTTAAATGTAATTGAAAAATTTATAAATTTCAAAAAGTTATTGTACAATTTAATAAAAAGGATGATTTGTTTAAAGGAGTGGTTGAAATAGGATGCAAGTAGATGATTTGAAAACGAAAGATCAAAAAAGTCGCGAGTTGGTTTCGAATTGGATGACCGCTAATCCCTTTACTGTTCAGCCGCAGCAAACAGTAAGAGAAGCGATTGCAATCATCCAAGCTTACCGAATTGGCTATCTGCCTGTGGTTGATGAAGAGAATCGTGTGCAGGGTTTGCTAACGACAGCACGGTTGGTCACGTCTCTATTGGAAGGAGCTGCCCCTGATTGGTTTGTTGCAAACGTGATGAAGCAGCCAGTCGTTACAATTGGCGAAAATGAATATATCGAAAAAGCGAGCAAAATTCCGGTGGGATGTTTGCCGGTATTGAACGAAACCGGGAAATTAGCTGGGATTCTGACAAAAACCGATATTCTGAATTCGTATAAATTTCAGTTAGAAAAAATGAAAGAGTCCCTTCATTCGGCAGAAATTTTGAACACAATTTTGGAATCGGCCTATGAAGGAATTGTTGTTACAAATGAAAACGCTATCATAATTGAGATTAATGATGCATACTGTCGGATTGTTGGAAAACAGCGGGATGAAGTAATTGGTACACCCGTTACGGAAATTATCGAAAATACACGGTTGCATATCGTACTGCAAACAGGGGTTGCAGAAAAAGGATATATTCAGCGGATCCATGGTCATGATATGGTTGTTCACCGGATTCCGATTTGGAAAGATGGAAGAGTGATTGGGGCAATCGGAATGCTTATTTTTGAAGGTGTTAAAGATCTTTATTCGATTCTCGAGCGGTCGCAAGTATTGTCACGGCAACGAACGGAAGACAATCAGGCTGCTAAACGAAAAGATGCAATCACAAGTAGTATCGATCAAATTTTAGGACAAAGCGAGGAAATTGAGCGGGTGAAACGAATGGCCCGCAAAGCGGCAAGAACGCCTTCAACTGTCCTGATTACAGGGGAAAGTGGGACAGGGAAGGAAATGTTTGCAAAAGCGATCCACGAATTAAGCACCTATTCGAAAGGCGAGTTTATCAGCGTGAATTGTGCGGCAATTCCGGAGCATCTCCTTGAAGCCGAATTGTTTGGCTATGAAGACGGTGCTTTCACAGGGGCGAAAAAAGGCGGAAAACCCGGGAAATTTGAACTTGCTCATAAAGGGACAATTTTCCTCGATGAAATTGGTGATATGCCGCCACTGATGCAGTCAAAAATCCTTCGCGTCCTCCAAGAAAAAGAAGTAGAGCGGGTAGGCGGGGTCGTAAAGCATTTTGTCGACGTGCGAATTATTGCAGCGACCAATCGCAGTTTGGAATCGATGGTACAAGATGGAACGTTTCGTGAAGATCTCTATTATCGGTTAAATATTATCCGCTTGCAGATACCACCGCTAAGAGAACGTCGAAAAGATATTCCAATGCTGTTACAGCACCATCTTTTTCAAATTTGCAAAAAATTTACGATTGAACCAAAAACACTTTCCGATGGAGCTTTAGCAATGTTAAGGAACTACAGTTGGCCGGGAAATGTGAGAGAGCTTCAGAATACGGTTGAAATGCTTGTCAGTCTGGCGGAGTCAAACGTTATTCTTGCAGATGAACTATCAGAAAAATTCACCAAAAATGTTTATGTGAATGATTCCTTATCACCGAAAAAAGCAAGGATGAAAGATGCTGTTTTAGAAAAAGAAAAAGAACTGATTATAAAAACACTTCTTGAAACGAGCGGAAATAAAGCTGCAGCGGCAAGAAAACTTGGAATTCGCCGGTCGACGCTTTATGAAAAATTAAAAAAACACGGAATTGCGAATGACTGTCCAATAAAACAGACATAATCCGTACACAAGTGTCTATTTTTACGGACACCCCCCTACCAAAACCACAGCAACAGCTTTTTTGAAAATTGGCACAAATCTTGCATTAATAAAAGGGAACACAAAGGAGGGGGATAAAATGAAAGGGTTTTCAGAATTTCGGATGCCAAAAGCCGTTTTTTACGGGAATCATGCTTTATCAAAATTAGGAGAGCAAGCCGCATTGCTTGGGAAAAAAGCACTTCTTATCAGTGACCGGATCATGGAGAAGATTGGGAACCTCGAAAAATGCCAGAACTATCTAGAAGAAGCAGGCGTATCTTATGCAAATTATAATGAGGTAAACACCGAACCGACCGATGTCCATGTTGCAGAAGCTTTAACAATTTTTCAAAAACAACAATGCGATCTTATTGTTGCGATCGGGGGAGGCAGCTGCCTGGATGTTGCCAAGGCTGTTGCTGTTGTTTCCACAAATGGCGGTTATATTGGTGATTATATGGGTGGAAAAAAACCTATAAAAGAGAATCCGATTCCATTTATTACAATTCCGACAACCGCGGGAACAGGATCTGAAGTCACGAGTGTAACCGTGATTGCCAATACAAAAGAAGACATTAAAATGATGATCAAACATCCGGCCTTTATCCCAACGGTGGCCATTGTTGATCCAATTTTAACGTACTCTGCACCGCCAAGTGTTACCGCAGCTACAGGAGTTGATGCGCTATGTCACGCCCTCGAAGCGTATATTTCACGGGTTTCTCAGCCATTGACGGATCATCTGGCTCTTTCCGCAATCGAAATGATCATGACCCATCTTCGTACAGCCTACATAAACGGTGCTGACAGCGAAGCAAGAGAAAAGATGGCTCTGGCCTCCATGCAGGCGGGACTGGCGTTTACGAATGCGTCTGTGACCCTTGTCCACGGAATGTCCCGTCCAATTGGCGCCTTGTTTCATGTTCCGCATGGCATTTCAAATGCAATGCTGCTCCCGCCAATTCTTGAATTTACAAAAGAGAGTGCAGTTGAGCGGCTTGCAGCAATTGGGCGAATCCTTCGTCCAGATTTGAAAGCGCTTCAAAACAAGGAGATTGCCAATGTCGTAGTAAATGAGATTAAAAAACTTTGCAATGATTTAAACATCCCGAATATGAAAACGTATGGAATTGATCAAGATCAATTTGATCAAGTTGTCGAGAAAATGGCTGCAGATGCCATAGCAAGCGGAAGTCCGGGCAACAATCCGCGTATACCAAGCCATGAAGAAATTGTTGAGCTGTACCATGTTTGTTATGACTATGATTTTACGGTCAGCGAACCAGAAGTGTCGGCGAAATAATCGTTAAAAAATTTAAGTAGAGTTCATCGAAGCCGTTTCTGTTTAGTGAAGAGAACAGAGGATAAACGGAAATGGAAAATGAGTGAAGTAGAGTGGATCGAAATCATTTCTGCTTAGTGAAGAGAGGGGAATATAGCAATGTCAATCATAACGGAAACGAAAACACTAAAAAACTTTATCGGAGGACAGTGGGTTGAATCGTTGTCAGGTAAAACAGAGGTTGTTCCGAACCCGGCTACAGGCGAAATCCTTGCCCATGTCCCAATCTCCAATCGCGAAGACTTAGATAAGGCTGTGGCGGCAGCGAAAGAGGCTTTTACAACCTGGAGTAAAGTTGCTGTTCCAAGACGTGCCCGTATTTTGTTTCGCTATCAGCAATTGCTTGTTGAACACTGGGAAGAGCTTGCAAAATTGGTCACAGTGGAGAACGGCAAAAATTTTGAAGAAGCATACGGAGAAGTTCAGCGCGGGATCGAGTGCGTTGAGTTTGCCGCGGGGGCGCCAACGTTAATGATGGGCACACAGCTTCCGGATATTGCCACTTCCATCGAATCAGGAATGTATCGCTATCCAATTGGTGTTGTCGGCGGGATTACACCATTTAACTTCCCGATGATGGTCCCGGCCTGGATGTTCCCGCTTGCGATTGCATGCGGAAATACATTTATTTTAAAACCTTCTGAACGGACGCCAATGCTTGCGAATCGCTTGGCCGAGTTATTTAAAGAAGCAGGGCTGCCGGACGGGGTATTGAACATTGTCCATGGCGCTCACGAAGTGGTGAACGGAATTCTTGAACATGAAGATATAAAAGCTGTTTCGTTTGTCGGTTCGCAGCCTGTTGCTGAGTATGTTTATAAGACGGCTGCAGCCAATGGCAAGCGTGTCCAGGCGCTGGCCGGTGCAAAAAATCATACGATTGTTCTGCCGGATGCCGACCTTGATGCGGCGGTATCTAATATTATGGGGGCGGCTTTTGGTTCTGCAGGGGAACGCTGTATGGCGTGTTCAGTTGTTGTGGCTGTTGGTGATATTGCAGACAAATTGGTTGAACGCCTTGCAAAGGCTTCGGATGATTTGACAATTGGAAATGGTCTTGAAAAAGGCGTTTTCTTAGGGCCGGTGATCCGCAAGTCTCATAAAGAACGAACCATCCGATACATTGAAAGCGGAGAAGAAGAAGGGGCAAAATTGATTCGCGATGGCCGCAATGATCCGGAAACAGCCGAACAAGGGTATTTTGTTGGGCCAACCATTTTTGACAATGTCACGACCGACATGAAAATTTGGAAAGATGAAATTTTTGCACCGGTTCTATCGGTTATTCGCGCGGATAGTTTAACCGAAGCGATTGAAATTGCCAATAAGTCCGATTTTGCAAATGGCGCATGCCTGTTTACAGATAGTGCAAAAGCAATTAAACAATTCCGTGATGAAATCGATGCAGGCATGCTTGGCGTTAATTTGGGTGTACCAGCACCAATGGCGTTTTTCCCATTCTCGGGTTATAAAAAATCGTTCTATGGTGATTTGCATGCAAATGGCCGAGACGGTGTTGAATTTTATACTCGTAAAAAAATGCTGACGGCGCGCCATTAAAAAGGGAGGCAGCATGATGGAACATTGATTGTGCTGCCGTTCTTTTGCTGCATTGTTTTAAAAACAAAGTGGAGGGGTTTTATGTCAACCATGTCGGGTGAGCAAAAAAAGATACCAATAAAAGCAATTTTAGGTGGAATCGGCGGAAGTGTCCTTGAATGGTATGATTTCTTTTTATACGGAACAGCAGCATCATTAGTTTTCCCACATCTATTTTTCCCCAACATGAGCAACTTTGCCGGACTTTTACTTTCGTACACAACTTTTGCCACTGCTTTCTTATCAAGACCTTTCGGATCGATGATTTTTGCGAGAATAGGCGACCGTGTCGGCAGAAAAACAACGTTGGTTATCACTACTTTGATGATGGGGATCGGTACGGCTTTAATGGGGGTTTTGCCAGGATTTCAGTCGATAGGGTATTGGGCTCCGATTCTGTTGACATTTTTACGGCTGATTCAAGGAATCGCTCTTGGCGGTGAGTGGGGAGGGGGAATGCTGTTAGTCACAGAAAGTGCTCCGGAACATAAAAGAGGTTTTTATGGAAGCCTTCCGCAAATGGGGTTGCCAATTGGATTGCTGTTAGGCGGAATTGCTTTTCAACTCGTGAACCCGAATAGTCCTGGTTTCTTAACGTTCGGATGGAGAATTCCGTTTCTTTTTACGATAGTGCTCGTTGCCATTGTATTATTTTTCACGCGCGGTCTTGAGGATTCCGAGGAATTTACAGAAACCAAAAATGCTGAAAACCTTTCGGAGGCACCATTAAAAGAAGTGTTTACCCTTCATTGGCGGCCGCTTCTGAAAGTCATTGGCACGAGGATTGCAGAAAATGCCTCGTATTATGTTTTAACAACTTATATGCTGACATATGTTACAACCGTGCTCGGATATTCCAAAGGTTCAGCGATTAACGCAACAAATATTGCGGCGTTCATTACCATATTTACAATACCGTTTATTGGTTATTTGTCTGACAAGATTGGCAAACGGGTTATTTATATTTTTGGATCATTTGGTCTTGCTGTCTTTGCGTTTCCTTATTATTATTTCATGGGATCATCCCAAACTGGAATGCTTGTGATGGTGACGATTAGCCTTGCTGTTGTATGGGGAGCGATGTATGCCGTTCAGGGCGGTTTGTATTCGGGAATGTTCCCTACAGAGGTGCGCTATACAGGCATGTCGTTTGGCTACCAAACGGCCGGGATAATAGCTGGCGGTCCTGCTCCATTTATTGCCGCCTTTTTAACCCATCAGTTTAACAGTTTTATCCCAATTGCTTTGTACTTGGTCGTTATTGGGGTTGTTTCCGGGATCTCTGCAATTTTAATGAAAAAAGAAGAACGTGCGAAGGCGGTTTCCCAAGCTGCATCGTAAAAGTGTTTTCCAAGGTGAAATCATAATCTTTGCAAAATTAAGCAAGCCTTCCGCCGGTTTAGTGAACTGGCGGGAGGCTTTTTTAGGTTAGGATCATCCACTGACAGAGATGATCAATTAAAAAACGTATAAAACAGTTAAATCATGGTCATGATTATACAAGGGAGGTCTGGTTATGAGACATTTAGGAATATTGCTGGTAAAATTCGTATCATGTTTAATTGCCTTTTCAGTTGGTCTGGATTTGTTTTTTAATGCCGATGTTACAGACATTGTCACGTTCAGTTTAGCTGTCACCATTATCTCGTATTTAATCGGTGACCGAATTCTTTTGCCAAGGATTGGGCAAAGTAACGCACTTGTTGCTGATTTTTTCCTTGTTTACTTAAGTGTGTGGTTATTCGGTTCCGTCCTTTTGCCTGACGGTTATTTGCAAATTGCCTGGGGAAGTATTATTTCTGCGGTGATTCTCACTGGGGCAGAAGCCTTTGTCCATTGGTTTTTGGTGAATCGCCTGGTTGCCGATCGGGATGAAAGACGGAATCACTATCAAGCGAATCCAAAGCTTGCCTATGGTGTCGAAATGGCTGAAGAAGTGGATCCACTAGAGAAAAAGAAGGAATAAGGCTCTCCTAAAAGGCAGGGAGCCTTATTTTGTTTACAAACGAATCCGCTAAAGAAATGGAATTTAATTGGTTTCACATGCGTATTGATCGTGATCACGGTCCATCTTGGACTGGTAGGCAGGGTGGCCTGCCGGTACACCTTGTGGATATTTCTTTCTTAATTCGGTACAGTTTTGAAAAAATTCAGTAGTCCCGCTCGATGGCGTCGCAGCAGCAGAAGAATTGGATGTGCTGCTCTGTGTGCTTGATGCCGCAGCAGCCGAAGTGGATGAACTGCTCCGATTGCTTCCGCTGCTGGATGAAGCGGGAGCAGCTGCTGTGCCGGCTGCCGAGTCCAAATCGCCTTTTGTGGTGCCATTAGGGCCGTATGCCCATAAACCTTTAGTGGCAGAACGGGCTTCGCGGGCAAATTTGACAAAAACATCGCTGTACTTTACGTCAGGCGGATAGGTTGATGGTTCGGCATAGCCATTTAAAACAAGGTCGGCATTAAACATTTTGGTACGGATTTCATTTTCATCCATATCATTCGTTGGAATGGATAACCAGATGATTCGCAACAACCGTCCATAGCGATCGGTTTCAGATACGTCTTTTTGCAACCAAACTTGCTTGCCTTCAAGTTTGTTCGTTGTATAATTGCTGGCTTCTTTGCCATACGTTTCATGCCTTGTGGTTGATTCTGGCGTGTTGACGCCAATCAAACGTACTTTTTGACCGGTTGAAAGCTGGACCGTATCGCCATCAACGACTCTGGAAATCGTTGCTGCAACTAAACCAAGGCTTGCGGCTGTTTGCTGTTCTTTCTGTGCTGCTTCCTGTTTTGCTTTTTCAGCGGCCTGCTGCTTTGCTTCTTCTTCTTTCTTCGCCTGCTCTTCTGCCTGCTGTTTCGCTCCTGCCTCTTTTGCCGCTTCTTTTGCTCTTTCATTCGCACTGGAGATCTTTTCAGAATCCTGTTTCTTCTCTTTTACAACGTCCGGCTGATTTCCAGTTGAAGAAAACCCTCCAAATGCTAAAAAGATACCAATAATAGCAGCAATAATGGGAACTTTCGCGCGATTTCCAGCTTTTCTATTTTTGATCCACGCATAGATTCCCCATATGGCAATTCCAATACCTAAAACCCCTAAAATAGTGCTAGACAACCAGGATATAATTGCCATCACGAGAGCGACGACAATCAGAATCCCAAAACAACCTAACAGGTTTCTCATTCTTCCCCTCCGAAGTTCTATTTACATAATATTGGATTTTTTACTTTTAATCCTATTCCATAATACAACCACAAGTAGTTTGTGGCAATTACCTTTGAAATTGGTGGAATAGTAAAAAAATCTTTAGCCGCCAACATTGTGTCGGAATCTGCATCTTTAAGGCCAATCATGTATAATCTACTTAAGAATAGGATAAAGGATGGTATACATACATGACATCAAAGTCCAGAGTAGGAGCCTATTTAGTGAAACATGCGGCGGCTCTTTCCGTTGAAATTGTGGAAGACGTCCTGCACACCATGAATTTAGTGATTCCTGAAGAGGAAAAGCAACAAGCCATTACCATGTATATAGAATTTATTGGATTTTTAGGAAAAACGCTCACTGAGGATCGCGAGGAAATTCCTGAAGAACTCGTCGTTTGGAGTAAAAAGAATGCAGTGCAGCAAATATCGGCAGAAGGAAACATTTCAGAAATTTCGGTTCGCTACCTGCCAACGCGGGAGATCTTTACTGAGATTCTAACGAGATTAAGCGTGGAGTTTGGACTTTCCGTTCAGGAAAATGCCTCGCTCATAAAGCGCGTCAACACCTTGCTGGATGTCAGCCACAACGAAATGATTCTAGCGTTTGAACAATTAACCGAACAGAATAAGGAAAAAATGCAAAAAGAAATGGCTGAGTTATCGGCACCGATTGTATTAATAAAAGAGAATACGGCGGTTCTTCCATTGATCGGTGTAATGGATGCTTACCGGGCAAGCTATATTTTGAACAAAGTTGTCCCCACCATCGCAGACCTTCAGTTGGAGCATGTCATTATGGATTGCTCAGGAATTTTGACAATTGATGTGGAAATTGTAAATTATCTCAAACAATTAAGCGAGGTTCTTCTTTTGTTAGGGGTAAATGTAATTTTAACAGGCTTACGTCCGGATTTAACTCAGTTCATTGTCAATCGCGGAATCGATATGTCTGCAATTAAAACATTTGCCCATGTAAAGCAAGCGTTGGAATACATCGAATAAGGGAATGAATGGTATTGTGGAGAAGCTTTAATGGCTGTCACAATTCCGTTTTGTAATGGAAAGCTAATTTACATATTGCGTGAAAATTTAATTAAAAAGACAACCGCTTGACCAAAAAAAGATCCTGTGGTTACAATATGGTGTAATTTAATAGATCGTACCTTCATATATCCTCGATAATATGGATCGAGAGTCTCTACCGGGTTGCCGCAAATAACCCGACTATGAAGGCAGAATTTTTAGCGAGCGATTGTTTCAAGGAAAACGGGAATTCTGCCTTCTTATAGGAGAAGAGGCGAATTCTAGTTTTCTTTTTTTGTTTCTGGAAAAAATAATTTTATGATATGGGAAAGAGGTGGCTGCCTTGACAGGTATGCAGGAAATGATTGTTGTTCTTGATTTTGGAAGCCAGTACAATCAGTTAATAACAAGACGGATCCGTGAATTTGGCATCTACAGTGAGCTGCATCCGCATACGATTACAGCTGAAGAGCTGAAAAAATTGAACCCGAAAGGAATTATTTTTTCCGGCGGGCCGAATAGTGTGTACGACGAGAATTCCTTCCGCTGTGATGAAGCGATTTTTGAAATGGGTCTGCCGATTTTGGGCATCTGCTACGGGATGCAGCTGATGACGATGCACTTCGGTGGTAAAGTGGAAAGGGCTAAGAACCGCGAATACGGCAAAGCGGTTTTAACAGTACAAAATCAATCAAAGTTGTTTACGGATCTGCCGGATGAGCAAGTCGTTTGGATGAGCCATGGGGATCTTGTTGTCGAAGCACCCGATGGCTTTACCATTGATGGCACGAATCCATCGTGTCCGATTGCGGCTATGAGCCATGAAGAGCGGAATCTGTATGCGGTTCAATTCCATCCGGAAGTTCGCCATTCTGTATACGGAAATGACCTTTTGAAAAACTTTGTTTTTAATGTTTGTGACTGCACAGGCGATTGGTCAATGGAGAACTTTATTGAAATGGAAATGGAGAAAATCCGGCAAACGGTCGGGGATAAGAAAGTTCTTTGCGCTCTTAGCGGGGGCGTGGATTCATCGGTTGTAGCCGTGCTGATTCACAAAGCAATCGGCGATCAATTGACCTGTATTTTTGTCGATCACGGCTTGCTTCGTAAAAATGAAGCAGAAAGCGTGATGAAAACTTTTGCGGACGGATTCCATATGAATGTGATCAAAGTGGATGCAAAAGAGCGGTTCTTAAGCAAGCTAGAAGGGGTTTCCGATCCTGAGAAAAAACGGAAAATTATTGGAAATGAATTTATTTACGTGTTCGATGATGAGGCAACAAAACTTGAGGGAATTGAATTTTTGGCACAAGGGACGCTTTACACGGATATTATCGAAAGCGGGACCGCAACGGCGCAAACGATCAAGTCGCACCACAATGTTGGCGGGCTTCCGGAAGACATGCAGTTCAAGTTGATCGAGCCGTTGAATACATTGTTTAAAGATGAGGTTCGCGCGCTTGGCACAGAGCTAGGGATTCCGGATGAAATCGTTTGGCGGCAGCCATTTCCTGGTCCGGGACTTGGAATCCGTGTCCTTGGTGCGATTTCAGAGGATAAGCTTGAAATTGTTCGTGAATCGGACTGGATTTTACGGGAAGAAATTAAAAAAGCCGGCCTCGATCGCGATATTTGGCAATACTTTACGGTTCTGCCGGATATCCGCAGCGTTGGTGTCATGGGCGATGCGAGAACATACGATTACACGATCGGCATTCGTGCCGTAACATCCATTGATGGCATGACATCCGATTGGGCAAGAATCCCATGGGATGTTCTTGAAATCATCTCGACGAGGATTGTCAACGAAGTGGCGCATGTGAACCGTGTTGTCTACGATATAACAAGCAAGCCGCCGGCAACGATTGAGTGGGAGTAGGAACAACTATCGAACAAATGATTAGAATACGAACAACTCTATTGAAAAAATAGAAAAATGTTCGTATTTTTTCTTGACGGTATATGATCAAGCTGATAAGATGAAGATGGAAAAACAAAATGTCGAAAAGCGTCGTATAATGTTGGGGATAAGGCCCAAGAGTTTCTACCGAGCTACCGTGAATAGCTTGACTACGAGGCGAGTGTTAATGAAAAAGGTGCATTAAGCTGCCCTTTGATTTTTTTCACATGCCTTAGTCAACGTTCCGGTAGAATGCCGGAACGTTTTTTGGTCATTATAGTAGATAAGAATCTTTCAGGGGGAAAGGACAAATGAAAAATTATTTTCAGTTTGAAAAACTGGGGACGAGTTATCGCCAAGAATTTATCGGCGGTCTGACTACGTTTTTGGCGATGGCCTATATTTTAGCAGTCAATCCACTGACATTGACGCTTTCTAGTATAAAAGGTTTGCCGGATGCCATGCGAATGGATTATGGAGCTGTATTCGTCGCAACAGCGATTGCATCAGCGATTGGTTCCATCGTCATGGGGCTGCTTGGTAAATATCCGCTAGCACTTGCGCCGGGTATGGGATTAAATGCCTTTTTTGCGTACACTGTTGTTTTGGGAAGCAAGATCCCGTGGCAGCATGCTCTTGGCGCTGTCCTGATTTCGGGTGTATTCTTCTTTCTTTTAACCCTTACAGGACTTCGTGAAAAAATTATTAACGCAATCCCTGTTGACTTAAAGCATGCCGTTGGGGCGGGTATTGGTTTGTTCATTACGTTTATCGGTCTGCAGGAATCCGGAATTATCGTCAACAACGATGCCACCCTTGTTGGGCTGGGTGACCTATCCAAAGGGCCAACACTCCTCGCGATTTTTGGCATTTTTATTACCGTTGTTTTAATGACGAGAGGCTTTAAAGGCGCGGTTTTCTTTGGGATGATCATTACTTCCATTGTCGGTATGGTTTTTGGATTAATTGACGTGCCCCATAAAGTGGTCGATACGGTTCCAAGCTTGCAGCCAACTTTTGGTGCGGTTTTCACCTCATTTGGTGATCATTCTTTCTGGTCGACGACGATGATTGGCATTATTTTGACCTTCTTATTTGTTGACTTCTTTGATAATGCCGGAACACTTGTGGCCGTGGCAAATCAGGCGGGGTTAATGAAGGACAATAAACTTCCGAACGCTGGCCGTGCACTTGTTTCTGATTCGATTGCAACAATGGTTGGTGCGGTTTTGGGGACGTCGACAACGACATCGTATATTGAGTCGTCAGCCGGAGTGGCTTCTGGTGCGAAAACCGGTTTTGCTTCATTGGTTACGGCAGGATTCTTTATTTTATCGTTGTTCTTCTTTCCGTTATTGTCGGTGATTACATCATCGGTTACAGCTCCAGCACTGATCATTGTCGGCGTTCTGATGGTTTCCTCGTTAGGTAAAATTGACTGGACACGGTTTGAGATTGCGGTGCCGGCTTTCTTGACGATGATTGCGATGCCGCTATCTTACAGCATTGCAACAGGAATTGCGATTGGGTTTATTTTTTACCCAATTACGATGATTGTGAAAGGACGAATCAAAGAAGTTAATCCAATTATGTATTTTTTCTTTGTGATTTTCTTGCTCTATTTTATTTTCTTAAAATAATGATGATGAGGCCGAAGTCGAACTTCGGTCTTTTTTTGAACAGAAGGTGCAACATAAAATTTCTATCTCCTCGAGAAGATTCGATGGTTCGGTCGAATTTTGTCGTTGACTTCCTGTAAGTACTTTTATAACATATTTAATACTGAGGGTATGTTTGTGAAGAGGGGAAGACAAATGGTAAAATTGAGGATTGAAAAAGTACTAAATAACAATGTGCTGATAGCTGAGCACCCGGCCTATAAAGAAGTAGTGCTGATAGGAAAAGGTCTTGGGTTTAATCGGAAACAGGGAGACTCCATTGAAACCGATTCCGTTGAAAAGTTTTTTGTCTTAAAAAATGAAAAAGAACAAGAAAATTATCTAAAGCTTTTGCCCTTTGTAGATCATGAGCTGCATGATGTTATTATTTCTGCATTCGAACTGATCAAACAGCGCACCCAGTCATCCTTGAACGAACATATCCATGTCGCCCTTACTGATCATTTGATGTTTGCAGTGACGAGAATTGCAAAGGGAATGGAAATTAAGAATCCTTTTTTGGTTGAAACGAAAACGCTTTATCGCCGAGAATATGAAATCGCAGCAGAAGTTGTGCAATTGATCGAAGATAAGACAGGTATCAAGCTCCCTGTGGGGGAAATTGGCTTTATTGCGTTGCATATCCATAGTTCTCTAACCAACAAAACGCTTTCGGATGTGAATAAACATTCACAGCTTGTGAGAGAGCTTGTTGATATGATCGAGGAACAGCTGAAAATAAACATTGATCGGGAAAGTATTGATTATATGAGGCTTGTTCGTCATTTGCGTTATACCATTGAACGAGTTGTCAGCGGAGAAAAAGTAGAAGAGCCAGAGAAAATTTCTGCCCTCTTGAAGGCTGAATATCCTGTGTGCTATAATCTCTCGTGGAAGATTATGAAAGTAATGCAGCAATCTTTGAAAAAGAAAGTTTTTGATGCGGAGGCCGTTTATTTAACATTGCATTTGCAGCGGCTTAACAAAAAATGAATACGATCTTGTTTTTACGTGTTACTGATTTGATCAGGCATGAGTAAGGGGAATTAATTGAGGTTGTGAGGACATTCTATTCCTGTAAACTTCAGTTGGTTATTTTTACTCATGCCTTTTATTTTGTGAGAATGTAAGCGTTTGATGAGTGAAGTTTCATAGGGGGAAAATCTTTATGTTTAAAAATGCCTTTGGCGTTTTGCAAAAAGTCGGTAAAGCATTGATGTTGCCGGTTGCCCTATTACCGGCAGCAGGTCTGCTTTTAGGAATAGGAAACGCTTTTCAACAGCCGACTATGCTACACTATCTTCCGTTTTTAAATGCGAATTGGTTTCAGTTGGTTGCCAGCGTAATGGAGGATGCGGGCTCCATTATTTTTGGTAACTTAGCATTGATTTTCGCATCAGGGGTTGCTTTAGGATTAGCAGCGGATGGTGCTGCAGCTCTAGCGGCTATTGTTGGCTATTTAGTCTTAAACCAGGTAATGGGTTCATGGCTTGATGTAACAACCAAAATGGTATCAAAGGATCCATCATATGCTACCGTATTAGGGATTCCTACGTTACAAACAGGTGTATTTGGAGGGATTATCGTTGGTTTGATTGCAGCGTTTGCCTATAATCGATACCACGATATTGAGATGCCTTCTTTCCTCGGTTTCTTTGCCGGCAAGCGGTTTGTGCCGATCGCAACTGCAGCGTTTTCGCTTATTGCCGGTTTGTTGTTATTGCTTATATGGCCGCCAATACAGCATGGTATGAATACTGTGTCAAACTGGATGCTGGAAAGCGGAACGTACTTTTCGGTATTCATGTTTGGTTTTATTAAAAGATTATTGATCCCATTTGGATTGCATCATATTTGGTATGCTCCGTTCTGGTATGAGTTTGGTACATATAAGACAGCAGCTGGACAAATTGTACATGGAGATATGACGATTTTCTTTGCGCAATTAAAAGATAACGTGAAACTTACTGCCGGTTACTTCATGCAAGGTGAATTCCCGATTATGATGTTTGGATTACCGGCAGCTGCACTGGCGATGTACCACACAGCTCGACCTGAAAAGAAAAAGCTTGTTGCTGGCTTACTCGGTTCCGCTGCATTAACATCCTTCTTAACGGGTATTACTGAACCGCTTGAGTTTTCCTTTTTATTCGTATCACCACTTTTATTCTTTATTCATGCCGTATTAGATGGTCTTTCATTTGTATTGATGGCTTTCTTTAAGGTTCATCTTGGTTACACTTTTTCCGGGGGGGCTATTGACTTTCTGCTATTTGGTATTCTTCCAGGAAAAGAGCAGTGGTGGATTGCCATCCTGCTAGGTATTGTTTTTGCGGTTGTTTATTACATTGTATTTCGATTCATCATTGTCAAATTGAACGTGAAAACGCCAGGTCGTGAGGAAGACGAAGAAGATGCCGGACTAAAAGAAGGCACAAAAGGGAGGGCAGGGGATCTCCCGTATCATATTTTGAATGCGATGGGCGGACAGCAGAACATTGCTCACCTTGATGCTTGTATCACTCGTCTCCGTGTTACGGTTAATGATAGTAAGAATGTTAATAAAAACGACTTAAAGAGACTCGGAGCATCTGGCATTCTTGGAGTTGGGAACAATATCCAGGCGATCTTTGGTCCGCGTTCTGAGATGATTAAAAGCCAAATGGAAGATATTATGGAAGGAAAGACTCCTCGAGTTATCGCAAAAGTGTCAGAAAAGAGTGTGGAGCAACTAATCATAGGGAACAATTCGGTTGTTCTGCAAACAAAGCGAGAAGAAGAAGTTTTTGTCGCTCCGTTAAAAGGAAACGTCAGGCCGATCACTGAAGTTCCAGACCGGGTTTTTGCCAGGAAAATGATGGGTGATGGTTTTGCGATTGTACCCGCTGAAGGTCTCGTTGTTTCACCTGTTGATGGTAAAATCATAAATCTCTTTCCGACGAAGCATGCGATCGGTATCCTGTCCGACGGCGGCCGTGAAATTTTAATCCACATTGGGATCGACACAGTAAACCTGAAGGGTGAAGGATTTGAAACCTTTGTTGCTGAAAATGACCGTGTGGAAAAAGGACAGCCGCTGATGAAAGTGGATTTGGATTACATAAAAGAGCACGCAACATCAACGATAACGCCAATTATCTTCACAAACTTGGCGGAAGGCGAAAAAGTGGTTCTCGAAAAACAAGGGCCTGTTGAGGCGAACACAGGAGGAATTGTAAGAATTTCTCTATAAAAAGAAAGCCGGCCTCGTATTGAACTAAGGCTGGCTTTTGTGTTTTTGGACAATAAATCCCCACTCGTTTGCATACACCACTGCTAGCTGATGGTTTAGTATGAATTCCTGTGTTTTCTTTCCGCGTTTGATTAAAAGCAGGGCATGATCTTTTTGTAAAAAAGTACGCCAACCACCGTCCTGAATGACTAAGTCTCCATATAATTCCGCAGCTAAAACTTGATTTTGTTGCCAAACGGCTCTTTTACCATGGTGGTAACCGTATAAACTGTAGCCTTTTAAGTCTTTGTTCCTTTCTAAATTTTTCAGTAAACTCAATTGCAACTTTGGAATGGGATTCCGAATGTACATAAAAATTTGGGCCTCGTATACAATCGCGGTAAAAACGATTGAAAAGGTGAGAATGTATCGAATGATCACCGGTTTTACGTGACTTGCTTTGCTTGCTAAAGATCCAATTGCCAGCGAAATGGCAGGATAAACCGGTTGGATGTACCATCTCACTTTTGTTGAAGCAAACGTATAGAGCAAAAAGGGAATGACCATCCATAAATAAATTCCAATCGTGGCTGATTTGGTTTCGACCTTCCATAACGAGCCGCGAAATTCGTGAATCATGGTGAAACCGAAAAGCAAAAGAAGGACAATCCATAACTTGGAAAATTTCCATAGTATAGTAACATAATAGAAAAAGTTCTCGCTATGTCCTTCAATAGGGGTAGAGGACCGGTGCAAGAGATCGTATGCAATCATCTTTTTAAAAAACAGCAATTGATCATATTGATACCTAAATAGAGCCCAAGTCACTATAGGAACCACAACAGTTAAAATAGACAAGAACCATTCGGTGGGTGCGATTTTTTTGTAGTGACCAGTTAGAAAAAGAAACGTCAATATAATAAGTAGGATGCTGCCTGCGTGCCAACTCTTTGTTAAAAAAGCGCAGGAAAACGAAAACGCAGAAACAATCAGCCATTTTTTTTGCTCAATACTTAGTAAAAGGGAAAGAATCGAAGCTGTAAACAAAAAAACAAAAAGGGAGTCAGCATCAGCTGTTCTTGCACCATGATTTAACAGCCATTGTGAGCAGGTTGCCAATACAATAGAGGAAATCAATCCTGCGCGTTTTCCAAACGTTGCCCATGCGAAAGCTGCGACTATTATAATAGTAAGAAACGCAAAAATAGCAGGCAAAAGCCTAAGTCCGAAAGGGTTGAAACCGGCAATTTTGTAGCCAGCGATTATGGCCCAAAAGCTAAGCGGTGGTTTTAAGTTCCAGTAATCAACCTGGTTCCTGTATGTATTGATAAAAAGGTTGTTGTGTTTTACCATTTCATAAGCATTGATCCCGTGCCTTGCCTCATCCCAGCTGTAAATTGGAAAATCTCCAAGCTTGAAAAAGATATTGAAGGAAACAAGACCAAATACCAAAAACACCAAAATACAAAAATAAACCTTTGATTGAATGAATGACTGCTTCATTTGTTACTCCTTGTTTAAAAACTAAATTTCTGTTTATTAGAGTACCAAAATACGAAGTTTTCTATACTTTTGCGAGAAAGTTCTTCTTTTTGGGGAATGGGTGAAGAAAAAGTTTAAAAAGGGTTGACTCTAGATAAGGAGGGTGTTATTATATTAAAGCAGTCGTTAATACGATAGTTGAGCAAAAAAATTATTTAAAAACGCTTGACTTTAAAATAACGATTTGTTATAATAATAGAGTTGTTGTTTAATATGATTGTTCTTTGAAAACTAAACAAACAATTACGTCAACAAATAATCATGATGTCTGCTTTTAGAAGCAACATCAGCCAACGTTAATCAAGTAAGGATCGTCGACTAAGAACGCCACATCCTGTGGCAACATCGACGTCAGCGCATCCTTGCGCAAGTGAGCTATATCAAACGTTTCTGTTCTTCGGTCGACTAAAAGCCGCAACGTCCTGTTGCGAACGTCGACACTAGAACATCCTATTCTTCGGAGAGTTTGATCCTGGCTCAGGACGAACGCTGGCGGCGTGCCTAATACATGCAAGTCGAGCGGATCATCAGGAGCTTGCTCCTGATGGTTAGCGGCGGACGGGTGAGTAACACGTGGGCAACCTGCCTGTAAGACTGGGATAACACCGGGAAACCGGTGCTAATACCGGGTAATTCTTTCTTTCGCATGAAGGAAAGCTGAAAGACGGCTTTTGCTGTCACTTACAGATGGGCCCGCGGCGCATTAGCTAGTTGGTGAGGTAACGGCTCACCAAGGCAACGATGCGTAGCCGACCTGAGAGGGTGATCGGCCACACTGGGACTGAGACACGGCCCAGACTCCTACGGGAGGCAGCAGTAGGGAATCTTCCGCAATGGACGAAAGTCTGACGGAGCAACGCCGCGTGAGTGATGAAGGCCTTCGGGTCGTAAAACTCTGTTGTTAGGGAAGAACAAGTATCGGAGTAACTGCCGGTACCTTGACGGTACCTAACCAGAAAGCCACGGCTAACTACGTGCCAGCAGCCGCGGTAATACGTAGGTGGCAAGCGTTGTCCGGAATTATTGGGCGTAAAGCGCGCGCAGGCGGTCCTTTAAGTCTGATGTGAAAGCCCACGGCTCAACCGTGGAGGGTCATTGGAAACTGGGGGACTTGAGTGCAGAAGAGGAAAGCGGAATTCCACGTGTAGCGGTGAAATGCGTAGAGATGTGGAGGAACACCAGTGGCGAAGGCGGCTTTCTGGTCTGTAACTGACGCTGAGGCGCGAAAGCGTGGGGAGCAAACAGGATTAGATACCCTGGTAGTCCACGCCGTAAACGATGAGTGCTAAGTGTTAGAGGGTTTCCGCCCTTTAGTGCTGCAGCTAACGCATTAAGCACTCCGCCTGGGGAGTACGGCCGCAAGGCTGAAACTCAAAGGAATTGACGGGGGCCCGCACAAGCGGTGGAGCATGTGGTTTAATTCGAAGCAACGCGAAGAACCTTACCAGGTCTTGACATCCTCTGACACTCCTAGAGATAGGACTTTCCCCTTCGGGGGACAGAGTGACAGGTGGTGCATGGTTGTCGTCAGCTCGTGTCGTGAGATGTTGGGTTAAGTCCCGCAACGAGCGCAACCCTTGATCTTAGTTGCCAGCATTCAGTTGGGCACTCTAAGGTGACTGCCGGTGACAAACCGGAGGAAGGTGGGGATGACGTCAAATCATCATGCCCCTTATGACCTGGGCTACACACGTGCTACAATGGATGGTACAAAGGGCAGCGAGACCGCGAGGTTAAGCCAATCCCATAAAACCATTCTCAGTTCGGATTGCAGGCTGCAACTCGCCTGCATGAAGCCGGAATCGCTAGTAATCGCGGATCAGCATGCCGCGGTGAATACGTTCCCGGGCCTTGTACACACCGCCCGTCACACCACGAGAGTTTGTAACACCCGAAGTCGGTGGGGTAACCGTAAGGAGCCAGCCGCCTAAGGTGGGACAGATGATTGGGGTGAAGTCGTAACAAGGTAGCCGTATCGGAAGGTGCGGCTGGATCACCTCCTTTCTAAGGAAAATGTCCTTTCGGACATCAATGAGTTGGATGATTATTGACGTATATTGTTCGTTTAGTTTTGAGAGAACAATTCTCTCTTATTTATATTCGTTCTTTGAAAACTAGATAATCGTATAGAAGAAGTACCAAGCAAGAACCGAGTGATCGCCATTTTAGATTTTCAACCTTTTTCAAGGCGAAATAGAAGCATAGCTGATATGAGCCGCGGGTTAAGTTAGAAAGGGCGCACGGTGGATGCCTTGGCACTAGGAGCCGATGAAGGACGGGACTAACACCGATATGCTTCGGGGAGCTGTAAGTAAGCTTTGATCCGGAGATTTCCGAATGGGGGAACCCACTGTTCGTAATGGAACAGTATCTTTACCTGAATCCATAGGGTAATGAAGGCAGACCCGGGGAACTGAAACATCTAAGTACCCGGAGGAAGAGAAAGCAAACGCGATTCCCCAAGTAGCGGCGAGCGAAACGGGAACAGCCCAAACCGAAAGGCTTGCCTTTCGGGGTTGTAGGACACTCAATATGGAGTTACAAAGGAACGGGGTAAATGAAGCGATCTGGAAAGGTCTGCCGTAGAAGGTAAAAGCCCTGTAGTTGAAACTTCGTTCCCTCCTGAGTGGATCCTGAGTACGGCCGGACACGTGAAATCCGGTCGGAAGCTGGGACGGACCATCTCCCAAGGCTAAATACTCCCTAGTGACCGATAGTGAACCAGTACCGTGAGGGAAAGGTGAAAAGCACCCCGGAAGGGGAGTGAAACAGTTCCTGAAACCGTGTGCCTACAAGTAGTCAAAGCGCGTTTTTGCGTAATGGCGTGCCTTTTGTAGAATGAACCGGCGAGTTACGATTACATGCAAGGTTAAGTCGAAGAGACGGAGCCGCAGCGAAAGCGAGTCTTAAGTAGGGCGAAAGAGTATGTGGTCGTAGACCCGAAACCAGGTGATCTACCCATGTCCAGGGTGAAGGTAGGGTAACACCTACTGGAGGCCCGAACCGACGCACGTTGAAAAGTGCGCGGATGAGGTGTGGGTAGCGGAGAAATTCCAATCGAACTTGGAGATAGCTGGTTCTCTCCGAAATAGCTTTAGGGCTAGCCTCACGTGCAAGAGTCTTGGAGGTAGAGCACTGTTTGGACTAGGGGCCCTCATCGGGTTACCGAATTCAGACAAACTCCGAATGCCAAAGACTTATCCGTGGGAGTCAGACTGCGAGTGATAAGATCCGTAGTCAAAAGGGAAACAGCCCAGACCACCAGCTAAGGTCCCAAAGTATACGTTAAGTGGAAAAGGATGTGGAGTTGCTTAGACAACCAGGATGTTGGCTTAGAAGCAGCCACCATTTAAAGAGTGCGTAATAGCTCACTGGTCGAGTGACTCTGCGCCGAAAATGTACCGGGGCTAAACGTATCACCGAAGCTGTGGGTGGACACCGATGGTGTCCGCGGTAGGAGAGCGTTCTAAGGGCGTTGAAGCTGGACCGGAAGGACCGGTGGAGCGCTTAGAAGTGAGAATGCCGGTATGAGTAGCGAAAGATGAGTGAGAATCTCATCCACCGAATGCCTAAGGTTTCCTGAGGAAGGCTCGTCCGCTCAGGGTTAGTCGGGACCTAAGCCGAGGCCGAAAGGCGTAGGCGATGGACAACAGGTTGATATTCCTGTACCACCTCTTTATCGTTTGAGCGAGTGGGGGGACGCAGGAGGATAGGGTAAGCGCACTGCTGGATATGTGCGTGTAAGCAGTTAGGCTGTCAGTGAGGCAAATCCCGCTGACATTAGGCTGAGCTGTGATGCCGAGGGAAATCGAGTACCGAAGTTCCTGATTCCACACTGCCAAGAAAAGCCTCTAGCGAGATAAAAGGTGCCCGTACCGCAAACCGACACAGGTAGGCGAGGAGAGAATCCTAAGGTGAGCGAGAGAACTCTCGTTAAGGAACTCGGCAAAATGACCCCGTAACTTCGGGAGAAGGGGTGCTCTTTGGGGTTTACGCCCCGAAGAGCCGCAGTGAATAGGCCCAGGCGACTGTTTAGCAAAAACACAGGTCTCTGCGAAGCCGCAAGGCGAAGTATAGGGGCTGACGCCTGCCCGGTGCTGGAAGGTTAAGAGGAGGGGTTAGCTCACAAAGCGAAGCTCTGAATTGAAGCCCCAGTAAACGGCGGCCGTAACTATAACGGTCCTAAGGTAGCGAAATTCCTTGTCGGGTAAGTTCCGACCCGCACGAAAGGCGTAACGATCTGGGCACTGTCTCAACGAGAGACTCGGTGAAATTATAGTACCTGTGAAGATGCAGGTTACCCGCGACAGGACGGAAAGACCCCGTGGAGCTTTACTGTAGCCTGATATTGAATTTTGGTACAGCTTGTACAGGATAGGTAGGAGCCGTAGAAACCGGAGCGCCAGCTTCGGTGGAGGCGTCGGTGGGATACTACCCTGGCTGTATTGAAATTCTAACCCACACCCACAAATTCTGGGTGGGAGACAGTGTCAGGTGGGCAGTTTGACTGGGGCGGTCGCCTCCTAAAGAGTAACGGAGGCGCCCAAAGGTTCCCTCAGAATGGTTGGAAATCATTCGTAGAGTGTAAAGGCACAAGGGAGCTTGACTGCGAGACCTACAAGTCGAGCAGGGACGAAAGTCGGGCTTAGTGATCCGGTGGTTCCGCATGGAAGGGCCATCGCTCAACGGATAAAAGCTACCCCGGGGATAACAGGCTTATCTCCCCCAAGAGTCCACATCGACGGGGAGGTTTGGCACCTCGATGTCGGCTCATCGCATCCTGGGGCTGTAGTCGGTCCCAAGGGTTGGGCTGTTCGCCCATTAAAGCGGTACGCGAGCTGGGTTCAGAACGTCGTGAGACAGTTCGGTCCCTATCCGTCGTGGGCGCAGGAAATTTGAGAGGAGCTGTCCTTAGTACGAGAGGACCGGGATGGACGCACCGCTGGTGTACCAGTTGTCTTGCCAAAGGCATCGCTGGGTAGCTATGTGCGGACGGGATAAGTGCTGAAAGCATCTAAGCATGAAGCCCCCCTCAAGATGAGATTTCCCATAGCGTCAAGCTAGTAAGATCCCTGAAAGACGATCAGGTTGATAGGTCAGAGGTGGAAGCGCGGTGACGTGTGGAGCTGACTGATACTAATCGATCGAGGACTTAACCAATGTAGTTGAATGCGCGATCTCGTTCTTCGTTTACTTCTTCTTGATTACCTAGTTTTGAGGGAATGAACCTCAACAAAATAGCTTGGCGGCAATGGCGAGAAGGTCACACCCGTTCCCATACCGAACACGGAAGTTAAGCTTCTCAGCGCCGATGGTAGTTGGAACGCAAGTTCCTGTGAGAGTAGGACGTTGCCAGGCAAAGAAAAAGACAATCCTTTAGGGGTTGTCTTTTTTGGCTAATCAGAATTTATATGGATAAATTCTGAACGCATAAATTCAACTACGCCTCTGTCTTCGTCCAAAGGACTCGCCAGTCGGCGAGTTTTCATTTATTTGATCGGGATATTTGAAAGGTTGGGCGAAATTCTTCGCAAAACAGCGGTAAATTAGCAAAATCTTAACAATTGTTTTCCATCATTCTTTTCTTCATGCTAACTGTAGCAGCTTCTAGTCGCTGAGAGAGTCGCTCAAAGCCCTCAAAGAAGGAAAAAAGGAAAGTAAAGTCGCTGAGAGAGCCGTTCAAAGTCTGAGAGAATTTTTTCTAGGGATGTTCTCCTGCTCAATATCAATAGTATAATGGCGAGTAGGAGTGGTGATGGAACGTGGAAGGGAAAAAACTGAGGGGTAAAACGATCTTGATCGTTGATGATCATGAACCAACACGGGCAGCCCTAAAAAAAGCGTTATCGGCGAACGGATTTGAAGTGTTGGAAGCGATCGATGCGAACAAAGGATTTGAACAATACGAAAAGCATGATCCCTGTTTCGTCGTGCAGGAGTTGAAGCTACCCGACTTGGACGGTTTTGAGTTTTGCAGGCAGCTGCGCGGAACATATAGCAGCAATGTACCGATTATTATTTTATCAGCAAGGAACTCACAAAGTGATCGAATTGAAGGCCTAAGGGTCGGTGCAGATGATTATATGGGAAAGCCTTTTGACTTGGAAGAATTGATTGCGAGGATTGAGGCAGTTTTAAGGAGAACGGCAAATCGGTGTAGCAAATTAAGCTACCGGGAGTTGACGATAAAACCGCTGCAAGCTGCTGTTAAATATCTTGATGCAGAACTAGAGCTAACACAGTTTGAGTATAAGCTGTTATACCAGTTTATGACCCATCCCAATCAAATTTTATCGAGGGCACAAATTATTAGCCAAATATACGAAAAAGGCGAAAAATTTATCAATGATCGTACGATAGATGTTCATGTTAAGCATTTGCGCGAAAAGATTGCCAAGTTGACTAATTACCCTTTTATCGTCACGATTCGGGGCATCGGCTATAAATTTAACACAGAAAATGAAGCGGAACGGTGCCTGGATGAATAACTGGCCATACTAAGGATAGGGAAATGAATGAGAAGAGGGTAGTCGTAACCATGGGTAAGAAAAAGCAACTATTTGAAGTGCAAGAAAACGAAACGATTGATGCTTGTTTGGAACGGATAAAAAAACAAGGCTATACCCCGATTCGCCGGATCGAAAAGCCGATTTTTCAGGAGGTTGTGACTGACGGTGAAACAAGCTATGAACCGGTTGGCAGACAGATTCTGTTTGAAGCAAAACTAGCCGATTAAGCAACGCAAACGCATTCATTTAAATACGAACAATAAATTTTCCGGTAAAAAAATTGTTCGTTTTTGTTGACCATTTAGCGAAATGGTTGGTAAAATAAGAGTAATCAAATAGGCGATTTGCCCTCGTATAATAATGGGAATAGGGCCCATAAGTTTCTACCCAGTCACCGTAAATGATTGGACTATGAGGGGAAGTGAACAATGCCGGAGATTGTGCATCTCATGGTATTTTTCTGTTCAGAACAAGCCCGAACAGACACTTTTCCTCAACTAAAAATGGGGAAACGTATCTGTTTAAGGGCTTTTTTATTTTGCAATGAATAAGGAGTGTAATCCGTGACCGTACAAGTGGCTGTTATAATGGGAAGCAAGTCCGATTGGGAAACGATGAAGCATGCATGTGAAGTGTTGGAGGAGTTGGACATTTCTTTTGAAAAGAAAGTAGTTTCCGCACATCGTACGCCTGACTTAATGTTCGAATATGCTGAATCCGCAAGAAATCGGGGGATCAAAGTCATTATTGCCGGTGCAGGAGGAGCAGCACATTTGCCGGGGATGGTTGCAGCGAAAACAACGCTACCGGTGATCGGAGTACCCGTACAATCAAAGGCACTGAACGGCCTTGATTCGCTTTTATCGATTGTGCAAATGCCTGCAGGTGTTCCCGTAGCAACAGTTGCAATCGGAAAATCCGGTGCGCGCAATGCAGGATTGCTGGCCGGGCAAATGTTATCGATTCAGGATACAGAAATTGCCGGTCGTTTGGAGAAGTTAAGAAATGAAGCAAAAATGGCCGCCATGGAAAGCAGTGATGAACTTGTCTGAAAAAATGATCGTACCGGGAAAAACAATTGGAATTATCGGCGGCGGTCAACTGGGACGCATGATGGCTATCGCCGCCAAGCCGATGGGTTACCGGATTGCCGTCCTTGATCCGGAAGAGGACTCGCCATGCGGCCAAGTAGCCGATGTGAAAATGGTCGGTGCCTATGACGATTTGGAAAAAATAAAAGAACTCGCGGATGTAAGTGATGTTGTTACTTATGAGTTTGAAAACATTGACGCCGAGGCGTTGGGATGGTTGTGCAAAAACGCTTATGTCCCCCAAGGAACAAAACTGCTTGAAATCTCACAAGATCGAATCATGGAGAAGGCGGCGATTCAAAAGGCCGGAGTCGCAGTTGCACCTTATGAGACGGTTACAACCAGCAGCGAACTTTATGATAAGATGAAGAAGCTTGGCTTTCCTGCGGTATTAAAGACAGCACGGGGCGGCTACGACGGCAAGGGTCAGGCAGTTATTCGTACAATGCAAGATATCGAAGCTGCAGCAGCCCTGCTGAATGCCGGCCCATGCGTGCTTGAGAAATGGATTTCTTTTCAAAAGGAAATATCGGTTATTTTAACGCGAAAACAAAATGGTGAAATGGCCGTTTTTCCAATCGCTGAAAACATTCATGTAGACAATATTCTCCACCAAACCATTGTTCCGGCAAGAATCAGCAAGGAAGCGGCAGAAACGGCTGTCCGTTATGCGAAGCAGCTGGCCGATAGCTTCGAACTTGTCGGGACGCTGGCAGTCGAAATGTTTTTAACAGCGGATGACCAGATTTATATAAATGAACTTGCGCCACGGCCGCACAACTCGGGTCACTTTACGATTGAAGCATGTGAAACATCGCAATTTGAACAACATATCCGGGCAGTGGCTGATTTACCGCTTGGCAGCACAGCGCTATTGAAACCGGCTGTCATGGTCAACCTATTAGGAGAACATCAGCCGAAAGTGCTGGCAAGACTTTCTGAGCTGGACGGATGGAAAGTTCATTTTTATGGAAAAAAAGAACCGAAGCGAAAGAGAAAAATGGGGCATGTGACAATACTTTGCGATTCAGTTGAAGAGGTCTTGATGGCCGTTGAAAAAAGCGGCATATGGGAACCCAAAATTACCGAAATTCAAAAGGTTTAATCCGTCGTTGAATGATTAATGCCGGGAAAGCAATGCAAAACATGATTTAGGGGGCTAAAAGATGATTGATCGTTATACCCGTCCGGAAATGGGTGCCATTTGGACAGAAGAAAACCGATTTAAAGCATGGCTTGAGGTGGAGATACTTGCCTGTGAAGCATGGTCCGTACTGGGCGAGATTCCGAAAGAAGACGTTGAAAAGATTCGTGCGAATGCATCGTTTAACATCGATCGGATTAAGGAAATCGAAGAAGATACAAGGCACGATGTTGTCGCATTCACGCGCGCTGTTTCTGAAACGCTTGGCGAAGAGCGGAAATGGGTTCATTACGGCTTAACATCAACCGATGTTGTTGATACCGCCCTTTCCTATATGCTGAAACAGGCCAATGCCATTTTGCTAAAAGATATTGAGAATTTCATTGAAATTTTAAAAACCAAAGCGATTGAGCATAAGTACACTGTGATGATGGGACGCACTCACGGAGTTCATGCTGAACCGACAACGTTCGGCCTGAAGCTCGCGCTTTGGTATGAAGAGATGAAGCGCAATCTTGAACGATTCAAACAGGCTGCAAAGGGAATTGAGTTTGGCAAAATCTCCGGGGCTGTTGGCACGTATGCGAATATCGATCCGTTTGTTGAAAAATATGTTTGTGAAAAGTTGGGACTGCAAAGCGCGCCAATTTCAACGCAGACATTGCAGCGCGACCGCCATGCTCAGTACGTATCAACGCTGGCTCTAATTGCGACATCGATTGAAAAATTTGCAGTGGAAGTGCGCGGATTACAGAAAAGCGAAACGCGGGAAGTGGAAGAGTTTTTTGCAAAGGGGCAAAAAGGATCTTCGGCGATGCCACATAAACGAAATCCGATTGGTTCAGAAAACATGACAGGGATTGCACGGGTGCTCCGCGGCTACATGGTAACGGCGTATGAAAATGTGCCATTATGGCATGAGCGGGATATTTCCCATTCGTCGGCAGAACGGATTATTTTACCGGACGCAACAATCGGTTTGAATTATATGCTAAACCGCTTTGGAAACATCATTAAGAATTTGACGGTGTATCCGGAAAACATGAAACGCAATATGGATCGGACCCTTGGGCTAATTTACTCCCAACGCGTCCTCTTAGCATTGATTGATAAAGGTCTTTCGCGTGAAGAGGCGTATGATACGGTTCAGCCAAAGACAATGGAAGCATGGGAGAAGCAAGTTCCGTTCCGCGGCTTGATTGAAGCGGAGGAAAAAATCACATCGCTTTTAACACCGGAAGAAATTGCCGATTGCTTCGATTACAATTATCATCTAAAACATGTCGATATGATTTTTGAACGGTTAGGTCTGGAAGGGTAGTCATACCCTTCTTGGTAATGGAAAATTCCCAATATTGAAAATCCAGGAGGCTATTCCGATGAATGAACTTTTGTACGAAGGCAAAGCGAAAAGAATTTATCGCACAGATGATGAAACAATCGTGCGGGTTGAGTATAAAAATTCAGCAACAGCATTTAATGGAGTGAAAAAAGCAGAGATTGCCGGTAAAGGGCATTTAAATAATGAGATTACAAGTTTACTTTTTTTAAAACTAAAAGAACATGGAATTCAATCACATTTTATTGAAAAAATATCTGAAACGGAACAACTGGTTAAAAAGGTAGCGATCATTCCACTTGAAACAGTTGTACGAAATGTTGCTGCCGGAAGCCTTGCGAAACGATTGGGAATCGAAGAAGGGAAGCCATTATCACAGCCGTTGGTCGAATTTTATTATAAAAATGATGTGTTGGGTGATCCGCTGTTAACGATTGACCATATTCATGAATTGAAAATTGCAACTGAAGAGGAAATTGCTATTTTAAAAGAAAAGGCATTGGAAGTGAATACCGTTTTATCAAGCTTTTTTGCCGGGCTTGGAATTCGCTTAATCGACTTTAAACTGGAGTTTGGCAAAGACAGCGAGGGTGAAATTTTGTTAGCGGACGAGATTTCTCCGGACACTTGCCGCCTCTGGGATGCGAATACAAATGAAAAGCTCGATAAAGATGTATTTCGCCGCGACTTGGGAAGTTTAACCGATGCATACGAACAAATTTTAGCGAGACTGGGAGGAAAACAGCATGTATAAAGTAAAGGTGTATGTCACGTTAAGAGAGAGCGTTTTGGATCCGCAAGGGACAGCAGTGAAACATTCGCTGCACACATTGAACTATGGTGAAGTAGCCGAAGTCAGAATCGGAAAATATATGGAGCTGACGATTGAAAAGTCGGAGCGGGATCTCGATGATGTGATCAATGAAATTTGCAGTAAGCTGTTGGCCAATCCGGTCATTGAAGACTACCGTTATGAAGTAGAGGAGGTTGTTCCCCAGTGAAGTTTGCGGTCATTGTCTTCCCAGGATCCAATTGTGATGTCGATATGTATCATGCAATCAAAGACGAGCTCGGCGAAGAAGTGGAATATGTATGGCATGACGCAGAGAGCTTGGATGAATACGACGGGATTTTGCTGCCGGGGGGATTTTCGTATGGTGACTATTTGCGCTGTGGTGCCATTGCCCGTTTCAGCAAGGTCATGAAGGAAGTTGTCAAAGCAGCAGAAGCTGGTAAACCGGTTCTTGGTGTCTGCAACGGATTTCAAATTTTGCTTGAAGCCGGGTTGCTTCCGGGAGCAATGAGACGAAATGACAGCCTATCGTTTATTTGCAAGCCGGTTGAACTAAAGGTGGAACACAGCCGGACAATGTTTACGGGAGAGTATGTAGAAGGCGAAACGATTACTATTCCCGTTGCCCACGGGGAAGGTAATTATTATTGCGATCAGGAGACGCTTGAAGAACTGCAGGCAAACAAGCAAATTGTTTTTACCTACCATGGGGAAAATCCGAATGGGAGCCTGGCAAATATCGCGGGAATTACAAATAAAAACGGCAATGTGCTCGGAATGATGCCGCATCCGGAGCGGGCGGTTGATCAGCTTCTTGGCGGAGCGGATGGCTTGAAACTGTTTCAATCGATTGTAAAACATTGGAGGGAAGCAAATGTTGTTAAAGCATGAACCAAGTCCACAGGAAATTAAGACAGACAAGATTTACGCACAGATGGGTTTGACCGACAGTGAATTTGCGATGATTGAAAAGATTCTTGGGCGCACACCGAATTACACCGAAACAGGCCTATTCTCCGTTATGTGGTCTGAACATTGCAGCTATAAAAACTCGAAGCCGGTGTTAAAAAAGTTCCCAACAACAGGCGAGCGGGTACTCCAAGGCCCGGGTGAAGGTGCGGGGATTGTCGATATCGGCGATGAACAGGCGGTTGTGTTTAAAATCGAAAGCCATAACCACCCATCGGCGATTGAGCCGTATCAAGGCGCAGCAACGGGTGTGGGCGGTATTATTCGCGATGTTTTTTCAATGGGTGCCAGACCGATCGCCATGCTAAATTCGCTTCGTTTTGGCGAGTTGGATTCAGCGCGGGTTCGCTATCTTTTTAAAGAGGTTGTCGCAGGCATTGCCGGCTATGGAAACTGCATCGGGATTCCAACTGTTGGCGGCGAGGTGCAATTTGATGCTTCCTATGAAGGGAACCCGCTGGTAAATGCAATGTGTGTTGGCTTAATTGATCATAAAGATATTCAAAAAGGGCAGGCCCATGGTGCAGGCAATACGGTGATGTATGTTGGGGCAAAAACAGGCCGCGACGGGATTCATGGAGCAACCTTTGCTTCTGAAGAATTAACGGAGCAGTCCGATGAGAAGCGTCCGGCTGTGCAAGTAGGCGATCCGTTTATGGAGAAACTGTTGCTTGAGGCATGCCTAGAACTCGTGCACGTTGATTCGCTTGTTGGAATCCAGGATATGGGAGCAGCTGGGCTGATCAGCTCCTCTTCTGAAATGGCAAGCAAAGCGGGCATGGGGATCGAAATGAATTTGGATCTTGTGCCGCAGCGTGAAACGGGAATGACGCCATATGAGATGATGCTTTCCGAATCCCAGGAGCGGATGCTGATTGTTGTTAAACAAGGAAGGGAACAGGAAATTGTTGATCTTTTTGCAAAGTATGATTTGGAAGCTGTAGCGATTGGCAAAGTGACCGATGATAAAATGCTCCGGCTGTACCATAAAGGCGAGATTGTTGCAGATGTTCCGGCCGATGCACTGGCAGCTGATGCCCCTGTATATCATAAGCCTTCACAGGAGCCGGAGTATTTCCGCGAATTCCAAACGATGGAAGATACTGTACCACAAGTGGATGATTACAAGCAAACGTTGATCCAGCTTCTTGCTCAACCGACGATTGCCAGCAAAGAGTGGGTTTACCAGCAGTACGACTACATGGTTCGAACCAATACAGTCGTTTCACCCGGATCGGATGCTGCCGTTGTCCGCATACGCGGTACACGCAAAGCATTGGCGATGACGACCGATTGCAATTCGCGCTACGTGTATTTGGATCCTGAAACCGGCGGGAAAATTGCCGTTGCCGAAGCAGCAAGAAACATTGTTTGCTCCGGTGCAGAGCCGCTCGCAATCACGGATAATTTAAATTTCGGAAATCCGGAAAAACCGGAAGTGTTCTGGCAAATTGAAAAAGCAGCTGACGGCATGAGTGAAGCCTGCCGGGTATTGAACACACCGGTAATTGGCGGAAATGTCTCCTTATACAATGAAACGAGCGGAACGGCAGTCTATCCAACACCGGTTGTTGGAATGGTCGGATTGGTTGCCGACCTTAACCATATAACGACCCAGCAGTTTAAAGAGAGCGGCGATTTGATTTATTTAATTGGCGAAACAACCCCTGAGTTTGGCGGCAGCGAGTTGCAAAAGCTGTTAAATGGACGGATTTTCGGGAAATCTCCTGCATTGAATGTCGAAGTGGAGAAAGAAAGACAAGCACAAGTATTGGCAGCGATTCGTGCCGGTCTTGTTCAGTCAGCACATGATGTTTCTGAAGGCGGTCTTGCGGTTGCGCTTGCTGAATGTCTGTTCGCCAATGAATGGCTTGGCGCCAATGTTGAAATCGACGGCGAAGCGGTTACGGCTCTATTTAGTGAAACGCAGTCCCGATTCCTGCTGTCGGTGAAAAAAGAGAATCAAGCTGAATTTGAAACGATTGTGGATGCTAGGTTAATCGGGGAAGTTGCGGATTCAGCCATGCTTCGGATTGTCAACAATGGTACGGCAGTTGTCGAAGCAGCTGTTTCTGAATTAAAAGATGCTTGGAAAGGGGCTATCCCATGCTTGCTGAAATAAAAGGGTTGAACGAAGAGTGCGGGGTGTTTGGCATCTGGGGGCACCCTGATGCTGCCCAAATTACCTATTACGGTCTTCATAGTCTTCAGCATCGCGGTCAGGAAGGAACAGGGATTGTCGTTTCAGACGGAAAAACACTGAAAGGTGCAAAAGGCGAAGGGCTTGTAACCGAAGTCTTCACAGCGGATATTATGAAAGATTTAGTCGGAGATGCGGCGATTGGGCATGTCCGCTATGCGACAGCGGGCGGCGGCGGTTATGAAAATGTTCAGCCGCTCTTGTTCCATTCACAAACGGGCAGCCTTGCACTCGCCCATAATGGAAATCTGGTCAACGCCAACTCGTTAAAGCATCAGCTTGAAGGGCAAGGAAGCATTTTTCAAACAAGCTCGGATACGGAAGTACTTGCTCATTTAATGAAGCGCAGCGGCTATCATCAGCTAAAGGATCAAGCAAAAAACGCGCTTACAATGCTGAAGGGTGCCTATGCTTACTTGATTATGACGGAAACGGAATTAATGGTCGCTCTTGATCCGCATGGGTTAAGACCGCTTTCACTTGGAATGATCGGCGATGCCTATGTCGTTGCGTCAGAAACATGTGCGTTTGACGTGGTCGGGGCTGACTATATTCGTGATGTTCTGCCTGGCGAATTGCTGATTATCAATAAGGATGGACTGACATCTGAGCGCTTTGTGGTCAGCACGACGAAAGCGATCTGCATGATGGAATACATTTATTTTTCAAGACCCGACAGTGATATCAATGGTATTAATGTTCATACGGCACGGAAAAATTTGGGGAAACGGCTTGCAATCGAAGCGCCGATTGAAGCAGACGTTGTCACAGGTGTTCCCGATTCAAGCATTTCGGCGGCGATTGGCTATGCAGAGGCGTCCGGCATCCCATATGAAATGGGACTGATTAAAAACCGCTATGTCGGCCGGACGTTTATTCAGCCTTCGCAATCGTTACGGGAGCAAGGCGTTAAAATGAAACTGTCACCAGTGCGCGGTGTAGTAGAAGGAAAACGGGTCATTATGGTCGACGATTCAATTGTCCGGGGTACGACAAGCAGAAGGATTGTCAACATGCTGAAGGATGCCGGGGCGCTGGAGGTTCATGTTGTGATCAGCTCACCGCCAATCAAAAATCCATGTTTTTACGGGATTGACACCTCGACAAAAGAAGAATTGATTGCATCGGACAAATCGGTGGAAGAAATCCGCCAGCTGATCGGCGCCGATTCATTGACATTTTTAAGCGTCGAAGGGATGCTTGAAGCAATCGGCAAACAGGATCATGGCGAGACATCCGGCTATTGCCTTGGCTGTTTTACAGGAAAGTACCCGACGGAAATTTATCCGGATACATTGCAATACTATTATCAGAAATAATTGGGGGAAGACGCTTAAGGTGACTTGCCATCAAAGTCAAAGTCATCCCAACATTGAAGGGGAAGACGCTTAATAAGTAGACGAACAAATTGTGACAGCGGCGGAATCAATTGTGAAAGTCGCGGAATGGTCGCCTAAACTCGCGGAATCAGGACGAAAAGTGGCGGAATGCACGTCAACTTCCGCGGAGTCAGGACGAAAAGTGGCGGAATGCACGTCAACTTTCGCGGAGTCAAGCTCTAAACCTAGCGGATTTTTTAGAAAAAATTGGAGGGTTTCCATGTCAAACGCGTATAAGCAAGCAGGCGTAAATATTGAAGCGGGCTATGAAGCCGTAACGCGCATGAAAAAACATGTGCAAAAAACATCCAGAGCCGGAGTTCTGGGCGGTTTAGGCGGATTTGGCGGAATGTTTGATCTTTCTGTGTTAAATTTAAAAGAACCAGTGCTTGTTTCCGGAACAGACGGGGTTGGAACAAAACTGATGCTAGCCTTCATGATGGACCAGCATGACACGATCGGGATCGACGCCGTGGCCATGTGTGTCAATGATATCGTTGTCCAGGGAGCAGAACCGCTATACTTCCTTGATTATATTGCTTGCGGGGCAGCCGCTCCAGAAAAAATTGAAGCGATTGTCAAAGGAGTGGCAGAAGGTTGCCAACTGGCGGGATGTGCCCTTGTCGGCGGGGAAACAGCGGAAATGCCAGGGCTGTACGATCCAAACGAATACGATCTCGCTGGATTTGCTGTTGGCGCTTGCGAAAAATCCGAGCTCATTACAGGTGAAAGCATTCAGCCGGGCGATGTCTTGATCGGGCTTGCCTCAAGCGGTATTCATAGCAATGGCTATTCGCTCGTTCGAAAAATATTTTTGCAAGATGCCAAATGGGCATTAACTGATTATCTTGATGAACTTGGCTGTACCCTTGGTGAAGAATTGCTAAAGCCGACGAAAATTTACGTGAAGCCCATTTTACAGGCAATGAAAAGCTTCCATTTAAAAGGAATGGCCCATATCACTGGCGGCGGTTTTATCGAAAATATTCCAAGAATGCTACCGGAAGGTCTCGGCGCCTCCCTTACAGAAAAAAATTGGACAGTGCCGCCCGTATTTTCCTTGCTCTCGTCACTTGGTCAAATCAGCCATCAAGAAATGTACAATGTGTTTAATATGGGAGTGGGCATGGTCATTGCCGTTGCCAAAGAAGATGCTGAAGCGCTAGTAAAGCAGTTTAACGAAATGGGCGAAACGGCATATGAGCTTGGTGTTGTGACAGATCGGGAAGGAATTGAAATTTTGTGAAAAAAAATAAAAAACTTGCTGTATTTGCCTCGGGAAACGGAAGCAACTTCCAAGCGATTGTCGACGCGGTATATTCCGGAGAACTAGATGCAGAATTGTCCTTACTTGTTTGTGACAAACCGGGTGCCTATGCCATTGAACGAGCGAACAATGCGGGGATTCCCCGTTTTGTTTTTGAGGCAAAAGCGTATGCCAGTAAAGAAGCTTTTGAAAAAGAAATGATCGCGCACCTGAAATCCGCTGATGTTGATTTTATTGTCCTTGCGGGCTATATGCGCTTAATTGGATCGACATTATTAAATGAATACGAGGGGCGGATTGTCAATATTCACCCATCATTGTTGCCGGCATTCCCGGGCAAGGATGCAATCGGACAGGCGCTGACAGCAGGCGTGAGCGAAACAGGTGTAACCGTCCATTTTGTTGATGAAGGAATGGATACGGGTCCGATCATCGCCCAGAAGCGGGTCGACATTGAGGAAAATGAAACACTGGAAAGCTTGCAGGCAAAAATTCACGCGGTTGAGCATCGACTATACCCAGCTGTTTTACAAAAATTACTCACACAAGGGGAAATGACTTATGGCAAAAAAGAGAGCGTTAATTAGTGTATCGGATAAAACCGGAATTACCAATTTTGCAAAAGAACTCGTCAGCCTTGGTTTTGAACTTATTTCAACCGGCGGTACGAAAAAGGCGCTGCAAAACGAAGGGATTCCGGTCATGAGTGTCAGTGATGTAACCGGATTTCCGGAAATTTTGGAAGGACGCGTGAAAACGTTAAATCCGTACATTCACGGCGGGCTGCTCGCAAAGCAAGATGATCCCGAACATCAAAAGCAACTGGAAGAGCACAAAATCGCGCCGATTCAGCTCGTCGTCGTCAATTTGTATCCATTCCAGCAAACGATTGAAAAACCGGATGTGACCGTGGCAGATGCGATCGAAAATATTGATATCGGCGGTCCGACAATGCTGCGCGCCTCAGCTAAAAATCATCAATACGTGACGGTAGTAGTCGACCCGGCTGATTATGAAACAGTCGTAACCGAACTAAAAGCAGAGGGAATCACGACGCTTGAAACAAGAAGGAAACTGGCAGCCAAGGTTTTCCGTCATACAGCAGCATATGATGCGTTAATTGCTCAATATATGACAGAGCTTGCCAACGAAGAAACACCGGAAAAACTAACCGTAACATACGAATTGAAACAACAGCTCCGCTACGGCGAAAACCCTCACCAACAAGCGGCATTTTATAAAAAACCTCTTGGTTCATCGTTTTCGATTGCTGCTGCCAATCAGCTGCATGGTAAAGAATTATCCTACAATAATATTAATGATGCGGACGCCGCCCTGCAAATTGTCAAAGAATTTACAGAGCCAGCCGCAGTTGCCGTTAAGCATATGAACCCTTGCGGCGTAGGTGTTGGTGTGACTGCGTATGAAGCATTTACAAAAGCGTTTGCGGCAGATCCTATTTCAATTTTTGGCGGGATTATTGCCTTTAACCGCGAAGTCGATGCCGAAACAGCGGCAAAACTTCATGAAATTTTCTTAGAAATTGTTATTGCCCCTTCTTATTCACAAGAAGCATTGGAAATTTTAACAAAGAAAAAGAATCTCCGGCTCTTAACCGTACCGTTTGATCAAGTGAACAAACCGGAAGCGAAGATGGTGACAATCGAAGGCGGACTGCTTGTTCAAGACCAGGATCGTTATACATTGGAAAATGCAGAAATCACGATTCCAACCAAACGGCAGCCAACCGACGAAGAATGGGAAGCATTAAAGCTCGGCTGGAAAATTGTTAAACATGTTAAATCCAATGCAATTGTTGTTGCAAGCAAGGATATGACATTAGGAATCGGTGCTGGGCAAATGAACCGGGTTGGTTCAGCAGAAATTGCTTTGAAACAGGCTGGAGAAAAAGCCCAAGGAGCCGGACTTGCATCCGATGCATTTTTCCCAATGGATGATACCGTCGAAGCAGCCGCAAAAGCAGGAATCACCGCGATTATCCAGCCAGGCGGATCAATTCGTGACGAGGATTCGATCAAAAAAGCGGATGAATACGGAATTGCCATGGTGTTCACAGGTGTCCGCCATTTTAAACATTAATAAGAACTTATTTTTATGAATGGGAGCGAATCAAGTGAATGTATTAGTGATTGGACGCGGCGGCAGAGAGCATGCCATTTGCCGGAAACTAAAGGATAGCTCAATGGTTGAAACTGTTTTCGCCGCCCCTGGCAATGACGGGATGGCGGATGTGGCCACATGCATCCAGCTTGATGAAAACGATCATGAACAGCTCGTTCAGTTTGCGAAGGAACAGCAAGTGGGCTTAACGGTTATCGGACCGGAAATCCCGCTTCAGGCCGGGCTTGCTGACAAGTTCCTTGCTGCCGATTTGAAAGTATTCGGGCCCACTCAAGCGGCGGCGGAAATTGAAGCAAGTAAATCTTTTGCAAAAGAATTAATGAAAAAATATCAAATCCCGACGGCTGATTATGCAGTGTTCACATCCTATGAAGAGGCTTGCCACTATGTGAAAGAAAAGGGAGCACCGATCGTGATCAAAGCGGACGGGCTTGCCGCTGGCAAAGGGGTAACCGTTGCGCTCACCCTTGAGGAAGCATTGCAAAGCCTTGAAGAAATGCTGGTTGGCCAAAAATTTGGCGACGCGTCTAGCCAAGTGGTGATTGAAGAATTTTTAAGCGGCGAAGAATTTTCATTAATGGCCTTTGTGAACGGTGAAAAAGTGATTCCACTTGAAATTGTCCAAGACCACAAGCGCGCTTTTGATGGTGATTTAGGTCCGAACACAGGCGGAATGGGCGCTTATTCACCGGTTCCGCATATCGGTGATGAAACCGTGCAAATTGCGATCGAAACCATTCTGAAGCCGGCGGCGCTAGCGCTCGTACAAGAAGGAAGAAGTTTTTGCGGTGTACTGTATGCCGGTTTAATTAAAACTGAGAATGGCCCGAAAGTGATTGAATTTAATGCCCGTTTTGGCGATCCGGAAACAGAAGTGATTTTGCCAAGATTATCATCCGATCTGGCGGCGGTTATGCTCGAAGTGCTTGACGGAAAAACACCGGAGTTGGTTTGGGACGAGCAAGCGATGATTGGCGTCGTCATTGCGGCCAAAGGGTACCCAGAACAGTATGAAAAAGGACATGTTTTAACAGGCTTAGCTGATTTAGATCGTGAAAAAGTGTTTGTTTTTCATGCTGGAACGGTTCAAAAGGAAAATGGCGAATTTGCAACCGCAGGCGGCCGGGTTCTGCTTGTCGGAGCCAAGGGAGAAACGCTTGAAGAGGCGAGCAGGAAGGTCTACCGAGAGCTTGAGGAAAAATTAACGTCAAGCGGTGTGTTTTATCGAAAGGATATTGGCGCAAAAGCATTTAAGCATTTTTCTTCCTAAAAAATAAGGCTGGTCAGTTCTGCATGCTGACCAGCCTTAATTATTTTGTTACCGTGGCTTGCTGCAGAATTATTTTTTCCGCCGACAACCTATGGAATTCCGCCTAGAAATTTATTTTTCCGCCTTCAAACTGCAGAATTCCGCCTACACACCCATTTTTTATGTTGGATTATAGGGCAGCACTTCGTCTTGATCCAAGCCTTCCATACTATCTCTTGAAGCGGTTTGCCCGTTTGTGGTTGATTTTTTATACAAATCAGTGGCAGGACAATAGCGGACGATTCCTTCCCCAACTTTCATCGCTCCAAGCAAAATGGCAAGGAGATACGATTCTCTCCAAGGCCATTTGACAAGCTTTGCCGTTCCCCAGGCGACAATCGTTAAGCCAATCGTAATCCGAATAAGGGCATTTAAAATAGTGATATTTGGTTTTACATTCATTAAATGTTCACTCCTTCACAAATATTCGAAATTTATTCATGATTCTTTAGTGCGTTAAACGGACAATTATGGTAGTATAAAATTAATTCATTTTGTAAGTGCTTTCTTTTCCAAATTATGAATCAGTACTAGAAAAATGGTTTCTTCATAAAATGAATACGTCGGCTTTAAAAGCAGCCGGGTTACCAATAAAAATTCAGAAAAGAATAAATTTTCACAGAATAATTCGGCGAAAGGTAAAAGGGAGGAGATATCGATGCTGGAACAGCGCTACCGCTGGAAAAACAGACAGCTGCGAGAACATGTAGCGGTTGTGGAAGGGAAAACGTCACCAACCATTTTGTTAAAAAATGCGCTTTATTTAAATCAGGCTTTTCGCCAATGGATGCGGGGAAATATTTGGATCTATCAAGACCGCATTGTCTATGTTGGCGAAGAGCTGCCTGCAAGGATAAATGACAGTTGCGAAGTAATCGACTGTACCAACGAAATTCTCGTTCCCGGTTATATTGAGCCCCATGCTCATCCGTTTCAATTATATAATCCCCATTCGTTTGCTGCTTATGCAGCTCAAACAGGGACAACGACCCTAATCAATGATAATATGGCACTAATTTTACATTTGAAAAAAACGGAAGCGTTTTCACTGCTGAGGGAACTTCGTAGCATTCCAGCGACAATGTTTTGGTGGAGCCGGTTTGATGCACAATCGGAAATTTTAAACGAGGATGAAATTTTTTCCCACAGCAATATTAAATCATGGCTTGAACATGATGCCGTTCTCCAAGGCGGGGAGTTAACCGGTTGGCCAAAATTGCTGGCCGGGGATGATTTAATGCTCCATTGGATTCAAGAAGCAAAACGAATGCGGAAAAAAATTGAAGGTCATTTTCCGGGGGCATCCGAAAAAACATTGGCAAAAATGATGCTGCTTGGTGCGGATTGCGATCATGAAGCAATGACGGGGCAAGAAGTCTGCAACCGTCTGCAGCAAGGTTTCATGGTGACATTGCGCCACTCTTCCATTCGTCCGGATTTACCAGTATTGCTTGATGAGATTAAAAAGATGGGTCTTGGGTGTTATGACCGTCTCATGTTCACGACAGATGGTTCACCTGCCACTTTTTACAGGGAAGGCATAATTGATCGATTGATCAAAATGGCGATTGAAAAAGAGATACCATTAATAGATGCCTACAATATGGCAACGATCAATGTTGCCCGTTACTACAATATCGAGCATTTGCATGGAAGCATTGCAACTGGCCGGGTTGCCAATCTTAACTTTTTAGAAACGAAGGAGAACCCGTCACCGAAATCAGTGCTTGCAAAAGGCAAGTGGGTGAAACGCGACCACCAGCTGCAAGACGCATTTACCCCTTTGCCTTGGAGCGATTATGGTTTAAAGCCGCTTACAATGGATTGGAATTTGTCCTTGGATGATTTACAATATTCGATGCCTTTTGGGATCAAAATGGAGAATTCCGTGATTACCAAGCCGTACTCCATCTCGATTGAAGTGTTGACAGATGAGCTGTCGAGCGATCATGATGAATGCTTTTTTACGTTGCTCGACCGCAATGGAAAATGGCGGATCAACACGCTTGTAAAAGGATTTGCCAACAGCCTTGCCGGACTGGCAAGTTCCTTTTCCAGTACTGGTGATATCATTTTGATTGGGAAAAACAAGCAGGATATGCTGGCTGCTTTTAACAGAATGAAAGAACTTGGCGGGGGCATTGTGATGGCAGAAGGCGGAAAAATTGTTACTGAAATGCCACTGCCGCTTGGGGGAATTATGTCAGATCTTTCCGTGGAAAAGCTGATGGAGGAGGAAGACCAACTGCTTGCCGAACTGAAAAAACGCGGCTATCCGTTTTTAGATCCGCTATACAGCTTATTGTTTTTTTCATCGACTCACTTGCCGTATATTCGGATTACCCAGCAAGGAATGTATGATGTCATGAATAAAACAGTACTCTTTCCATCAATAATGCGTTAAAATGTAAAAGGATAGAAAGTGGTTTTTTTGCGGTAAACATATGGGGAAATTTTAGGAGTGTAGAGGATGAAGAAATGGGTGATTGCTGCTTTTTCTGCCATTTTGCTGCTGTCAGCCTGCAGCCAAACAAGTCAGAATAAAGAGCCGGTAAAACAGCAAAAACAAGCCGTAAAGGCAGAGAAGAAATCGGGTGCATCCGATGCATTTCCGTACTATTATCCGCTGACAGGGAAAGGTTCCGAAAAGAAGACAGATGGCAGGGCAATTGCTGTTATGATCAACAATCACCCAAAGGCAAGGCCGCAGTCGGGTTTACAGAAAGCAGATATTGTCTATGAATTGCTTGCAGAAGGAGACATTACGCGTTTCCTGGCGGTCTATCAAAGTGAAATGCCTGATAAGTTTGGACCGATCCGCAGTGCAAGAGGGTATTTTGTTGAGCTGGCGAAAGGGTTGGATGCGTTGTATATTGCCCATGGATACAGCCCTGAAGCAAAAGAAATGCTTGATAGCGGCTACGTTGATAACCTGAATGGGATGGTTTATGATGGAACCTTGTTTCAACGAGCGAGTTTCCGCAAAGCACCCCATAATTCCTATATCACCTATAAAAATATCTTAAAAGGTGTGAAGGAGAAAAATTATTCAATGGCTAAATCCCCACCGGCGTTTACATTTTTAAGCGAAGGGGAAAGCAAAAAGATTCAAGGCGATCCAGCATTGTCTGCAACCGTTTCCTATTTTTCGAACAACCAGTTTAAAGCCGTTTATCAGTATGACGCGCAGCTTGGAAAGTACAAACGGTTTTCCGGCGGGGAACAAACGGTTGACCTTGATACAAAAGAGCCCGTGCTACTTGACAATGTTTTTATAATTGAAGCTGTGCATCAAACGGTCGATTCTGTCGGGCATCGGAAAATTGACTTGCAGTCCGGAGGCAATGGCTACTTGCTGCAAAAAGGGAAGGTAAACCTGGTCGAGTGGAAAAACAGCAATGGTCGAATCATTCCGGTTAAAAATGGCAAAGAAGTTCCCTTTGTGCAAGGGAAAACATGGGTAAACGTAGTGCCTGCAACACCGGGCTTGCAAAAAAGTGTTTCTTTTACTGAAAATAAATGATTTAAAGGGGTATAGAGGATGCAAATCGATAAGTTAAGAGGGAGAGAGCTGGATCAGCTTTTTCAAGCGATTCTTTCGCTGAAAGATTTGGAAGAATGCTACCGGTTCTTCGATGATCTTTGTACGATTAATGAAATTCAATCATTGGCACAGCGTCTTGAGGTGGCAAGAATGCTGCGTGAGGGCAACACGTATCATAAAATTGAAACGGAAACGGGTGCGAGCACGGCGACCATTTCCCGCGTCAAACGCTGTTTAAATTATGGAAACGACGCATACGAACTCGCTCTCAACCGGGTTTATAAAAAAGAAAATAAGGAATCAGAGGAACTCCAAAAAGCCGAGGAATAGACCATTCTTCGGCTTTTTATTATGGAGGGGGGTCAAGCGGTCACTGAGCGATCCCTTTAATACCAAAAAAAGAGAGAATGAAGTTAAACTCCCATTTGGCTGGATATCTTTTCTATAACAACTCTCTCTTGTTTTCTTTTAGTATCGATTCGGCAAATGCTATAATGGTGAAATGGAATACGAAACAGGAGGATTTTTGGATGTACGATTTTCGCGAGTGGCGCCATGTGTTTAAGCTTGATCCGAATAAAGAAATCAGCGATGAAAATTTAGAACGAATTTGCGAATCGGGAACGGATGCAGTGATGGTTGGCGGCACAGACGGTGTAACGCTTGAGAACGTATTGGACTTGATGGCACGCATTCGCCGTTACACGGTTCCGTGTGTACTGGAGGTCTCGAGCATCGAAACCGTGACACCCGGATTTGACCTTTACTTTATCCCAACCATCCTTAACAGCCGTGATCAAAAATGGATTACAGGCCTTCATCATCAAGCAGTGAAAGAATTCGGCGAAATCATGGACTGGAATGAAATCATCATGGAAGGCTACTGCATTATCAACGAAGAATGCAAAGCAGCAAAACGGACATCTGCGGAAACAAAATTAACGGCAGCAGATGTACAAGCCTATGCCATGATGGCAGAAAAAATGTTCCAGCTGCCAATCTTTTATTTAGAATACAGTGGCCGCTATGGCGATCCCAACCTCGCAGCTGAAATAAAAAAAGTCTTACAAAACACGAAGCTGTTTTACGGTGGAGGCATTGGCACACTGGAACAAGCTGCCGAAATGGCACAGTACGCAGACGTAATTGTAGTTGGAAATGCTGTATACGAAAACATCGAGGAAGCGTTAAAAACGGTCCATTCAGTAAAATAGAGAAATTTGCTTAATGGTGCCGATTTAGGTAAAATAGAAATAGGAACATACGTTTGTTTTAAGAGGGTGAGAACAGTAATGCACTATTTAACAGACAAGCTGCTGAATGGCTTGAATCCAGAACAGCAAAAAGCGGTAAAAGCGACGGACGGACCGCTGTTAATTATGGCTGGCGCCGGCAGCGGCAAAACGAGAGTTGTAACCCATCGAATCGCCTATTTAATGGTTGAAAAAGGGGTCAATCCATACAATATTTTAGCGATTACGTTCACGAATAAAGCAGCCCGGGAAATGCGGGAGCGGATTTCAAAGATGATGGGCGGAGCAGCCGAAGAAATTTGGATTTCTACGTTTCACTCCATGTGTGTAAGAATTTTGCGGAGAGACATTGATCGGCTCGGCTTTAACCGTAACTTTACAATCCTTGATACGACAGATCAGCTTTCAGTCATTAAAGGAATTTTAAAAGATAAAAATATCGATCCGAAAAAATTTGACCCAAGAGCCCTTTTGGGTTCGATCAGCTCCGCGAAAAATGAATTAATTACACCTGAAGAATACGCCAAGACGGCAGGCGGATATTTTGAACAAATAGTTAGCGATGTATACGAGGAATACCAAAAACGGCTGCGCAAAAATCAAGCGCTCGATTTTGATGACCTGATCATGACGACGATTCACCTGTTCCAGCGGGTTCCGGAGGTATTGGAATATTACCAGCGCAAATTCCAGTACATTCACGTTGACGAGTATCAGGATAGCAACAGGGCGCAATATATGTTGGTAAAGCTTCTGGCCAGCCGCTTCCGAAATCTTTGCGTTGTTGGCGATTCGGATCAGTCAATTTACCGCTGGCGCGGAGCCGATATTTCAAACATTCTTTCATTTGAAAAAGACTATCCAAACGCAACGGTGATTTTCCTGGAGCAAAATTACCGTTCCACCAAGCGGATTCTTCTCGCAGCGAACAAAGTAATCGAAAACAATCGGAACCGCAAAGCGAAGAATCTTTGGACAGTGAATCCGGAAGGCAATAAAATTGTCTATTACCGCGCGGACAGTGAGCAAGGAGAAGCACAATTTGTTGTTGGAAAAATAAAGGAATTAACGCGTGACGGCGGGTACAGTCTTTCCGATATCGCAATTCTTTACCGGACAAACGCCCAGTCCCGTGTCATGGAGGAAGTACTGCTGAAATCGAACATCGGCTACTCGATTGTGGGCGGCACGAAGTTCTATGACCGTAAAGAAATTAAAGACATGCTTGCGTATTTACGGCTGATTTCGAATCCGGATGATGATATTAGCCTGCAACGGATCATTAATGTACCAAAGCGGGGTATTGGTGCAAGCTCACTTGATAAAATCGCCAACTTCGCCGCACTGCATGATCTTTCTCTCTACCAAGCACTTGAATCGATTGAGTTAATCGGCTTAAGTCCAAAAATCACAAAAGCGGCAATCGAATTCCGAAATTTGATCAGCAATTACACGAATATGCAAGAGTTTCTTTCCGTAACCGAGCTTGTCGAGGAAGTGCTGGAAAAGTCGGGATACCGCGAAATGCTTGAAGCAGAAAAATCGCTTGAAGCCCAAAGCCGCCTTGAAAACTTGGACGAGTTGTTATCGGTGACGAAAAGCTTTGAAGATACGAGTGAAGATAAGAGCCTTGTTGCGTTTTTAACCGATTTGGCACTTGTCGCCGATATTGACTCGATGGATGACGACGATGAAAAAGCTGATTCCGTTGTCTTGATGACGATGCACTCGGCAAAGGGATTGGAATTCCCGGTTGTTTTTATCATCGGTATGGAAGAAGGCGTATTCCCCCACAGCCGCTCGCTGATGGAAGAAGCGGAAATGGAAGAAGAGCGGCGGCTGGCCTATGTGGGCATTACCCGGGCTGAAAAAAATCTTTTTATAACAAATGCACAAATGCGGACACTGTTTGGCCGAACGAGCATGAATCCTGCTTCCCGTTTTATCATGGAAATCCCTGAGGAATTAGTGGAAGATGTTCAAGTGGCCAATCGAATATCCGCATCGTTCAGCTCACAAGGAAGATCTTTTGGTGCGCAAAAACCGGCGGTCTCCCCATTTGGGACACCGGCAGCAAGAAAACCGGTCGTCCGCCCGGCTGCGGCAGCGACCGGCGGCGACGAAATTGGCTGGAAGGTCGGCGACAAAGCGGAACACGGCAAATGGGGGATCGGCACCGTCGTCAGCGTCAAGGGTGAAGGTGAAGGAACCGAACTCGACATTGCCTTCCCAAGCCCAACTGGAATCAAGCGCCTGCTCGCCAAATTTGCCCCGATCAAAAAAGGATAGCCATTGATCGGACATTGCTAGATTACCTGTATTATTGGAACGCTAACGTTTAGAAAGGGTTGACTACATGGACCTGCAAGTAGCCAGGCAAAAAGTGATTGAATTAAGAAATTTAGTAAATCAATATGGCTATGAATATTATGTTTTGGATCAGCCGTCTGTTCCCGACGCGGAATACGACAGACTGATGAACGAATTACTCGCATTAGAGGAGCAATTTCCGGAATTAACATCACCGGACTCTCCGACCCAGCGAGTCGGCGGCACCGTTCTCGACATGTTTGAAAAAGTGGAGCACCGCACGCCGATGCTTAGTCTAGCAAATGCGTTCAATGACCAGGATTTACGGGATTTCGACCGCCGAATCCGCCAGATTGTCGGCGATGACGTATCTTATGTTTGCGAATTGAAAATTGATGGTCTGGCAGTTTCGCTCAAGTATGAGGATGGTTTATTTGTTCAGGGAGCCACGCGCGGAGATGGAACGATTGGCGAGGACATTACGTCCAATTTACGAACGATTAAATCAATTCCCCTACGGCTGCGCGAAAATGTCACGATTGAAGTGCGCGGCGAAGCTTTTATGCCGAAACGGTCGTTTGAAGCGTTGAATAAAGCGAAGGAAGAGCGCGGCGAAGAGCCGTTTGCCAATCCAAGAAACGCTGCAGCTGGGTCATTAAGACAGCTTGATCCGAAGATTGCGGCATCGCGGAATCTTGACATTTTTTTATACGGAATAGGCGACCTGGGTGAGACCGGCATTACCTCTCATAGTGAAGGACTCGATTATCTTGACCGTCTCGGCTTGAAGACGAACAAGGAGCGCCGCAAATGCGGAACGATCGACGACGTCATTTCCTTTGTGAATAGTTGGGTGGAGAAACGGCCGCACTTGCCTTATGAAATTGACGGGATTGTCATTAAAGTCGATTCGCTTGAGCAGCAGGCGGAATTGGGAACGACCGCGAAAAGCCCGCGCTGGGCGATTGCTTATAAGTTCCCGGCAGAAGAAGTGGTCACAACCCTATTAAACATTGAACTAACGGTGGGCAGAACAGGGGTCATTACCCCAACGGCGATCCTGGAACCGGTAAAGGTTGCGGGCACGACTGTTCAACGCGCATCCTTGCACAACGAAGACTTAATCCGCGAGAAAGATCTTAAAATTGGCGACAAAGTCGTTGTTAAAAAAGCGGGCGATATTATTCCAGAAGTGGTCAATGTAATCGCTGAACAGAGGACAGGTCAAGAAACGGATTTTCACATGCCGACGGAATGCCCGGAATGCGGAAGTGAGCTAGTCCGCCTTGAAGGGGAAGTCGCCCTCAGATGCATCAACCCAAAATGTCCAGCGCAAATTCGCGAAGGCCTGATCCATTTTGTATCCCGCGATGCCATGAATATTGACGGTTTAGGGGAAAAGGTGATCAGCCAACTGTTTACGGAAAAATTAATTGCGGATGTGGCCGATCTTTATACACTCTCAAAAGAACAGCTTCTCGGACTTGAGCGTATGGGTGAAAAATCAGCAAGCAATTTGCTGCAAGCGATTGAAGCTTCAAAAGCGAATTCGCTTGAAAAACTTTTGTTCGGCATGGGCATCCGTCATGTTGGCGCAAAGGCAGCCAAGACCCTTGCCCAAGTTTTTGGCACAATGGACAGGCTCGCGGAAGCAACGGCAGAGGAGCTTGTTGCCATTCATGACATTGGCGAAAAAATGGCTGATTCGATCGTGACCTTTTTTCAAAAAGAAGAGGTACACGAGCTGTTGAAGGAATTAAAAGCTGCGGGCGTCAATATGGAGTACAAGGGACCACAACCGGTACTAGCGGAACAAGTGGACTCCGTGTTCGCTGGTAAAACAGTCGTGCTAACAGGGAAATTGGAGCAGTTAACACGAAACGAAGCAAAAGAAAAAATTGAAGCGCTTGGCGGCAATGTTTCCGGGAGTGTAAGCAAAAAAACCGATCTGGTCATTGCCGGGATAGAGGCCGGATCAAAACGTGCAAAAGCTGAGCAGTTTGGGATTGAAGTATGGGATGAGGAAAGACTTTTGGAAGAATTAATGAAACAAGAGGTGTGATTGGACGTGAGAAAACTCTCATTGCTGGCTCTTGCTGTTGTCTTTTTGCTGAGTGCTTGTGCCCCGAATTTTCAAAAGAAGAATGAAGTCGTGCAGACAGACAATAAAGCGAAAGAGAAGGCAATTATTCCGAAATATAATATTTCCGATAAATACTATCGGACGATCTTACCATTTCAGCCGGGAGAAACGCGCGGGATGGTCGTTAATAATTTAAATACAAGATACGACATCGATGAGTTCGAAACCGGACTGATGAGAATTGCCCAAAAGCAATTTGACCCGAACAAGTATTTATTCCGTGAAGGCCAGGAAATCAAAAAGGATACCGTAAAGCTTTGGCTGAATCGGAAATTTAATAAAGCACAGCTGGATCAGCGAAAACTAAAAGATGCAGACAACATCGGTTTGAACCCGCAGGATGATGCAGGGAATAACTCCACACCGATTTATTTGGCTCATATTTTAGAACATGATTATTTAGTAAAAGACAGCAATAACAGGGTTCAGCTTGGCGGAGTCGTCATCGGGCTTGCGCTGAATTCCACCTATTATTATCAAACGGTTCAATACGGTCCGACGTATGAAAAGAAACTTTCAGATGCGGAAATCGAGGCGCAAGGAAAGAAAATTGCTGCCGAAGTGCTGAATCGATTAAGGGCAATGAAGGATTTAAAAGATGTGCCGATTACAATTGCCCTTTTTAAAACGGAAAGCAAAACATCGATTGTACCGGGGAATTTCTTTGCCTATGCAAATGTTTCAAAGGGAAGCTCCAGCCTGGGGAGTTGGGGGAAAGTGAATGAAAAGTACTACTTGTTCCCGTCAACAGATGCCCAAGATGCGCACCGCGATGATGTAACATCCTTTTTAAACTTCAAACAGGATGTTGAGCAGTATTTTCCGAACTTTAACGGGGTGATTGGCAAGGCCTTTTATGTTGATGACCAGCTGCAGGATTTGAACATCTCAATCCCAATGCAGTTTTACGGAAAAACAGAAGCGATCGGCTTTACGCAATATGTGACAGGGCTTGTAATGCAGCATTTTCCAAAATATATATCCGTATCTGTTAGCGTTACGTCCGTAGATGGGCCGGAAGCGCTGATTGTCCGCAAACCGAATCAAAGTGAACCATTTGTGTATATTTATTAACATCTCACGAGAGCCTGGCAAGAAAAAGCGCCAGGCTTTTTGCTTTAAAATAAGGACTGAATATTTCGAATAATTGTTAGACTCAAAAGAATCATGTTAAAATGAAAAGTGTAATGAATGCGCTTTACTACATAGGAGGGGAATTGAATTGATCCAGCCTTACAAGCATGAACCATTAACGGATTTTTCAGTAGAAGAAAACCGTCAAGCCTATTTGAATGCGTTAAAAACGGTTGAGAGCTATTTAGGCCAAGAGTATGAACTCGTCATTGGCGGCGAAAAAATCTCAACCGAAGAAAAAATCATTTCCTACAACCCTGCCAATAAACAAGAAGTGATTGGCCGCGTTTCCAAAGCCAATAAAGAACTTGCTGAAAAAGCCATGCAAGCTGCGGTCGAAACTTTTAAAACATGGAAAAAGACAAAAGCTGAAATCCGTGCAGATGTTCTCTTTAAAGCAGCAGCAATTCTGCGCCGCCGCAAACATGAGTTTTCGGCATTGATGACAAAAGAAGCGGGCAAACCTTGGCGCGAAGCCGATGCCGACACGGCGGAAGCAATTGACTTTCTCGAATTTTACGGCAGGCAAATGCTCAGGCTCAAAGACGGCATGCCTGTGCAAAGCCGTCCAAATGAATTTAATCGGTATGACTATATTCCCCTTGGTGTTGGAATCATCATTTCGCCATGGAACTTTCCATTAGCGATCATGGCAGGCACAACTGTGGCTGCTATTGTCTCCGGCAATACCGTCTTGTTAAAACCGGCATCCGCTACGCCGGTGATCGCCGCCAAATTTGTTGAAGTCATGGAAGAAGCAGGCCTGCCAAAAGGGGTACTGAACTTTGTTCCAGGAAGCGGCGCTGAAGTCGGGGATTATCTCGTTGACCATAAAGATACCCGTTTTGTCAGCTTCACCGGTTCCCGCGATGTGGGGCTGCGCATTTTTGAACGTTCCGCAAAATTGGCGGATGGTCAAATTTGGATGAAACGACTAATTGCCGAAATGGGCGGCAAAGATACGATTGTAGTCGACAGTGAAGCGGATCTCGAATGGGCAGCCCAATCGATTGTGGCTTCAGCATTTGGCTTCTCCGGGCAAAAATGTTCAGCATGTTCCCGCGCGGTCGTTGTGAAAGACGTTTATGACCAGGTGCTGAATCGCGTTGTCGAGTTGACCAATCCATTAACCGTCGGCGACCCGGCAGACCAAGGAAACTTTATGGGGCCGGTCATTGATCAAAATGCTTTTGTAAAAATCAATGAATACATTGAAATCGGCAAACAGGAAGGCAAGCTGATGGCGGGCGGAGAAAGCGATGATTCCACCGGTTTCTTTATCAAGCCAACTATTTTTGCTGACCTTGATTCAAAAGCGCGGATCATGCAAGAAGAAATCTTTGGCCCGGTCGTCGGATTTGCGAAAGCGAAAGATTTTACCGAAGCGATTGAAATTGCCAATAACACAGAATACGGATTAACCGGTGCCGTAATCACAAAAAATCGCGCCCATATGGAACAGGCGCGCCAAGATTTCCATGTTGGTAACCTGTACTTCAACCGCGGCTGTACAGGAGCCATCGTCGGCTATCAGCCATTCGGTGGCTTCAACATGTCCGGCACCGATTCCAAAGCCGGCGGTCCGGACTATTTGCTGCTGCATATGCAAGCAAAAACCACTTCGGAACTTTACTAATTTACTAGATTTTGTGAAAAAGACCTAAAATAGCTGCAGCACCCTGTTAAAACGATTTAAATCGCAAAAGAAGTTATCTTGCTATGAGATAGCTTCTTTTGCGTGCGTTTAAGAGGAGAACAGCAAGTGGTAAATAATTGAAAATGTAAACAGAATGTAAAAGTTGGTATTTTTATGTTAACTATTTGTAAATAACCGGATAAATCTGAATTATCTTGTATAATTAAGGTGTGGCCATGAAATACTTAAATATTTAAGTAAATTATTAAAAAAGGAGTTTTGAAATTATGAAAAACTTTTTTAAAAAATCATTGGCATCATTGGGTGTTACAGCATTTGCAGTCGGCGCTTTTTCAACAGTTTCAAATGCAACGATAGCTTGGGATTCTGACGCAAGTTGGTATGGATCTGGAGGAAGAGCAAATGTATACGCATATACTTCTCAGTCAAATGAGCCAGCAAATTATAAAATTACTGTTTATGCTGAAACAAATGATGGTTCACAGAAATATGCTCAAAAAAATCCTGCCAGTGCTAGTGACTCGATATCAGTCAGCTTTTTAACTGCTGGTCCAGTAAGCAGTGGTTTTTCAGAGCATGAGTGGGTAATGAGTGGTGAAAGTGGATTTGTAAGGAAGTCCATCGATTTCCACTAAAATAGGAGTTAAAACAAACCGTGAATGAGGCTCACATAGTCTTGTTCACGGTTTAAAATAGCTGGAGGGCTTTATGAGGCAAATAATAAAAGATATATTCATAAACAAGAAAATTTTTCTCATGCTTTTTATAGGCTTTTTGCTGACGATATCTCCAATTCTTATTGCTTTTTCAACGAAAAATTATTATGATGAGTTATTTTATGATTCTAAAAATGGTTTTTTTCAGTATTATTACTCGATTAATTTATCTAATGTGAAAGAGTTAGATTTTCATAAAATGCAGGAACTGGCAGAATCTAATTTTATTAAATCTAGCGTTATTACAGAAACTATTTCAGCAAAAATTCCGGAAATAGGTTTTGTAATGGTTGTTGGTTTACTCAATAAAAATATTTGGTCGCCGCCTTTGATCAAAGGAGCAAAATTAGATCTCAATGAAACGAACAATATAATAGCTGGAAAGAATATTTCCAGTACGGTGGGCAAAATAAAATTATTTGATAAAGAATACACGATTAAAGGAATTACCGGGAAAGGCATGGGAAGTGAATACAATAGTAAAATTTATCTATCGCTAAAAAATGCACCTGAACAAATTAAACGTGATATAGAAAAGTCCAATACCCTTCAACTAATTGTCAGGTCAAATCAAAGTCCGAATAAAGAAATAAACGGATTCGTTTCTAAAGTAAAACAAATGAATAAAATTCCGAACATCAAGATCATAAATGAAAAAGCAAATTATGAAAATCAGAAAAACTCCAGACAGGGAGTAAAAGAAGTATTAAGTTATCCTTATAAACTTTTCATTATCGCGCTTATTAATTGTATAACCGTTAGTTATCTGTGGATTTATCTGAAAAGAAAAGATATTTCTTTAAGAAAAGCTTTAGGAGCAAGCAATCTAAATCTCTTTTCGTTTGTATTTGGTCAATTGTTAATCTGTGCAACTTTAGCAACAGTCAGTTCGATCGTTATCCTGTGGGTTTTGGGCAAAATCGGCAACAATATTCTTTATTTTACAAGTTACAATATTGGCTTGAGCTTCTATCTATATCTCACCAGTCTGGTCATAACATTCGTTGTTTCTTTTATTACATCGATCATTCCGTTTCTTCATATAATGAAAATCGAACCCGCAAAAGCATTAAAGGAGTAAATCATATGATGAAAATGAAAAGTGCTCTTAAAGCTTTAAAAAAAAGATGGGTGATTTCAATTCTTCTTCTTATCCAATTTACTTTTGGATTATCAACGATAACGGGTTCTGTCAACGTGTTTTATAACTTATTTTATTTGAAAAATAATTCACTTTTAGACTTAACCAGCACATACTTAATTACAAGTAAAAATCCTGAGGTTGCTGATGAAAGAAAATTTAAGAAAGAGCAAGCTGAGCAGATTTTTAATAAGTTAAAAAAGAACAAAGATGTCATATCGTATGGTACCTACTATGAAGAATTCTTGCCAGTTGCTGCAAGTTCAGTACCACTTAACAGTAAGCTGCTTTCTGAGCTAAATCAAACAAACCTAGGGATGGACAAGCCAGCAATACGTGCAATTGTGATTGATGGAAACTATAATCAGCTTTTAAACTTACAAGTTGAGCAGGGAAAACGGTTTTCTGCTCAGGACTTTACGTATAATCAGAATGAAAAAACCAACATTTTGGTAGGCTCCTATTTCAAAAAGTATTTTCGTATCGGAGATGTAATTAATAATCAATACACGATCATTGGTTTTTTGCCAAAGGATAAATATATTGTTAATAATAATACCACAAACACCTATCTAAAATTGGATAAGGCAGCAGTGATGCCAATGCCTGCTGATATAAACAACAATTATGCTGCCATGTTTTCCAGATTACATGGAGGAACCATTTTAAAATTGCGAAAAGGTGCGGATGTAGAGAAATTAATTCAATCCATTCAAATAAGAGGCGATAACTCTCAGATGTACCTTAAAAACTTAGGTGTAGAGATCCAACAAAATATAAAGAGTAATAGCTACACTGAAATCCCACAAATCATATTGGGTTTGAGTTTTATCCTATTTTCAGTGATTGGAATTGTAGCAACCACATTTATATCGATTATGATGCGGAAAAGAGAATTTGGGGTAAAATTAGTTCTCGGTGAAAGTAAATATGGCCTATTTATTCAAATTCTTTTAGAGAATCTATTGATTGGTATTGTTGGGATGGGCTTATCACTCATTCATTTTATCTGGAAATATAGTGGACTATTAAAAATTTCAAATGAATTCAATTTAGCGAGTGCATTAGACTTTAAAATGAATGCTTCTATCGTATTTCCAGTATTTTCAGTTCTATTACTCGTGATGATCTTATCAAACCTTATCGTCTTTTTGTTTATTAGAAATTTGGAGCCGAAGTCATTGATAGGAGGAATGGAGTAATGGATTTTATTAATCTAAAAAATATCAAAAAGATCTATGGGAATAAGAATCATCTTACTTTTGCATTAAACGATATCAATTTATCGATTAAACAGGGAGAAATGATTGCGATAATGGGGCCATCAGGTTCTGGAAAAAGTACACTATTGAATATTTTAGGGTTAATTGATACCCCAACAGAAGGTGACTATTTTTTAAACGGAAAATCTTTACATGAGATTCGAAAAAATAAGATGCACAAAACGAGAAACCAAATGATCGGATTTGTTTTCCAATATTTCGCGTTGTTAAAAGATTATACTGTCCTTGATAACGTTATCTTGCCGCTAACTTATCGGAAAGCAAGCCATAAGGAGAGAATTTCTAAAGCAAAATTATATCTAGAAAAAGTGGGTTTGAAAGAGCATATGCATAAAACCCCGGATGAATTATCAGGTGGCCAACAACAAAGGGTGGCCATCGCCAGAGCATTAGTATGTGAACCGGAACTAATTTTAGCTGATGAACCAACGGGAAACTTAGATCGAAAAACCGGCGAAGAGATAATCCATTTATTACTACAATTAAACAAGGAAGGAAAAACGATTATTGTTGTAACGCATGATGTTGATGTTGCCAAAAAGTGCGATCGGATTATTGAATTAATTGACGGAAAAGTGAATCATGACACGATGACAGTCGAAAAAGTTGGCAATTCCTAGAGGCTTGTAAAAATACGATGTAATGTATTCAATTATAATCAAGCTGCCGGATTGGTGGCTTTTTTCTCGTCAATTTCCTTGAATTGTTATAAATGAGGCTGATTGCACCCCGAAATTGAATTTATTCCGCCTTAACGATCAACATATCCGCCTACATAATCAAGAATTCCGCCTTCATCCGTCATAATTTCGCCAACAACTATGATTATATCGCCTACGCCCCCATTAATTCCGTCTTCAGACATTTAAGCTAGCCGACTTTTTGACAATAATGTGAATTTGTTCACAAATACACTCAAATTGTGACGTACCTCACAAATTTTTAACCTCAAGGGGAATACAATTTACTCATAGGAAAAACGACCAGATGAAAAAACGATAGGAGAGACGATCATGAACAAGAAAAAACTCGTGATGATTGGTAACGGCATGGCCGGTGTACGGACAATAGAGGAAATCCTCAAAATCGCTCCAGACCAATTTGAGATTACCATTTTTGGAAAAGAACCATACCCAAACTATAACCGTATTAAATTATCAAATATCCTCCAAGGTGATACAAACTTTGATGAAATTATCATTAACCCGCTCGACTGGTATGAAGAAAACAAGATTCAATTATTCACAGGTGAGGCTGTAACCAAAATTGACAGCAGCGCAAAACGAGTCATTACCGACAAGGGTCGAGAAGTTGAATACGATGAATTGATTATGGCAACTGGCTCGAATTCGTTCATTCTACCAATTCCAGGTGCTGACAAACAAGGTGTAACTGGATTTCGTGATCTCAATGATTGTGAAATGATGATCAAATCGGCAAAAGAATATAAGAAAGCCGTCGTCATCGGCGGCGGACTGCTTGGACTTGAAGCGGCACGCGGCTTGCTTAATCTCGGCATGGAAGTGGATGTAGTCCATTTAATGCCGCATTTGATGGAGCGCCAGCTAGATCCAGCAGCATCGGCATTGCTGAAAAAAGAACTGGAATCCCAAGGCATGAATTTCTTAATGGAGAAGCAAACCGTTGAAATTCTCGGTGATGAGCGGGCAACAGGGCTTCGTTTTAAAGACGGATCTGAAATTGACGCCGATCTTGTAGTAATGGCGATTGGCATTAAACCAAATGTAGCGGTGGCAAAGGATAGTGGCATTTATGTCAATCGCGGGATTGTCGTGAACGATTATCTGGAAACTCAAACCGCTAATGTTTATGCCGTTGGTGAATGCGCTGAACACCGCGAAATCGTTTATGGCCTGGTTGCGCCATTATATGAACAAAGCAAAGTGCTAGCAAGCCGGATTTGCGGCAAAGAAACAGCACCATATGAAGGCTCGGTTACAGGAACACAATTAAAAGTTGCTGGAGTTGACCTTTATTCGGCGGGGGAAATTTTTGAAGATGAAACAACGCAGGCAATCAAAGTTCATAATGAATTTGACGGCGTTTATAAAAAGATTTTAATCAGAGACAACCGGGTCGTCGGGGTTGTGCTTTACGGTGATACGCAGGACAGCACAAAGCTGTTTCGAATGCTGACAAAAAAAGAAGATGTTAGCGGCATGACAAGCATTTCACTTTTACAATCACAGGACGGCTCAGCCACAGGCGATGATGTTGCTTCAATGCCGGATGATGAACTAGTCTGTGGCTGCAACGGAGTCACAAAAGGTACGATTGTGGAAGCAATCCGCACCCAAGGATTAACAACGGTTGATCAAGTTGGCGGCTGTACAAATGCCGGACGTTCATGCGGACGCTGCAAACCGATGATTGGCAAAATTTTAGCTCATACGCTTGGGGATCAATTTGATGCGGCTGCTGCGCAAAAAACAACTCTTTGCGGCTGTACAACACTTAGCCGTGACGAAGTGGTTGCCGAGATTAAAGAAAAGGGCTTAACAAGCATTAAAGAAGTTATGAACGTGCTTGGCTGGAAAAATGAAGAAGGCTGTACAAAATGCCGTCCGGCGCTTAACTACTTCCTTGGCATGATTTATATGGATGAATACAAAGATGACCGTGATTCCCGCCTGGTAAATGAAAAAATGCACGCCAATATTCAAAAGGATGGAACGTTCACGGTTGTCCCAAGAATGTACGGCGGTGTGACAAATGCAAAAGATTTGATTAAAATTGGCGAAGTCGCTGAGAAATACAATGTACCGCTTGTAAAATTAACGGGCGGTCAGCGGATCGGCTTGTTCGGTGTCAAAAAAGAAGATCTGCCCGCTATTTGGGAAGAGCTTGACATGCCATCCGGGTATGCGTACGGAAAAACACTGCGCACGGTTAAAACTTGTGTCGGCGCCCAATTCTGCCGCTATGGAACACAAGATTCCATGGCACTTGGCATCAAGCTTGAGAAAAAATTTGAACGGCTCGATACGCCGCATAAAGTGAAAATGGGTGTATCGGCATGTCCGAGAAACTGCTCGGAAGCGGGGATCAAAGATTTCGGAGTCGTTGGAATTGATGGCGGCTGGGAAATTTATGTTGGCGGTAACGGCGGTGTCGACCTTCGTGCCGGCGATTTGCTCATTACGGTTAAAACACAAGAAGAAGTAATGGAAATCGCTGGAGCCTATTTGCAATACTACCGCGAAACAGCCACTTACTTGGAGCGCACATCGAAATGGCTTGAGCGCGTAGGACTGGAGCATGTCAAACAAGTTCTTGCAGATGAACAAATGAGAAAAGAATTGAATGAGCGGATGGACAAAACGTTGAAAAAATATAGTGAACCGTGGAAAGAAGCAATTGAAAATGAAGAAATCCTATCGAAATACTATGAAAAACATGATATATTAGTAGGGAGTGATTCGAAATGAATGAAACGTTGACACGTGTCGCAGTTGCTAACTATTCGAAACTGCCGCAACGAGTTGGTTATACGGTTACCATTGGGGGACATACCATTGCGATTTTTAAAGTAACGAATGGGAATGTTTACGCAATTGAAAATCGCAGCCCACATCCAAAAGGCGGCGTGCTGTCGGAAGGGCTTGTCAGTGGGGAATTCGTATTTTGCCCGGTGTATGATTGGAAAATTTCTTTAGTTGACGGAAAAGTGCAGGCACCGGACGAAGGCCAAGTGCAAACATATCCGGTGAAAGTCGAAGGAGATACGGTATACTTACTCGTTTAGATCGAAACATAAAGCTTGCCCAAATCGGCAATTGATTCAGCATAGGAGGATGGCTGCAAGATGAAAACAGGGAAAGTATTTTTAGTCGGAGCGGGACCAGGGGATGTCCGTTTAATTACGGTGAAGGGCATGGAGGCCATCAAGCAAGCAGAGGTCATTTTATATGATCGGCTTGCCAATCCGAAATTACTGGAATTTGCACCAGAGGCTTGCGAACGGATTTATTGCGGAAAACTGCCTGATCGCCATATTTTACGGCAGGAGAACATCAATGACCTGTTAGTTGAAAAAGCGCTAGAAGGCAAAGTGGTAGTCCGCCTTAAAGGCGGCGATCCTGGTGTTTTTGGCAGAGTAGGGGAAGAAGCCGCAGCCCTTGCCCGTTTCCAGATTCCGTTTGAAATTGTTCCTGGTGTTTCATCAGGGATTGCAGCGCCCCTCTATGCGGGAATACCTGTTACCCATCGTGAATATGCTGAATCGTTTGCTGTCGTAACAGCCCACGACAAATCCAAAGATGGCAAGCCGATCCTCGATTGGGAGGGGCTGGCCCGCGGCGTTGATACGATCGCTTTTTACATGGGCGTCGGCAACCTGCCATTTATTTGTGAAAATTTGATCGAGCATGGCAAGGCTCCTGATACGCCGGTGATCTTGATTCAATGGGGGACGTTCAGCCGTCAGAAAACGCTCGAAGGGACGTTAGCGGATATTTCAGTGAAAGTGGCTGAAGCCAAATTTTGCAATCCAGCGATTATTTTAGTCGGAAACGTCATTTCGTTACGGGAAAAAATCAGCTGGTTTGAGAAAATGCCACTCTACGGCAGGCAAATTGTGCTGGCACGATCTGGCGAAGGGCCAAGTGAACTGGCTAAAGAATTAATCGAACAGGGTGCGGATGTCATCGAGTTTCCAAAATGGAAAAAAATGAAATTGCCCGTTGATCCAAAACTGTTAGCTGAAGTTTCAAACTTTAAGAAAATTTTGTTTACTACACCAGAAAGTGCTATTGAATTTTTCACCGCTCTTGTTGAATATGGCATTGATAGTCGTAAAATCCAAGCAGATTTCTTTGGCGGATCGGTAAAAACACTGAAAGCTTTGAAGGAACGCGGCTTTTTAAGCCAACTAGTGAAAGATATGCCGGAAACCGGTCGGTTGTTGATTGTTGGCGATGACCGACTGCTGGAAAGTCAGCTGGAGTATACGTTCCACTATGGGACATTTGATTCCTGGATCACCAGTAAAAAGGAGCTTGATCAGCAGTTTTTCCCGATTTTGCAGCGGATGCTGGAAGAGGCGGAGGTAAATACGATGATCTTCCCATGCAAAGCGAGCGTTGAGCCGTTTTTTGCAGGGTTACATGAACTCGGAATTGTTGGGAAAACATTTCTGGAAGGTAAACAAGTGGTTTGTATGGGGAAAGAGACAGCTGGTGCTCTAGAGGCAGCAGGGCTGAATGTGAGTGGCACCCCCTCAACAGCAACGAGGGAAGCAATGGTAGAGTACCTAAAAACGAATTCAGTAAGCAGATGAACTGAGCTATTGCTCAGTTTTGTCTATTTATAGGGGCATTGTTGTTTTCGCTTGATTTCACACTTAAAATTAAGCTTAGGACGGGGAAAATTATATACTGGAGGTGGATGCGAGATGACCTTTTATCCGATGATGCTGAATCTTGCTGGAAAAAAGGTTGTTGTAATCGGCGGCGGGAAAGTGGCAGAACGAAAAGTCAAGGGGTTGCTTGAAGCAGATGCGCAGATTGTGGTAGTGAGTCCGGAAGCTACGGACGATATTGCCAGCCTTTCCGGCGAGGGTCTGATTGAGTGGGTGCAGAGACCGTTTTCCGGTGCGGATATACAAGGGGCGTTGCTGATTTTTGCTACAACAAACGATCGGAAATTGAATCAGGAGATTAAAGATTTGGCCGAATCGCATCAATTCGTGACGATTGCGGATGATCCAGATGGTTCGGATTTTCATGTGCCCGCCCAGGTGAAACGGGGCCGGCTGAGCATCGCAGTTTCGACGAATGGAGCGAGCCCTATGCTGGCACGGCAGATTCGTGAGCGTCTCGAGTTGGAATTTGACGCGCGGTATGAGGCGTATGTGGAATTTCTTTATCAGGCTCGAAAGAAGATTTTAGCGGAAGTGACCGATCCCTTTTTAAAAAAGAAGTTGTTGCAGAAAATTTCCAGTCCAGAGTTTTGGAAAAACGGCGATTGGGAAACACAGTTTCGAAGTTTGTATAAGGGATCGCATCACCAAAGTTAAGATAATGTCAATTTGTTGGTGGGATCCCTATACGTAATTACTGCTAGCTGTTGAAAAGCTAGTTTTTTTTTGAAAAAAATATAAAAAATTCAGATAAAACAGTTCCATTTTTCGAAAATGTGTTATATAATACAAAACGTAATAAATGTCTGTTTTATAACAAAAATGAATGGCGGTGAGGAATTTCGCGGTCTGATCGGCTTTTGTTCAATGTTGCTGTTGTAGTACAAGGGGTATCGTTTTTGGGGGAATTTAGAGGCTGGGGTTTAAAACAAACTAGATTGTTATTTTAAGAGGAGGATGTAAACATGACGGATTTGCGAGTAAAACATTTGCAGGAATCTTGGGAATTTGATGAGCGGTGGAAAGGGGTTACGCGTCCGTATTCGGCAGAGGATGTTATCAAACTTCGCGGTTCTATCGATATTGAGTACACGCTTGCACAGCGGGGTGCGGAGAAACTTTGGAACTTGCTACACGAGGAAGACTATATCAATGCGCTTGGTGCGCTCACGGGTAATCAGGCTGTCCAACAGGTGAAAGCTGGACTCAAGGCAATTTATTTAAGCGGCTGGCAGGTTGCGGCAGATGCCAACCTTGCCGGACAAATGTATCCGGATCAAAGCTTGTATCCTGCGAATAGTGTTCCGAATGTTGTAAAACGAATCAACCAGGCACTGCAGCGTGCGGATCAAATCCACCATTCAGAAGGTGACCATTCGATTGATTGGTTTGCTCCGATTGTTGCCGATGCGGAAGCAGGCTTTGGGGGACAGTTGAATGTTTTTGAATTAATGAAAGCGATGATTGAGGCAGGGGCTTCTGGTGTCCATTTTGAAGACCAGCTTTCTTCGGAAAAGAAATGCGGTCATTTAGGTGGCAAAGTGTTGCTGCCAACGCAAACAGCTGTCCGTAATTTAATTGCAGCCCGCCTTGCTGCTGATGTAATGGGTACGCAGACTGTATTGGTTGCCCGGACGGACGCGAATGCCGCCGATTTGATTACAAGTGATGTTGATCCATATGATGCCCCGTTTATTACTGGCGAGCGGACTTCTGAAGGATTTTTCCGAACAAAGTCCGGCATTGAACAGGCGATTGCCCGCGGATTGGCCTATGCTCCATATGCTGACCTGATCTGGTGTGAAACTTCTGAACCGAATGTTGAGGAAGCTCGCCGTTTTGCTGAGGCAATTCATGAGAAATTCCCGGAAAAACTGCTCGCCTATAACTGTTCACCATCGTTCAACTGGAAAAAGAAATTAGATGAAGAAACGATTGCCAATTTCCAAAAAGAGCTTGGCAAGATGGGTTATAAATTCCAATTTGTTACACTTGCCGGTTTCCATGCCTTGAACCACAGCATGTTTGAGCTTGCCCGCGACTACAAAGAGCGCGGCATGGCGGCATACTCTGAACTGCAGCAGGCTGAATTTGCCAGCGAGCAGTACGGTTACAGTGCAACCAGACACCAGCGCGAGGTTGGAACAGGCTACTTTGACCAGGTTTCCATGATTGTTACGGGCGGAACGTCTTCAACAACCGCTTTGAAAGGTTCGACCGAAGAAGCCCAATTTACCGGAGCGAAATAATTCGATTTTCAAAACCTTCCCTCGTGTGCGGGGAAGGTTTTTAGCCATCGGAAAAGGTAATGTTATGGTGGCTAGTTGGCGTGAAGGCGGAATTCGGGGCCGCATCGGCGGAAAAAAGCAAACTGAAGGCGGAATTCCGCACCAGTTAGGCGGAAAAAACAAAATAACGGCGGAATAGCTTAGCCTATTCGACAAAGACGTCGAATTCCACTTAAAACGCGTCGAATCCGCCCCCAAATGCGTCGAATTCCGCCACAACCGCGTCGAATCGCGCTCCCAAAGACGTCGAATTCCACTTCAATCGCGTCGAATCCGCTCCAAAAGACGTTGAATTCTGCTCCAACCGCGTCGAATCCGCTCCCAAAGACGTCGAATTGCGCTCCAATCGCGTCGAATCCGCCCCCAAAGACGTCGAATTCCACTTAAAACGCGTCGAATCCGCCCCCAAAGACGTTGAATTCCGCTCCAACCGCGTCGAATCCGCCCCCAAAGACGTCGAATTCCACTTAAAACGCGTCGAATCCGCCCCCAAAGACGTTGAATTCCGCTTCAAACGCGTCGAATCCGCCCGCAAAGACGTCGAATTCCGCTCCAAACGCGTCGAATCCGCCCCCAAAGACGTTGAATTCCGCTTCAACCGCGTCGAATCCGCCCGCAAAGACGTCGAATTCCGCTCCAAACGCGTCGAATTCTCATGAAACTGTTCGATTTCCTTTTGACAGCACTTTTTTTAAAATAGAATCATACATAATAATAGGTAAATCACATCGTTGGAGTTGATATTTTTGAAAAAACCGACAGTAGAGGAAGTTTTGCAGCAGGGAATTTACGGTACGAAGGAAATAAAGCCGGAAGAAAGACGGCAATTTCTCGGAACGTTAAGGGAGCGGGTTCTTGCTGTTCTGAAGAAAAACCAGGTGAGGGAGCAAGACGTTTACCCGCAAATTGGCCAGCTATTAAAAGAAAATCCTACTGCACACCTTTTATTAAACGGTACCCTTCCATATCGCGATTTATCAAAATACGTGAAGATTGCGAAAAAATGTAAAGCCTCCTATACAATTGTGACAAATAAGGAGCATGACACCGAGATTGGGCTTGTTCTGGCAGTGGATCATGCAATTGACAAAGAGGAAATTTATCTAGGAAAAACAAACTCCACATCACAAACCAAAGCAAAGTCACCATCGTTTTTGGCAAAACTTTTTAAACGAGGCTGAAATTTGTTGAAACATGGAGTATAATGAAAGCAAAAATACGATAGCACTGGGGGATCCGGAAAGCGGCCGGCTGAGAGTAAGACCCGAAATGTCTTTTACCCTTAAAACCTGATCTGGTTTGTACCAGCGTAGGGAAGTGTATGGAAACCATTCATGCGAACTTCTGCTCAGTAATATCCCCCAGTGCTTGCGATTGAGGGGTTTTTTATGCGAAAAACACAGAAACTTACCGTAACGGCGATGCTGATTGCTTTGGGAACGCTGACGAGCAACTTGTTGTATATCCCACTCGGGGTTACAAAGCTTTTCCCGATGCAAAGCTTAATTAACGTTTTATCAGCCGTTATTCTTGGACCTTATTACGCTCTTGCGGAGGCATTTGGCATCTCGCTGATTCGCAACATGATGGGCACCGGTTCCGTCTTTGCTTTTCCGGGAAGCATGATTGGCGCGGTACTGGCTGCAATTCTGTATAGCAAAACAAACAAACTCTACTTGGCCTTTTTTGGAGAAGTCGTCGGGACAGGGATTCTTGGGGCGATGGCCAGCTTTCCAATTGCCACCTTGCTGCTTGGCAACCAGGCCACCCTTTTTGGTTTTATTCCGATGTTTATCTTCAGTTCACTCGCAGGTGCGGCCATTGGTCTGATTCTTCTCGCCATATTAATGAAAAATAAAGGCGTCATCCGGGTGTTAAGCGCAAACCAAAGCAAAAATTAGCTGGTGAAGAAATTCATCAGCTTTTTTTAATAAAATTTTCTGAAATTGACAACGTTTTCAATGTTGCTTAAATCGGCACAGCCATTGCGAGAATACAGAAATATTTGGTATCATCAATAAATAAACCATGATTGCAATTTGAACGGAGGTAATAAAAAATGACCCGTATATCAGCGGAGCAGGTGAAGCATGTCGCCAATCTTGCGAGACTAGCGATCACTGAAGAAGAGACAGAAAAATTTACAAAACAGCTCGATGCGATTATTACCTTTGCAGAGCAGTTAAATGAACTCGATACTGAGAACGTCGAGCCGACTTCGCATGTCCTTGATATGAAAAATGTGCTGCGTGAAGATAATCCGAAGCCGGGACTGCCGCGTGAACAAGTGTTGAAAAATGCGCCGGAGCACCAGGATGGTCAGATCAAAGTGCCGGCGATTTTAGGCGAGTAAGGAGGAGAACAGGTGAGTATTTTTGATAACAAAGTCGCAGAACTGCATCAATTTTTACATAAAAAAGAATTAACCGTAACGGATTTGGTTGATGAGTCGTATAAGCGCATTCGTGAAGTGGACGATCAAGTACAGGCATTTTTAACATTGGATGAAGAGCGGGCAAGGGCTGCTGCAAACCGTTTTGATCAAAAGCTGGTAACGGACGAGCATAAAGGGTTGCTATTCGGCATGCCGATCGGGCTAAAGGATAATATTGTCACAAAAGACCTCCGGACAACTTGTGCCAGCAAAATCCTTGAAAATTTTCAGCCGATTTATGATGCAACAGTTGTACAAAAATTGCAGTCTGCAGAGACGATCACCATTGGCAAATTAAACATGGACGAGTTTGCGATGGGCTCATCCAATGAAAATTCCGCTTATAAAAAAACGCGCAATCCATGGAATCTTGAAACCGTGCCAGGCGGTTCTTCCGGTGGTTCAGCCGCTTCGGTTGCAGCAGGGGAAGTTTTGTTTTCACTAGGATCGGATACTGGCGGTTCGATTCGCCAGCCAGCTGCCTTTTGCGGTGTTGTTGGGCTTAAACCGACATATGGCCGGGTTTCCCGCTTTGGCTTGGTGGCATTTGCGTCATCATTAGATCAAATCGGTCCGATTACGAGAACGGTCGAGGATAATGCGTATCTTTTACAAGCAATTTCCGGCGTGGATCCAATGGATTCAACCTCAGCCAATGTCGAGGTGCCAAATTTTGTCGAATCCTTAACGGGTAATTGTAAAGGTTTGAAAATTGCCGTACCGAAAGAGTACCTTGGCGAAGGTGTTACCGATGCCGTCCGCCAGTCGGTTTTAGCAGCGTTACGAGTGCTCGAAAAGCAAGGCGCTGTGTGGGAAGAGGTATCGCTGCCACACTCGAAATATGCGCTGGCAACCTATTATTTGCTGTCTTCATCCGAGGCATCCGCAAACCTGTCGCGCTTTGACGGGGTGCGCTACGGCTACCGGACACCGAATGCCGAGACGTTAATCGATTTGTATAAAAACACACGTGCAGAAGGCTTGGGCGATGAAGTCAAGCGTCGGATCATGCTCGGAACATTTGCACTTAGCTCAGGTTATTATGATGCTTACTATAAAAAAGCGCAAAAAGTGCGTACATTGATTAAACAGGATTTTGAGACGGTTTTTGAAAACTACGATGTGATCATTGGCCCTACGACGCCGACGCCAGCATTTAAAATTGGCGAAAAAATTGCCGATCCATTGACCATGTATGCAAACGATATTTTGACGATTCCAGTCAACTTGGCTGGCGTGCCGGCGATTTCGGTGCCGTGCGGTTTTGATGGCGGGCTGCCGCTTGGGTTGCAAATCATTGGCAAGCATTTCGATGAGGCGACCGTGTACCGTGTTGCCCATGCATTTGAACAAGCAACAGACTACTATAAACAAAAGCCGGTATTATAGGGGGTGAAGGAAGATGGAATTTGAAACAGTGATCGGACTAGAAGTCCATGTTGAGTTAAAAACAGCTTCAAAAATTTTTTCCTCCAGTCCAAATCAATTTGGAGCGGAGCCGAATACCAATACAAATGTCGTCGATTTAGGCTATCCGGGCGTCCTGCCGGTTTTGAACAAAAAAGCTGTCGACTATGGGATGAAAGCGGCGATGGCATTAAACTGCCAGATCGCAACGCACACGAAGTTTGACCGCAAGAATTATTTTTATCCGGATAACCCAAAAGCTTATCAAATATCGCAATTTGACAAACCAATTGGCGAACACGGCTGGATTGAAATTGAAGTGAACGGCTATACGAAAAAGATCGGAATTACCCGGATTCATCTAGAAGAGGACGCCGGCAAACTGAACCATGGCCAAGGCTATTCGCTTGTCGATTATAACCGACAGGGGACGCCTCTCGTCGAAATCGTCTCTGAACCGGATATTCGCACGCCGGACGAAGCCTACGCCTATTTGGAAAAATTAAAGTCCATCATCCAGTACACAGGCGTTTCGGACTGTAAAATGGAAGAAGGCTCATTGCGATGTGATGCCAATATTTCCATTCGTCCTGTCGGGCAAAAAGAGTTTGGTACAAAAACGGAATTAAAAAATTTAAACTCGTTTAACTTTGTCCGCAAAGGGCTTGAATATGAAGAAAAGCGGCAGCGGGAAGTTGTTGCTGCCGGCGGTGTGATTGAGCAGGAAACGCGCCGCTATGATGAAGCAACAAACACGACCATTCTGATGCGGGTAAAGGAAGGGTCGGATGACTATCGCTATTTTCCAGAACCGGATTTAATGGATTTGTCTATTGATGAAGAATGGAAAGCGCGGATTCGTGCGGAAATTCCCGAACTTCCGGATGCACGGCAAAAGCGTTATGTGGAAGAACTGGGGCTTCCGGTGTATGACGCAAAAGTGCTGACCGTGACGAAAGAAATGGCTGACTTTTTCGAGGCGACGATTCAAGCTGGCGCTGACGCAAAAATGGCCTCCAACTGGCTGATGGGGGATGTTTCCGGTTATATGAACGCTGAGCAGAAAGAGCTTGCCGATCTCCCACTAACGCCAGAAAACCTGGCAGGAATGATCAAACTCATTGAAAACGGCACGATTTCATCAAAAATTGCGAAAACGGTCTTCAAAGAGCTGATCGAACATGGCGGTGATGCCGAGCAAATCGTTAAGGAAAAAGGACTCGTGCAAATTTCCGACGAAAGCGCACTGTTAAAAATCGCAACCGAAATCATCGATGCCAATCCGCAGTCAGTGGAAGATTTTAAAAATGGCAAAGCGAAAGCAATCGGCTTCCTTGTTGGGCAAATGATGAAAGCAACAAAAGGACAGGCCAACCCGCAAATGGTTAATAAAATATTGCAGGAAGAATTGAAAAAGAGGTAAATAATCAATGAGGCTGAGGGAACCGGATTCCTTCAGCCTTTTATTTCTGGACAAAAAATTGTTCCAAAGGAATTGCCGAATATCGTCTAACCCCACTCGACAATTTTCTCCTATTTCCCGGGAAAAAAAGCGGCATTTCATACCGGTTCTGAGCAATTTTAATCAAACGTTTGATTAAAAAAAACAGAGAGAAGTCAGTCGAAATTTGCTTAATAATGTAGTATAATGAAGGGGAAGTTTCGTATATACTTTACTAAAACGGGATGTAGCTCAGCTTGGTAGAGCACTAGCATGGGGTGCTAGGGGTCGCAGGTTCAATTCCTGTCATCCCGATAAAAAAGGCCAGACACTACTTCAAAGTGCCTGGCCTTTTTCCATTTGGAAAAGTCTAAAAAAAACTACACTGGTTGAAATTTTACTTTATTCTTGCTTGAGAAGCCGAACGCTTTCGTCAAAATCTTGATCAATGGCTTCATTTTTACGATGGGTCCACAGGCTGACGATCACCGCAACAACAAAGTTGAAGACGAAGCCGGGAACAATTTCATAAAGAGTTTCGCCAAGCCCGGCGTTTTTCCATATAATAACGGTAGCGGCACCAACAATCATGCCGAAAAGTGCGCCCCAGTTCGTGATTTTTTTCCAAAACAAGCTTAAAAGAATAATTGGTCCGAACGAAGCGCCAAACCCTGCCCACGCGTAGGCCACAAGGTTTAAGATGGTATTGTTTTGTTTAAAGGCCAGAGCGGCAGCAATCACGGCAATCAGCAATACGGCTAATCTGCCAAGGAAAACAAGCTCTTTGTCTTTCGCATCTTTGCGGACAACGATTTTATACAAATCTTCAACCAATGCACTCGACGTTACAATTAATTGGGATGAAATGGTGCTCATAATGGCTGCGAGGATAGCAGCCAAGGCAAAGCCGGCAAAGAGTGGATGGAATAAAATTTGGCTAAGCGAAATGAAAACAGCTTCAGGATTTTTTAATGAGTATTGTGTGTTCTGATGAAAAAAGGCAAGGCCAATCAGTGCTGTAAAAATGGTGCCGATTAGCGAAAAGATCATCCAGCTCATACCAATTCGGCGGGCGCTTTTTGTCTCTTTCACTGTCTTAATCGCCATAAAGCGAACAATGATGTGCGGCTGGCCAAAATAGCCAAGTCCCCAAGCCGCCGCGGAGACAACCCCTAAGAAAGTTGTGCCTTTAAATAAATCAAGCAATGTCGGATCAATCGCGCGGATCGTCGAGAACGTTTCAGCCGGACCACCGGTTTTAAAAACCCCGATTGCTGGAACAAGCAGGAGCGCCAGCAGCATCATTAACCCCTGAATAAAATCGGTATAACTTACAGCGAGAAATCCCCCGAAAAGCGTATAGGCTACAACAACACCGCCAACGATATAAAGGCCTGTATGGTAACTTGTCTGAAAGGAATTCTCGAAGAAAACCGCACCTGAAACCATCCCGGATGAAACATAGAAAGTAAAGAAAATAAGAATCACAATACCGGAAACAATCCGAAGCAATTTCGTTCCATCTTTAAAACGGTTTTCCAGGAAACTCGGGATCGTAATTGAATCGTTCGCAACTTGTGTATACGAACGAAGGCGTGGTGCCACTAACCGCCAATTTAAATAGGCACCGATCGTCAAGCCAATGGCAATCCAGGCATCGGCAAGACCTGTGACGTAGATTCCTCCCGGTAAACCCATGAGAAGCCATCCGCTCATATCTGCAGCGCCGGCGCTTAACGCAGTAACTGCAGGACCCAATGACCGGCCACCTAACATATAGTCCGTCAGATTGCTTGTGCGGCGATAGGCATACCAACCAATGAAAAGCATGGCCGCCAAGTAAATTCCAATCGAAACAAGTTGTAATGTTTCATTGACCATTCATTTTCCCCCTTTTATTCAATTTTGGAAAAGCTAGAATATTCAAAAATAATATTCTATATTTAAAAAATATTCTAATTATTATAGTTATAATACACTTTTTTTATGAGAGTCAATAGACAATTATTTTTTTAAAATATGAAAAAAACTCGTCGTTCCAAGTCGGACGTTTCTCAGCGAAACAGACTGAATGGGAAACTTTTGCAAATGGAATAGGAAAAGAGGTATGATAGTGTACGGGCAACTGAATGAAAAACAATAAAAGACATGTGGAGTTAGAAAATTGTAAGAATTTAGTTATAGGATGATGTTCATGAAAAGAGCAAGACTGATTTACAATCCTACTTCAGGCCGGGAAATTTTAAAGCGAAACCTTCCAGAAATTCTTGAAAAATTAGAAGTAGCTGGTTACGAAGCTTCCTGTCATGCGACGACTGGAGCGGGAGATGCAACGAAAGCAGCCCGAATTGCCGTAAAGCGACAGTATGATGCTGTCATTGCAGCAGGCGGTGATGGAACCATTCATGAAGTGGTAAACGGACTCGCAGAACAGGAATATCGCCCAAAGCTTGGGATTATCCCAGCTGGCACAACCAATGACTTTGCTCGTGCCCTGCAAATCCCGCGCGATATTTTAGGCGCTGTCGACATCATTACAAAGGGAGATACGATCCCTGTTGATATTGGCCGGATGAATGAAAAGTATTTTATCAATATCGCAGGTGGCGGTAGGATCACCGAGCTTACCTATGAAGTGCCGAGCAAATTGAAAACCATGCTTGGCCAGCTTGCTTACTATTTGAAGGGAATGGAAATGCTGCCATCGATCAAAGCGACTGAAGTTCGGATTGAGTATGACGGAAAGCTGTTTGAAGGCGAAGCCATGCTGTTTCTTGTCGGGTTGACGAATTCGATCGGCGGGTTTGAAAAAATTGCTCCGGATTCATCGATTAATGATGGCCTTTTTTCATTGTTAATTTTGAAAAAAATTAATTTGGCCGATTTTATTCGGATTGCAACGTTGGCACTTCGGGGCGAGCATGTCAACGACCCAAGTGTCATTTATACCCAAGCTAACCGGATCAAAGTCCATTCGGCTGAAAAAGTCCAGTTGAATCTGGACGGCGAGTTTGGCGGCTTGTTGCCTGCGGAATTTGAGAATCTTTATCGCCATTTAGAAGTTTTTGTGCCAATCGATGACATTCGCCCGAATGATAAACCAACCGATTGGGAACCAGGGAAAAGATACAGCTGAACCATTTTATCTAGCCTGTTCAAAAAGTCCGCTTCAGGAGCGGACTTTTCAATTAAAGTTTATGCCAATCGGAAAGCCGATATTTTTTTAGCTAATCACCAAAAAGGCCGGGCGGTTTTTGTCCGGTTTTTCTTAGCTAATCAGAATTTATATCCATAAATTCTGAACGCACAAGGGCAACTATGCCTCTGTCTTCGCCAAAGGCTCGCCAATCAGCAAGTTTTCTTTAAAAGGTAACGGGTATATTGATGGAAAATAACTAAGGTCAAATAAATAAAAGGATAAAGGATAATAGAGTACCATAGATTCCACCCATTATAATAGAAGGTTTTACTCCATACAAAAAGTGTTTCATATATGCCGGCAAATACCACCCACCAAAAAAGGTAATAAATTTTACTTTTTAATTTTTTATGATAAGGAAAACTGTTTAAAAAAACAATGCTTACTGCTGGAAAGATCCCGAAAAGATAAAGGATCGTTTCCCAATTCACCCCTTTCGTAAAATAGCCATACCAATCATATTTTAAATCCAAAAAAACATTCGTTATCGTTTCAAAATAGAGAGAAAATAAGGTCGTGGTTAAAATTTCAATTTGAGACATTCTTTTAGGAATCAAAATGGCAATTAGATTGAAAAGAATGACCGAAAAGATAAGAAATAGCATGGTTTTTTACTCCTACCCCAAACGCAATCATCGTTCTTATCTTTTCCTATTTATCTGTCATGATACCCGTGTAGCCATGTGTAGGATTTTTCAGTAACGAGCCGTATAAATCGCGGGAATGAAGGATCCCATAGACTAAAAATGGTACTTTGGGTATAATGGTGAAAAAAGCTGTTATTGTATCGGGGGTCTATCAATGGCACATACATATCGAGATGATAGTTATACTTTGCATACAGATCTTTACCAGATTAATATGGCAGAAACGTATTGGCGCGATGGCATTCACAATAAGCGGGCGGTGTTTGAATTATTTTTCCGAAAACTTCCGTTTGGAAACGGCTATGCGGTTTTTGCCGGTTTGGAAAAAGCGATTCAATATATTCAGGACTTTCGGTTTACAGAGGAAGACCTTGCTTATTTAAAAAATGAAGTGGGCTACAAGGATGACTTTTTAGATTATTTGAAGGAATTGCGGTTTACCGGAACGATACGGGCGATGCGCGAAGGTGAGTTGGTTTTTGGCAATGAGCCGATACTGAGGGTAGATGCGCCCCTCGCTGAAGCGCAAATCATTGAAACGGCTTTGCTCAACATTGTGAATTACCAAACATTAATTGCGACAAAAGCGTCCCGAATTAAACAGGTAGTCGGAAATGATACTGCGATGGAATTTGGGACAAGAAGAGCACAGGAAATGGATGCGGCGATTTGGGGAACAAGAGCGGCTTATCTTGGCGGATTTGAAGCAACAAGCAACGTAAGAGCTGGAAAAATGTTTGGTATTCCTGTGTCGGGCACCCATGCCCATGCGATGGTGCAAGCTTATAAAGATGAATATACCGCTTTCCGCAAGTATGCTGAAACCCATAAGGATTGTGTGTTTCTTGTTGATACCTATGATACGCTGAAAATCGGAGTGCCGACGGCGATTAAAGTGGCAAAAGAGTTAGGGGATCAGATTCATTTTATCGGCATCCGCCTCGATAGCGGCGACCTTGCGTATTTGTCAAAGAAAGCGCGGAAAATGCTCGATGAAGCTGGTTTTAAAGAGGCAAAAATTGTCGCTTCGAGTGACCTCGACGAACACACCATTATCAACTTGAAAGCGCAAGGGGCGCAGATCGATAGTTGGGGAATCGGCACAAAATTGATTACGGCCTATGACCAGGCAGCGTTGGGCGCAGTTTACAAGATTGTGGCAATTGAAAATGAGAATGGCGAAATGGAAGATACGATTAAGATTTCATCCAATCCGGACAAGGTCACAACTCCGGGTTTGAAGAAAGTGTATCGCATCATAAATAATACGAACCATCATGCAGAAGGGGACTATATTGCCCTGGAGGATGAAAAGCTGCCAGAAAAACGGCTGCGGATGTTCCATCCGACGCATACGTATATCAATAAGGTGGTCACAAACTTTACGGCGCGCGAGCTGCATGAAGATATTTTTGTCGACGGAAAGTTTGTTTATCAGCTTCCGACGCTTGATGAGGCTCGTGCCTATTTGCGGCAAAATCTCGATCTATTTTGGGACGAGTATAAGCGGATTTTGAATCCGGAAGAATATCCGGTCGATTTGAGCCAGAAATGCTGGGATAACAAAATGAGAAATATCGAAGAAGTACGCGAAAAAGTGGCTGCAATGCAACGATAAGCCGCGAGCAAATGGGCGCCTTTGTTAAAAGGGCGCCTTTTTGCATGGCGTATTTAGAGATTTGGTTGAAAAAAACAGCCATTCTCCGGGTGAATGCGGGAATTCGACGCAATTCAGAGGGGATTCGACGCAATTCAGTGGGAATTCAACGCGATTCAGTGGGAATTCGACGCGATTCAGAGGGGATTCGACGCAATTCAGAGGGAATTCGACGCATTTGTCGAAAGAGCAGGCGAATAGAAGAAGCGCCGCTAATCTTGAACCGGGATTGGACGCGATTGGAGAAGAATTCGACGCGATTCAGAGGGGATTCGACGCAATTCAGTGGGAATTCGACGCAAAACCAGGCCGATTCGACGCAAATCAAGAGGAATTCGACGCGATTCAGAGGGAATTCGACGCGAAACCAGGCCGATTCGACGCAATTGTGGAGGGATTCGACGCGAAACCAGGCTAATTCGACGCATTTGTCGAAAGAGCAGGCGAATAGAAGAAGCGCCGCTAATCTTGAACCGGGATTCGACGCAATTGTGGAGGAATTCGACGCGAAACCAGGCCAATTCGACGCAATTGGAGAAGAATTCGACGCGAAATCAGGCTAATTCGACGCAATTGGAGAGGAATTCGACGCGAAACCAGGCCAATTCGACGCAAATCAAGAGGAATTCGACGCATTTGTCGAAAGAGCAGGCGAACAGAAGAAGCGCTATCCAATCTGAACCCGTCATTCGCCGGCTTTTTTGCAGCAGCTCAATTGACCCATCCAAAAGGCGGATCCTTCTGTACCTACTGAAACCTCTTCACAAGAAAATACGTCTTAAGTCTTAGAATGTTTTAAGATTCCAGTCTATGGATTACCTGCTAGTTTGGTGTATGATGAAGAGAAAGAAGCAAATTTTTAGGAGTGGATTTCCGATGAACCCAATATTCGCCGTTTTTCGCGCTATGATTGCCATCCCGGCCACCATCCCGGTCTGGTTCATTAGTTTTTTCGGCTTCCATCAATCGTTTCTCATGTCATCAGCCATCGCATTGGGCAGTGGTGCCCTCGTTTACTGGCTGCTGGCCATTTTTTCAAAAAAACGATTTTTAAAAAAGCACGGTCTGACAAGGAAAGAGTATCAATATATTAAAAGAAATTTGAATGAAGCAAAACCGAAAATTTACCGTTTGCACAAAGCGTTACTGTCGATTCGCCATCTTCCTTCATTGAAAGAGCGAATTGAATTTACCAAAATTACCCGTAAACTCTACACCCTTGCTAGAAAAGAACCAAAACGATTCTACCAGGCGGAACCATTCTTTTTTTCCCATTTGGATTCAGCTGTTGAACTTGCGGAAAAGTATGTATTCTTAGCAGCACAGCCGAAAAAGACGCCAGAACTGGAACAATCGCTAAACGAGGCGTTTTTCATGCTTGAAAATGTAAGCCAATTGGTCGAACAAGACTTGTTTCAAGTCCTGTCCAATGATATCGACAGGCTTGATTTTGAAATCGATGTAGCCAAGCATTCGCTGAAAAACTAACGAAAGCGGGAGACGAAATGGACGAAAAGAACCCATCATTGTTTAAAAACACAGAAAACGCCAACTTACTCGATGATTTGCTGGCGAATCCATTTGGGGACGCCGCAGCAACACCTGAACTGCAGCCGGAGAATGGGAAACCAACAAGACTGATCGATGTCATCCCCGAAGAAAACAGGGAAAAGGCGTACCAGCTGGCGGCACAAATCGATCCGAAAAACCACCAGGCGATGATCGCCTATGGAACTCCCGCCCAATCCAAGCTGTTGTCGTTTTCGCATACCATGCTGGAACATGTGCAGAAAAAAGATGTCGGCGAGGTCGGTGAAATCATCGCCGAATTAATGAAAAAACTGAATGAGGTCAATCCGGAAGAACTCAATCCGGAGAAGCCCTCCTTTTTTGCGCGGGTGTTTGGCAAAATTTCCGGCTCGATTCAGGAAGTGCTCTCGAAGTATCAAAAAACGGGTGCACAAATTGACCGCATCAGCGTGAAATTGGAACGCAGCAAAAATATCCTTCTTTCCGATATCGTGATGCTGGAAAAACTTTACGAAAATAACAAAGAATATTTCCATGCCCTGAATGTGTATATTGCAGCAGGGGAACTCAAACTCGAAGAACTGCACGGCAAGACCATCCCCGAGCTTAAGAAAGCGGCGGAAGCAACGAACGATCAAATGAAGTTCCAGGAAGTGAACGACATGATCCAGTTCGCCGACCGCCTGGATAAGCGACTGTACGACTTAAAGCTCAGCCGGGAAATTACGATTCAAAGCGCGCCGCAAATCCGGCTGATTCAAAATACAAATCAGGCGTTGGTCGAAAAAATTCAGTCATCGATCATGACGGCAATACCGCTTTGGAAAAATCAAGTTGCGATCGCACTTACGCTGATTCGCCAGCGCCATGCGGTTGAGGCACAAAAACTCGTATCGAAAACAACCAATGATCTCTTGCTGAAAAACGCTGAAATGCTAAAAGCGAATACGATCGAAACGGCAAAAGAGAATGAACGCGGACTCGTAGACATCGAAACCTTGAAAAAAACACAGGAAAATTTACTTTCAACCTTAGAAGAGACACTACGGATTCAGGAAGAAGGGCGGATGAAACGCCGTCATGCCGAACAGGAAATGGCCTCAATGGAAAATGAATTAAAGCAAAAACTGCTTGAAATAAAAGGAAAATAAAGCAAAAACTGCTTGATATAAAAGGAAAATAAAGCAAAAACTGCTTGAAATAAAAGGATAATAAAGCAAAACCTGCTTGAAATAAAAGGAAAATAACTGACAGCTTCGCTGGAACGTACAACAATACTGCACCAGTGAAGCTGTTTATTTTTTCAGAAAATAAAGAAGGGATTTCGCTATCAAGCGAGAATCCCTACAATTAAAACCTTCTTTGTGAGCGCGGAAGTGAGAAGTGAAATGAAATCTCCCATTGGAGGCGATGTGGATTGAAGGAAAAAGAAAGATTGCAGCAGATGTGGGAACTGTATGTGAAGGAGGGCACGCTGCACTCGGATCTCGATCCAGTCATCAAAAACTCTTGGATCCGTTCGAAAAAAAACAATGTCGATCCGTTTCAGACAACAGGGACAGAAAAATTATCTACTCGGCGGCTTGAGCAGCGGCTTCAGGAAAGGAGCAAACTGATCGCTATTTCGTTGCCATTAATGGAAGCGCTTTATTCATTGGTAAGAGGGTCAGGTTTTCTGGTTGTTCTATGTGACGAAAAAGGCTATTTACTAAAGGTCATTGGTGATCCAGAGCCACTTGCCAACGCCGAGAAAATTCAATTTGTCCGCGGAGCCAACTGGAGTGAAGCGGCGATCGGAACCAATGCAATCGGTACAGCCATTTTTGAGCGCAGGCCGATTCAAATTTTTTCCTATCAGCATTACGCAATAGCAACGCAATCCTGGACGTGCTCGGCCTCGCCAATTTTGGATGCAGCAGGGAAGATGATTGGCGTTTTAAATATTTCGGGGCCATATGAAAAAGTCCATCCCCATACGCTTGGAATGATTGTTTCAACGGTTAAAGCAATTGAATATGAGCTGCAGCTCAAGGAAAAAACAGAAAAGAATGAACAGATGATGAGCTATCTGGAAGAGACAACCAATACACTAAACGACGGTATCATTGTTCTCAATGAAAAGGGACAAATCATTAAAACGAATCGGATTCTGCAACAAATCTTGCAGATCCAAGCAAATGATATGGAAGGTGAAAACATTACAAAAATACTAGCCAGCCCGGAAATTGCTGTTTTTTTAGCAACAAATCAGGAAATTGCTGATGCCGAGGTGAAATTAACCGTTCATAAAACAGGAAAACCGATTTCCGTCCTGCTAAACGCCAAGCCGATTACCCGAGGCAATCAACTTATTGGCGCACTACTAACCATAAAGGAAATAAAACGGGTTCGTCAGTTGGTTAACCATCTATCCGGAAACCAGGCGAAGGTCACCTTTCATGAGATCATCGGAAAAAATGAAAAATTTCTTTCCTGCATTCAGGAAGCAAAGCTTGCAGCCCAGACAGATGCAACGGTGCTTTTAATGGGGGCAAGCGGGACGGGAAAGGATTTATTTGCCCAGGCGATTCACAATGAAAGCAGCAGAAGGGAGGGGCCGTTTATTGCGATCAATTGCGGCGGTATTCCTAGGGATCTGCTTGGAAGCGAATTGTTCGGATATGTTGAAGGTGCTTTTACGGGAGCAAGAAAAGGCGGGAACGCCGGAAAATTCGAGCTGGCTGATGGCGGGACGCTTTTTTTAGACGAAATTGGCGAAATGTCTTTAGAAATGCAGGTCTTGCTTTTACGCGTTTTACAGAACCGGGAAGTTGCGCGAATTGGCGGCTCAAAAGTGGTGCCGGTAAACGTCCGGATCATTGCGGCAACAAATAAGGATTTGAAAAAAGAAGTGCAACAGGGCAACTTCCGTGAAGATTTGTATTTTCGCTTAAATGTCATGCCAATTCAGATACCAAGCCTAAGGGAGCGAAGCGATGATATCCCGCTGCTCGTTGCCTATTTTTCAGGCCAAATTGCCGCCAGCTTGCAAAAACCAAAACCGAAAATCTTAAACGAGGTAATCACAGTTTTAAAAAGTTATCCTTGGCCGGGGAACGTGAGAGAACTGAACAATCTCATCGAACGAGCAATTGTGAGATCGGCAAACAATGAACTCTCAGCCGCTCTGTTTCCGCCCGATATCAGCGAATCAAAGCAGCCTTTCAGCGAGGACACTTTCTTGTTGTCAAAAAAAGATGAACGCAAACGGCAAGATTTGCTTGAATCGATTAAAAAATTCAACGGAAATTTCAGCAAAGCAGCCGCCTATTTGGGTGTTTCCAGAAGTACCCTGTACCGGCAAATGAAACGCTACAACATCCGCTGAGCTGTCCCGTTTTGGAACACTGTCCCGCTTAATGGGGACAACCTGTTGCAAAACGGGACAGTTCTTTTTTACGAAAAGCAGTTGGAAAGCGTTTTCGATATTGGCATGATACTTGCATCAAATGAATTGAACGCATTTTTAACGAAAAAGGAGGAACTGAATGTGTCAACGGCAAGTGAGAAAGTGACAATTCCTGTTGAAAAGCTGAAATGGATGTTTGAAACAATGGTGAAAAGCCGTTATTTTGAGGACACCATGGTGAAAGCATATGGGGAAGGAAAAAGCCCTGTTTTTAATATTGGAGCAGGCCCGGTTCCTGGCGAAATGCACTTAAGTACCGGACAGGAACCCGCCGCAGTTGGCATCTGTGCCCACCTGAAAAAAGAAGATACCGTGACGGCTCCGCACCGCCCGCACCACCATGCAATTGCCAAAGGGGTGGATTTGAAAAAAATGACGGCAGAAATGTTTGGAAAAATCACGGGTCTTGGGAAAGGAAAAGGCGGTCATATGCATTTATTTGACCCAGATGTGAAGTTCTCTTGCGGCGGCATTGTGGCAGCAGGGATTCCGCATGCAGTCGGAGCAGCGCTTGCCGCCAAGAAAAAGGGAAAGGACTGGGTTGCTGTTGCCTTCATTGGTGAAGGCGCTGCAAATGCCGGCGCATTCCATGAATCTTTGAATCTAGCAGCTGTGTGGAAATTGCCGCTAATTGTCGTAGTAGAGGATAATTCCTATGGCATTTCCGTTGCAAAACTGGCATCCACAGCCGTTGAATCAAATGCCAAGCGGGCAGCTGCCTATGGGATACCGGGTCACCATGTTCGTGACAATGATCCGCTTGAAATGTACCGTGTTTCAGAAGAAGCTGTTCGTCGGGCAAGAAATGGCGAAGGACCTTCGTTAATCGAAATTGAAACATACCGTTACCTTGGCCATTTCCAAGGAGATCCAGAACTCTACCGCGATCAAGATGAGGTACCGCAACTAAGGGAACTGGATCCAATTTTGAAAGTAAGAGAATTACTGTTGGCGGATGGCATTGCAAATGAAGCGGAAATTGCGAACCTGGAGGCAAAAGCGAAAAAGGAAGTAGATGAGGCTTATGCATTTGCCAGAGAAAGTGCCGATCCCGCACCAGAAGCGGCATTGGAGGACGTTTTTCATAAAACAGCATTTAATTCAAAAGGATAGGAATCTCTTAATTGAAGAAAGGAGCTTAAAGATGGAAACGATCAAACAGCGGATGTTGACGGGAAATAAAGCGATGGCTGAGGCGATTGCCTTGGAGATGGAACGAGATCCAAATGTTTTTGTCCTAGGGGAAGATGTTGGGAAATACGGCGGCATTTTCGGTGCGACCCAAGGCCTGATTGAAAAATTTGGCGCTGATCGCGTCATGGATACACCGATTTCAGAGACGGCTTTTATTGGTGCGGCAATCGGAGCGGCAGCTGAGGGAATGCGCCCGATCGCTGAACTAATGTTTGTGGACTTTTTCGGCGTTTGCATGGATCAAATTTACAACCATATGGCGAAAATTCCGTATATGTCAGGCGGTAATGTGAAACTGCCAATGGTTTTGATGACAGCAGTCGGCGGCGGCTACAGTGATGCGGCACAGCATTCACAAACATTGTATGCCACGTTTGCCCATCTGCCAGGTCTGAAAGTGGTTGCGCCATCTACTCCATATGACTTAAAAGGGATGATGATTTCGGCAATCCGCGACGATAATCCGGTAGTGTTCATGTTCCACAAAACCCTTCAAGGCCTTGGCTGGATGGATCAGCTTGACGCGTCTATTTCCCATGTGCCAGAAGAGGCTTATACGGTACCCCTGGATAAAGCAAAGGTTGTTCGTGAAGGAAAAGACGTGACCATTGTCGGCTTGCAAATGACGATGCATTATGCGCTTGAAGCGGCTCAAAGGCTAGCGAAAGAAGGAATGGAAGCGGAAGTCATTGACTTAAGGTCACTTGCCCCGATTGATAAAGATACCATTTTAGCTTCCGTCCGGAAAACACACCGGCTGATCATTGCGGATGAGGACTATTTGTCATATGGTGTGACAGCAGAAATTTCTGCCATTGTTGCAGAAGAGGCCTTATATGATCTCGAGGCGCCGGTTAAGAGGATTGCGATTCCGAATGTTCCAATTCCGTACAGCCGCGGTTTGGAAAAATTCGTCCTTCCAAGCGCGGAAAAAATCTACAATGCCGCAGTCCAACTGGTGAATGAGGATTAAGTGAAAGCCTGTTTTTGTGCAAATTGATGGAACTTTCATACGGGAAAAACTCATAAATTTGGCGAAAAAACAGCTGAACGGTCACTATGAAAGATTCAAAAATCGGTAGAAGGTCATTAGAAAGGCGAGTAATGCCCGTCGGAGGGTGGGAATCCAGGGAATCGGTCATTAGAAAGGCGAGTAATGCCCGCCGGAGGGAGAAAACCGAGGGAATCGGTCACTAGTCAAGCGAGTAATGCCCGTCGGAGTGGAAAAACCGAGGGAAACGGTCATTAGTCAGGCGAGTAATGCCCGCCGGAGGGAGAAAACCGAAGGAAACGGTCATTAGTCAGTCGAGTAATGCCCGTCGGAGGGTGGAAATCCAGGGAATCGGTCACTAGAAAGGCGAGTAATGCCCGTCGGAGGGTGGAAACCGAGGGAAACGGTCACTAGTCAAGCGAGTAATGCCCGCCGGAGGGAGAAAACCGAGGGAATCGGTCACTAGTCAAGCGAGTAATGCCCGTCGGAGGGTGGGAATCCAGGGAAACGGTCACTAGTCAAGCGAGTAATGCCCGCCGGAGGGAGAAAACCGAGGGAAACGGTCACTAGTCAGGCGAGTAATGCCCGTCAGAGGGAGAAAACCGAGGGAAACGGTCACTAGTCAGGCGAGTAATGCCCGCCGGAGGGAGAAAACCGAGAGAATCGGTCACTAGTCAGGCGAGTAATGCCCGCCGGAGGGTGGGAATCCAGGGAATCGGTCACTAGAAAGGCGAGTAATGCCCGTCGGAGGGTGGAAACCGAGGGAAACGGTCACTAGTCAGTCGAGTAATGCCCGTCGGAGGGAGAAAACCGAGGGAAACGGTCATTAGAAAGGCGAGTAATGCCCGTCGGAGTGAAAAAACCGAGGGAAACGGTCACTAGTCAGTCGAGTAATGCCCGCCGGAGGGTGGGAATCCAGGGAAACGGTCACTAGTCAGGCGAGTAATGCCCGTCGGAGTGAAAAAACCGAAGGAATCGGTCATTAGTCAGGCGAGTAATGCCCGTCGGAGGGTGGAAACCGAGGGAATCGGTCACTAGTCAGGCGAGTAATGCCCGTCGGAGTGAAAAAACCGAGGGAATCGGTCACTAGTCAGGCGAGTAATGCCCGTCGGAGGGAGAAAACCGAGGGAATCGGTCATTAGAAAGGCGAGTAATGCCCGTCGGAGGGAAAAAACCGAAGGAATTGGTCATTAGTCAGGCGAGTAATGCCCGCCGGAGTGGAAAAACCGAGAGAATCGGTCACTAGTCAGGCGAGTAATGCCCGCCGGAGTGGAAAAACCGAGGGAAACGGTCATTAGTCAGTCGAGTAATGCCCGCCGGAGGGAGAAAACCGAGGGAAACGGTCATTAGTCAGTCGAGTAATGCCCGCCGGAGTGGAAAAACCGAGGGAAACGGTCATTAGTCAGTCGAGTAATGCCCGTCGGAGGGAGAAAACCGAGGGAAACGGTCATTAGTCAGCCGAGTAATGCCCGCCGGAGGGTGGAAACCGAAGGAAACGGTCATTAGTCAGTCGAGTAATGCCCGCCGGAGGGTGGGAATCCAGGGAAACGGTCATTAGTCAGTCGAGTAATGCCCGTCGAAGGGAGAAAACCGAGAGAATCGGTCACTAGTCAGGCGAGTAATGCCCGCCGGAGTGGAAAAACCGAGGGAAACGGTCATTAGTCAGCCGAGTAATGCCCGTCGGAGGGAGAAAACCGAGGGAAACGGTCATTAGTCAGCCGAGTAATGCCCGCCGGAGTGGAAAAACCGAGGGAAACGGTCATTAGTCAGTCGAGTAATGCCCGCCGGAGGGTGGAAACCGAAGGAAACGGTCATTAGTCAGTCGAGTAATGCCCGTCGGAGGGAGAAAACCGAGGGAAACGGTCATTAGTCAGTCGAGTAATGCCCGTCGGAGGGAGAAAACCGAGGGAAACGGTCATTAGTCAGTCGAGTAATGCCCGCCGGAGTGGTAAAACCGAGGGAAACGGTCATTAGTCAGTCGAGTAATGCCCGTTCCTTGCGAAAAATCACCGCAACGGTAACTACAAAAGGTTCATAAGCCCGTGCCCAGAGAAAAACCTGCAAAATGATCACTTTGAAAAACTCAACAAAACCGAAACCAAGCAAAAAATCATAAAACGGGTAGTAAAGAATGAATCTCAATACCTGGCAAAATCAAAATCAAAATCAAAAGCGAAAAGTATTGGCAAATGATTCGTCACAAGGAGGCCATGCATCGTGTATGAAATAAAACTGCCGCAAACAGCTGAAGATATTTCAGAAAGTGTTATTGTTTTTTGGCATAAATACCCAGGAGATGAAGTGAAGGCTGGCGATGTGCTGGTCGAAGTGCAAACGGAAAAAGCCGTTTTTGAAATCGAAGCGGAAGAGAGTGGGATTTTAACAGAAATCAAGATTCCAAGAGGTGAAGTTGCCAGTGTTGGCGATGTGCTTGCGACGATTTCTCCGGCTGCAGAAGCGGTTCCAGAAAACAGCCACCCAATCAACCGGGAGGATGCACCTTTAGCTGCAACGGCACATAAGGAACCAACGCAATTTGTGAAAGCGCCGCCGAGAATCCGCCGGTTGGCTCGCGAACTTGGTGTGGACTTGGCAACAATTGCAGGTACAGGGCGCAATGGTCACATAACAGAAGAAGATGTCCGCCGCTCTGCCGCTGCCGTAACCGCTCCCGAGTACAAAGTGGTTCCGATCACCGGGATTCGGAAAACAATTGCCAGTCGAATGACGGAAAGTTTACGATCATCGGCCCAATTGACTGAAACGGCTTGGGCAGACGTGACTTTGCTGGATGAGGAGCGGAAGAGAGCCGATCCTAAGTTGACATGGAACGATCTGATCCTGTTTGCGGCAGTCCAAGCACTGAAACAGCATCCAAACATGAACGCCCATGTTTTAGATGAAATCCATCAGTACGAAAAAATTCATCTGGGTATAGCCGTCGATACGGAAGAGGGACTATTTGTTCCCGTTATCAAAAATGCTGGGGAGTTGAGCCTCGTTCAACTAGCGGCGCAGGCTCGCAGTTTGGCGGATAAAGCAAGAGAGGGGCGGCTTGCAGCTAGCGACCTATCAGGCGCCACGTTTACAGTTACGAATTTGGGCAGCTATGGGGTTCAATTTTTTACGCCGATCATCAACCGGCCAGAAGCAGCGATTTTAGGAGTGGGAAAAATCGAGACCGACCTCGTTTTTCAGGAGCGGCAAATCGTTGAACGGAAGCGCCTCCCATTAAGCTTAACATTTGATCACCGGGCAATCGACGGAGCCCCTGCCGCCCGTTTCTTGCAAACACTCATCAGGTTTTTGCAGGAGCCTTCCAAATTGTTGGATGAAATTTTGGCAAAATAATGCCCATGCAAAAAGCTGGAAAGGTACAGAAAACGTCCTCTTCCAGCTTCTTTTTTACGCTCTGCTAAAATGGCCTGTTGGTTTCGCTGCCAATTGAGAGCCATAAGCAAAGTTTTTAGTAACCAACACGAATTACACTCTATTACGGCCCCGGCCAGAAATCAATTTAAACACAAACACTACGATTGCAATCACAAGAAGTAGGTGGATTAACCCCCCAGCAATATGAAATACAAGACCGAGAACCCAAAACAATAATAATAAACCAATAATCGTCCAAAGCATTGTCTCTACCTTCTTTCTCATTTGTACTTAGTTTTCTTTTCCCTAGAAGGGCTTTCGCTAAACATATCCACCTATCAAAAGTAATTTTTTGTCATTTGTATATCATCCATTACATAGATTAAAAATAGAGAGATGCACGATCGGGGATGTTCATCTAGGGGGGAAATTGTGTGGAGGAAATGTTTTGCACGCTTGATGCACGCGGAAGGTTTCAATATATTTCGCCACCCATGCAGCAAAAATTTGGGGATGAAGACTACCGGGAGGGTACGGACGTCAAACAGTTGATCCATCCGGAGGACTTTCAGACCGCTAAAGAATACTTTATCAAATCAATTATGAAAGTTGACGGTTTTGAAACAAATTTACGGCTAAAATACCTGAGACATAAATGGATCTTAGTGAAAATCAAAGCCTTTCCGCTCATCAACGAGTGGGGGAAAATCCAAACGATCCTCATCTATCTCGATATGATTGAGGACATGAAAAAAGAAGAATCGGATCCCAACAGGAGTGATGTTCCAATCCCCGATCAGGATGCTTTCAAAAAGGGAAAACGATCGATCCGAACACGAATGGATGCTCAGCAAGGGAAACAACCATCTGTAAAAAATAAATGGGAAAACAAGCAAACGAATGTTCCGGCCGAAATCGTTGCCTTTTCACAACAATTAACCGCTAGAAAGAATTCACCACCTATTTCTTTCCCGAAAAAAAATAGTCTACTGTTGGCCGCGTTCAATTTAAGAGGAGAAATTACAAGCGTGAACTTGGCAGCTCAAGAAATAACCGGGTATACAGAAGAAGAGTTTTTAACATTCACTTTTCTTGATTTACTCCCGCCTGAAATGAAAACAACTGTAATCGATTTTGTGAACTGCTCCATTTCCACGGATCTTGACATTTCCAATAAAATTGTCACAATGATCGATAAAAGCGGTAAGCCGCTTCAATTAACCATTCATGCATTGCCGCTTTTTAAACGGGGGAAAATAAGCGGCTTATTCGTCATGGGGAAGGATATTTCAAAGGAAATGGAGCTTGAAGGACGATTATTAAGATCAAAACAAGCCTTTTATGAGAAATACAATTCGATTCCATTATGCATTCTTCTTTTAGAAATTGATCGAAAAAATGACTGCGCCAAAATTGCCGAGGCAAATGATTTTACATTGAGAACACTCCGATACACCCATAAGGAGATCGCAAACAAGCCTTTTTGTGAACTATTGTATTTAAAAAATTTCCGGATGAATGCTTTTCTGAAAAACCACTTGGAGTACTTGCATATTCGAACGGTTTTTTTAACAAAGGATGGGAACAAGTTGCCCGCCTTCCTGTATTGCCATTTAACTGAATGGGAAGGAAAAGAAGTCATTTTAACGATTGCGAGGCTGGCTGAATTAGATACCAGCCGCAAAACAGTCGATAAAACGGACTCGGGTCGACAGCTTCGCGTGCTTATGGCGGAAATGGATATCAACACAATGGAGCTTGCCAATCTCACGGGATTAACAACTGCAACCATTTCCAATCTTAGAACCGGAAAAGTCAAAAAGCCGAATATCGAAACAGCTGAAAAAATTGCGGCGGCATTAGGGGTTAACCTATCTTATTTATGGCCGGAGCTAAGGTATTAGTTCGACTTTTGAAATCATTAAAATTCGCAGTTTCACCGCTGAAATCCCTCATATATTCTGTAAAAATAGAAAATGGGGTGAGCGGATGGGAGCAGGTTCAAAAAAGAAAGGTTATCGTGGTGAAGCCGAGCTTGCGAAGTTAACAGGCGGAAAAAGGGTTCCCCTTTCAGGAATGGTCAATGGTTTTGACCATGATGTTATTTTGCCGAACGGCTGGGCAGTGGAAGTCAAGCGACAAAAATCTGGCTTTAAAACAATCTATAAATGGATTGAGAAGGATCATCCTGACATCGTGGCATACAGGGCAGATCACAAACCGTGGATGGTAACAATGAAATTGGAAAAGTTTCTAGAATTGTTGGGGAAAAATACGTAATAGGAGCTTAAGGTGATCCCTCTGATTTGTTAAATTTTAGATGAGAATTTTCTCATAAAATGTGATATACTGTAATTGCTAGGAGAAAAGAACTAGGCCCGGCAACCTAGTCTTTTAGCCGAAGCAGATTTTATAAAAGGGCTGAACAGATGATTACTCCAGAAAACAAACTACTATTGTTTGACCTATTGTACCGGCATTACATTTTGCACGAGGACTTGGATCGCATTCATCAGCTCATTGCGACACTGAAAAAGGAAATGACTACGATTGAAGCGGAGGATGTAACCGCACTCGACCCCAATCAGTTTCCGGCAAAACTTAAATCAGAATGGCAAGAATATCTGGATTGCCGCAAAAAACAAAAAATGTAAAGCGACCTGTTTGGATGCAGATCGCTTTTTCTTTGTGCATTTCTACTAAACTAAAGCGCAAGTGTAACAGGTTCTAGGCATGTAACAGCACAGAAACAGCACAAATCCACTGTGATACAAATGCCTGTTGTTTTAATATCCTCTGGTTTGGCACCTTCAAATTGCTTGCATGGATTTGCAGGGTTTGGCCCTCCTTTTACCTCCAAAAGCTCCAGGCTTGCACAGCAGTTATCATCGACATCATTGACTCGAAAGACGAAAGACTGGATGCATTCAAGATGTTGTGCTCCCCCAGTTGTTCTGACTCTTACCCCTGTTCCTAAGAACGGATTACAGTCACAATAGAGAATGACTGGAATCGTGTTAGGGCTGGTGGAAGCTGGTGACACCCCGTTTAATAATTCTTGGATCGACTTTTCGCAGCTGACAGTGCAGCCTGATGTCGGGGACACTTGGTCCTGTGCATCAACGATTGCCCGCAACACCGAACAAACGCAATTTTCACCCGTACTTCCGGTATTTCCACATACCATATAGATCAACTCCCTCATTTTTTTCTTTACCAGCATATGAAGAGTGGTGTTTTTGGTGTGGGTAGCTATCTATTTTTGGAAAAAGGAATGGTTAGACCTTTCTTTTAATCATTTCAACTATACGCGTGATTGCGTAAATTTTTTATAAAATAAAGTAGGCATATGGCATACATACCATCAGCTTTCCATAAGCTGAAACCTGGAACGCTGATCTTGACTTGGCTTTTTATAGAAAGAAAACTCGCCGACAGAGGCGCAGTTGCCTTTATCGGTTCAGAATTTAGGGATTTACCTTCTGTTTCGCTAAAAAAGGAGCACCATCCGTCCGGTGCTCCAAATCTAAAAGGAGATAAAACCAAGGAGTTGCGGCTCCTTACATTCATACCATATGCGAAAAATTGCTGCAGGTGACAATAAATGGATTATCCTCCGTGAATTTCTTGAATACTTTTTCCGCCGAGAAAGGCATGTCCTGTTTTGATCGTGGCAATCGTGTCAAAGCCGTTTTTTTGATACACCTTTTCGACTCGTTCGCTAATCGGAAAAACCCAAAGATTTTCCACTTTTCGTTCCGCAGCCACACGCTGGATATGGCGGATCAAGTGGCCGATCAATCCTCTTCCGCGAAAGGCTTCAACGGTTGCGACACTTTCCATTCGCGCTTGATTGTTGTGCGCAAAAATGCAAGCTGTTGCACAAGGCGTTCCCTCATATCGCAGAAGAAAATGGGTATAGGCAGGCTGGCGAAATTCCTGTGCAAAAGCTTTTTCACGCACACTTCTGCCGCCCAATTCGTTGATGCTACACTCAATTTCCATGGCTTCGGTAAAATTGTCCTCGGTGACTTGCTCAATCGTAATTCGAGGGTCATTCTCCTGTTCTGTGATCCGTCTATTCCACACTTGAACGGGATCATTAAATTCTTCAACACCAAAGCCATATTCTTTTAACTCCGCCAACAAGCGTTGATGTCGATCCAAATCGTACAGATAGAACCGCGGAGTCAAGTTTCTTTTTTGATAAAAAGAAATAGCATCGGCCATTACTTTTTTGGGATCATCGGAGGTTGAATCCACATGTGCATGATTCGCATCGTAATAGTTTGGTTGCATTTCGTTATAAAAATAACAGCCCCACTCCGTCTCAATCCGGTTCGTAAAGGTTTCCAAATAGGCAAAATCCAGTTCAAGTACTTTTTTTAAAATGTCCATTTCTATTCCTCCTGTTTCTATTTTACGATAAGAAAGAAAGGCTTTCACGAATAATTCGGATGATTTGCCAATAAACCTGCTGGTTTCGCAATACGCTAGGCTTTGTGTTACAATTTTTTTAATCAAAATGGAGCAAAGGAAGAACACGATGAATAGAACTTTACCCGTTCAAAAAAATGAGTATATAGAGGTTGTTTTTGAAGATTTGACTCACGATGGGGCAGGGGTTGCAAAGGTAGACGGCTATCCGATATTCGTGCCAAAGGCACTCCCGGGCGAGTCGGCGAAAATCAAGGTCATTAAGGTGAACAAAGGATACGGCTTTGGCCGGTTGATCGAGCTGTATGAAAAAAGCCCTTACCGGGTGGAGATTCCGATTAGTGAAGCCCATAAATATGGCGGCTGTCAGCTTCAGCATCTCAGCTATGAAGGCCAGCTGAAATACAAGGAAAACCTTGTCCGCCAAGTGCTGACAAGGATCGGCAAGCTTGAAGATGTGAAAGTCCTCCCGATTTTAGGAATGAACAATCCTTGGCATTACCGCAACAAGGCGCAAGTGCCTGTTGGGGAAAAAGATGGGGAGTTGATTGCCGGTTTTTTTAAACCAAGAAGTCATGAAATTGTGGATACGGATGAAAGCGTGATTCAATTACCTGAAGTGAACGAAGCCATTCAAACAGTTAAAGAAATTTGCCGGAAGCTGGGCATCGAGTCGTATGATGAAGAGAACCATAAAGGTGTGCTCCGCCATATCATGGCCCGCTATGGTCTGCAGACAGGCGAGCTGATGGTGGTGTTGATCACAAGAACAGCCGATCTTCCGTTTAAAAACCAACTAGTGGATGAACTCGTCACCCGTCTGCCAAGGATCAAATCGATCGTGCATAACGTGAATGCAAAACGAACAAATGTTATTTTGGGCGAAAAAACGACCGTTCTTTGGGGCAATGAAGTCATTTATGACTCTATCGGCAATGTCAAATTTGCCATCTCAGCATTGTCGTTTTACCAAGTCAATCCTGTTCAAACAAAGGTGCTTTATGACAAAGCCCTGGAGTATGCCGGATTGAATGGTGAAGAAACGGTTATTGATGCCTACTGTGGTATTGGCACAATTTCCTTATTTTTAGCACAAAAAGCCCGGAGTGTCTTCGGAGTTGAAGTCGTTCCAGAAGCAATTGAAGACGCCAAGCGGAACGCTGCTCTCAATGGGATTACCAATGCTGAATTTGCTGTCGGCGAAGCGGAAACCGTCATTCCGAAATGGTACAAGGAAGGGCACACGGCAGATGTCTTTGTCGTCGATCCACCAAGAAAAGGCTGTGACGAAGCCCTCCTCGAAACCATTATCACCATGAAACCTAAAAAAGTCGTCTACGTCTCCTGCAACCCTGCTACACTGGCGCGTGACTTAAGGATTTTGGAAGATGGGGGATACAACACATTGGAAGTGCAGCCGGTGGATATGTTTCCCGGAACGACGCATGTTGAAACAGTTGCACTGCTAGAGCGAAAATAGCCCATGAAATCAAGGTTTTGTAGCGATTTTTACAACGACTGTTTCCTATCTTATTAGTCTAGGAAAACAGAATACGGATAAAAATGTGCAGGAAAAGGGTGTGTAGTTTTGCAGATTAATTTAACTGATTGGCTAAAGGGAGTACAGTTTAGCAAAAGAGGAAGATCATAGAATAAAAACGAACTATTTTTTCTTACTTTTGAGTTGCGCCCTTTTCTTGAATAAATAAGAAGTTTAAAAATGGTAGAAAAGAATCATTGTCATACAGAAGTAAATTTAGCCAATTTCAAGATCGATTAAAGTAACTTAAATTTCACTTTTAGATTTATGATTTGTAATTAGTTATAGCTTATAATAAAGGAAATGGGAGGGATGAAATATGAAGTGGCAGGAAGTTAGAGAATTATTTCCTAATCAGTTTGTTTTAGTATCGATTCTTGAATATCATGAGGAAGATGAAAAAAAAATTATTGATGAAGTCGCACCCATTCGTTCCATTCCAGATGAAAATGCTAATAAAGAGTTTTTTAAAGTAGCACCAGGAAACATTGTTTACCATACATCAAACGAGAACTGTATTATTCATATTCGCAAAGATCCATTGATGAGAGTGAGACGAATTTAATGAAAATATCATTTGATGGACAACTTATTACAACATCACTTATTATTACTTTTCGAGGAAAAACGCTACAAATCGATGATATGATTATTGATACAGGCTCCTCTCACACGGTTATTTTTAATTCCTATTAAGCCCCAGTTTATTAAAGAAAAGTATATCGCATAAAATTCTTAGAGGGTATCTGGGGTGATATCCTGCTCCAATGCTGTTGTAAGTATAATAACTGGGGTCTATCCACAGTGAATTTATATTTAATAAATGCCGTGATTCATTTGGAGGGTTAATTTTATGAAGATTATTCTTGTAGGTGTATCCTGTGTTGGAAAATCTACTGTAGGTAAGATTTTAGCTGATGAAATTGGTTACAAATTCTTGGATTTTGACCTTGAGATTGAGAAGTATTTTAATTACTGCGGAAAATGTTGAGGTAGATTTTAATGACTTCGGATATGAAGACATAAACGGATTACTCGGATTAGACTTATTAATGAAAGCAGGATTTACAATAGATTTAAAGGAATTACAAATGAAGGGAAATTACTAAGACAACCTTTTTCAAATCGTTCTTTTTTTATAACGATTCATCCCAAAAATGGGAGTCCGAGGATCTCTTACCGATTTTCGGCTCCTTTTGCTTATTCTTTAATCTTTTCCATTAACGCACAGCACTCTACGTGTGTCATGAGTGATTCCTCATACAATTCATATCTGAAGGGAGTGGATGCAATGGGGCGTTATAAGTCTGGCTCTGTCACTTCATAAAATTTCAAGTCCGATAATGATTTATGATCAATCGACCGCTAGAAAAAGCGGTTTTTTTGCTTTTTACGGATAGGATAAAAAGGAGATTAAGTCCGGGGGTTTCTCACCTTTTCCGCATTATTTAGGATCTGTTAAATAAATATAAAACTTAGTAATAACAAGGATTTTAGATATTTTTGTCGAATAGAAAGGTATAAGGATTTGTACGAAAAACTATAATATAGCTTTCACTTGGAGTTCAACAAAAAAAGCTCGAGGTACAATTATTTCATTGCCTTTTGTGCCTCGAGCGAAATGAAAGGAATGAATATGAATATGAGTACCATTTCATTAAAAAAGAAAACGGCAAGTATCGTATTGGAAAAGAAAAATCTAAAAGGGGTAGTTGCTAAGGTTGGCTTAGTTTTGGATATTTCCGGTTCCATGCGAAAGTTGTACCGTAAAGGGGTGGTTCAAGAAGCAGTGGAGCGTGTGTTGGCGGTGGCAAGCCAATTTGATGATGATGGTTCCTTGGATATATGGGTGTATGACAATGAGTTTTCGCGGCTACCTTCTGTTACGGAAAATGAGTTGACTGATTATGTAAACAGGCAAATACTGAACAACAATGCCATTCATAAATTTGGGAGAAATGATGAGCCAAAAGTAATGGCAGATGTTATGGTTAAATACACAAAAGAAGAACCAAGTAATGTACCTGTTTTTATTGTCTTTATCAATGATGGTGGTTGCAAGCGGGAAATTAAGAAATTTATCGTGGAGTCCTCAACGCAGCCGATTTTTTGGCAATTCGTAGGGATTGGAGATTCCAATTTCGAAGTATTGAAAAAATTGGATACAATGGAGGGTAGATTTATTGATAATGCGAACTTTTTCCACATGGATGATATGTCCAAAGTGTCGGATGAAATGTTATACGAACAATTGTTAAACGAATTTCCCCAATGGCTAAAAGAAGCGAAAAACAAAGGAATTCTCCAGCTAAAAAAGATCTGAATTAAGCGAAATAAGTTAAAAGAGTTTGATTAAATTGGTAAAACAGAAAAATAAATCGAAAAACGGTATATTTTAAGATCAAACCTATAAAGATCAGTTATTGGTTGTAAATAAAATATTGCATTTCTTGAATTATTGGAACAGATCCAAGTTTTAAAACGACTAGGCTTTTTCCTAGACTGACTGTAAAAGAAAAAAGAAAACAGCTTATTTAAAAAGGATATTTGGAAAAGGAATTCTGAGTTAATGAATGCTACAGTTGGGATTTTCTGCGCTTTTAACTAAGAGCGGCATGGGGATCCATATATGGTTCCCATGCCTTCGGATAAAACCGCGTGGACACAAATATCCTATTGCCTAGGTCCCAGAGCATAATCGCAACGCCAATGAGACATATTGTTGTACCGATCCAATCATATAAATCAGGCCGATTTTTATCTACTATCCACCCCCAAAGAACCGCTAAAATAATAAAAACTCCTCCATAAGCGGCATAAATACGGCCAAAAGAAGGAAAGGTTTGCAAAGTCGGAATAATTCCATAGATAATAAGAATAAGTGCTCCAAGAATTCCATACCAATAAGACTTTTCTTCACGCAGCCAGAGCCAAATCAAATAGCCGCCGCCAATTTCTGCGAATCCAGCTAATACAAAAAGACCAATGGATTTTAGCAAAATGATCACCACTTTTTAGTTGTTCTTATGCTATTATAAACAATATTTATAATCTTTGTATAAAACTAGGTATTCAGTGTGCGTTGACTGACCAGTTAAAATACCAATTATTACTTGACCATGTACTATAGTACATGGTTTATTATTTTTTTGAGGTGATGAAATGACCTATCGAATTAGTGAATTTGCAGTTAAGTGTGGTGTTAAAAAAGAGACAATTCGCTTTTATGAAAAAAAACATTTAGTAAGTCCGGTAGAATATAGCCAATCAGGTTATCGACTGTACAGTCCAGAGAGTGTAAAACGTGTTCGCTTCATAAAACAACTCCAGAATCTAGGTTTTTCGCTTAATGAAATTCATAAATTGTTGGGTGTTGTGGATCGAGATGAAGTAAGGTGTTCAGATATGTACAATTTTGTTTCGCGAAAATCCTTTGATGTGCAAAAACAAATAACAGAATTGCAAAAAGTTCAAAAGATGTTAGAAAAATTAAAAGCATGCTGTCCAAATGAGGAAAACCTATTTTCCTGCCCCATTATTGAAACATTGTTTGAAAGTTAATGTTCATTTTACGAGGAAGTGTAGGATTTGAGGAAAAGGAAATATAAAAAATCTAATTCTAAAGGTGATTTGTTGTTTTTTGGCATCCCTGCATTATTTGCTTTTTGCTGTGGTCTACCGTTTCTTTTAATAGCACTCGGGTTGACTTCTATTGGTACTTTTTTAATTGGCAAAGAGATATGGGAATTTGGAGTTATTTTGTTACTCATTGGATTAATAATGTTCGTAAAACACATGATATCTAGAAAAAACAACCAAGGAGACTGTTGTGAGGGGGAGGTGAAGTGAATTATGGGCATAAGGATTACGGAAAAGGACGATCCATTTTTTATTGGATTAAGCTACGAAACCAGTTCAAATACTAAATAAAGTTTTAAAAGTGAAGGAGGAAGTAAAAATGATCAAAAAAATTAATTTAAAGGTAAGTGGGATGACTTGTTCAGGATGTGAAGAGCATGTGGAAACCGCACTAACCAATATTGGAATAAAAAAAAGCGATGCGAGTTTTCGCCTTGGTCAAGTACAATTTGAATTACCAGAAGATGTAACTATTGAAGATGTGAGAGAAGCCATTCGTGGAGCAAAATATGTTCCTGAAGGTATTGAAGAAATGACATCTGTTCAAGAAAAAGTGGATTTAGGAAATGAAGGAGATTATGATTTTATCATTATTGGTTCTGGAGGCGCTGCTTTTTCAGCTGCTATTAAAGCCGTCGATTATGGAGCAAAAGTGGCAATGGTGGAACGTGGAACAGTTGGAGGAACATGTGTCAATATTGGCTGTGTGCCATCCAAAACACTTCTTCGAGCTGGAGAAATCCGTCATTTAGCCAATGGTAATCCTTTTATAGGATTACAAACTTCTGCTGGGAAAGTTGAATTAGCATCTTTGGTGAAACAAAAAAATGATTTAGTAAGTGAACTTCGAAAGAAAAAATATAGTGACCTAGTCGATGAATACGGCTTGGACTTAATCGAAGGTGAAGCGACATTTATTGATGAAAAAACGATTAAAGTGAAGGGTCAAATGCTTTCGGCAAGAAAGTTTTTGATTGCAACTGGAGCTTCCCCATCTCTTCCACCGATTCCAGGCCTTGAAGATGTCGAGTATTTAACAAGTACAACTCTACTTGAAGTAAAGAAGCTTCCAAAAAGATTAACAGTTATTGGTGCAGGTTATATAGGAATGGAGCTTGGCCAACTGTTTCATCATTTAGGTTCAGAAGTCACATTAATGCAAAGAAGTGAGCGACTTTTCAAAGAATACGATCCGGAGATTTCAGATGCGATTGAAAAAGCTTTAATTGAGCAGGGGATTAATCTTGTCAAAGGTGCTTCGTTTGACCGAGTGGAGCAAAAAGGTGAAAGTAAAAGGGTTTTTGTTACTGTAGATGGAAGGAAAAAAGTGATTGAATCCGATCAGCTGCTTATAGCAACGGGAAGAACACCTAATACTGAATCCTTAAATTTAAGTTCAGCAGGTGTAGAGGTTGGAAAACAGAGTGAAATAAAGATAAATGAATATGCTCAAACAAGCAATGAACGGATTTACGCGGCAGGAGACGTTACCTTAGGACCCCAATTTGTATATATTGCAGCGTATGAAGGAGGGCTTGTGGCAGATAATGCGATTGGAGGATTAAAGAAAAGATTGGATCTCTCAGCTGTTCCGGGTGTCACATTTACAAATCCTTCTGTTGCAACGGTTGGATTGACTGAAAAGCAAGCAAAGGAAAAGGGTTATGATGTTAAAACATCCGTTTTGCCTTTGGAAGCTGTTCCTAGAGCACTTGTTAATCGGGAGACAACAGGTGTATTTAAGTTAGTTGCAGATGCGCAGACTTTAAAAGTATTAGGAGTTCATATTGTGGCTGAAAATGCGGGGGATGTTATTTATGCCGCAACATTAGCTGTTAAATTCGGACTAACCATAGAAGATCTAAAAGAAAGCCTCGCTCCTTATTTAACAATGGCGGAAGGGATAAAATTAGCTGCCTTAACCTTTGATAAAGATGTTTCAAAATTATCGTGTTGTGCAGGGTAAGGATGAAGGGACATGTACTTTGTCCCTTCGCTTTTTTTTTCCTTCGCTTATCTTAACGGAATCATTGAAATCCAAAATTTAATTTAAATCACTAGTATTGTATTAATTTAAATTTACTATCTCAAGTTTCGGACACGATAAATAAACCTCAACACTTGGTATTAAAGGGATAGTACCAATTATATTATCGAGCTACGCTTGTATTAAGCAACGGCTTTTGCAAATAGTCAGGTAACTTGTTGAAAAACCGATCAAAAAATTCGTTGATTTGTTCGTCAGTTAGAAGGTATTCTTCTGCCATCGTGGAACCTACTAGTTCTAATATGGTCATCAATGCCTGCGTAAAACGAATATCTTCCATCTCATCACAGCACATATAGAAAAGTTGTCCAATGGTTCGAGGATCCTCTTCTTCCCGTACACTGAGTGACAACATCATATAACGCAGGAAAACGATGGTTGTATGCGCAGTCATAGAATCATAGCTGCGGCATTGGAATTCCTTTGCCAAACGCAAATTGGATTTGACCACCTTGAAAAAGCACTCGATTTCCCAGCGCTTGCCATAGATTCTTACCGCATCTTCTTCCGTATGTTCAAGGTTGGTTGTTAAAAGGGCAAGCCACTTTTTGGAACGGTTGCGATCACGAACAAATACAATTCGTGCCTGAATCTCATTACCGTTTTCGTCTTCATGACCAAGACCGACAACAATGTTTGCGAGGATTTTGGCTCGCCCACGTTTCTTGTGAACCTTCTTGTAAAGCTGGTTCAATGTGTAAGACTCCCCTTCATAGGTGTAGTGAATTTTTGGTGAGCGTTTGACCATGCAAACTGCATGCAGTGAGTAGTTTTTTACGATTTTTGATAGGATTGCTGGATAGGCGAACCAACTGTCAAAAAGAACCGTTTTCGCACCAAGTTTACTTGGATTGATGGAATCAAGAAGATCGAACATCGTCTCAGTGCTCTTTTTCGTAGCCTCTAGACGTCTACGGTAGCCAACCGTGCGCTTATCGATATTTGAATCGATTTCCTGGTAACGGTTTTTATCATTTTTTGAACTCAACAATGAAAAAGCAAGCGGCATAAAAGAAGCACCATCTGCCCAGCCAAGCGTAAGCATACGGAATCCTTTGAAATACCTCCCAGTTGTGTGGTCCTTCACCTTGGCGAGCAATTCAACTGCTTTACTGCGATTGCGACTGAACAGAGAGTCATCAAATATGAGAACCCGATCGCGATTGTCAGAAGTTAACGGGAGTAGGAATTTCGCAACAAGGTACGAGCCAACGCTGGCTAGAAATTTACGCCAGTTGTATGTAGGATTTTTCAAGAGCTCATAGACAGTATCTTTTTCAAAATCCTTTGGAACACGGTCTGATTCAAGAGCTCTAGAAAAATTCATTCCATGAAGAACAAGTGCGAAAATAAATTGCACGATTTGACGCGGTGTAACCCCCTTTTCCTTGCGAATATTGGCTTGATGCAGGAAGGTTCCAATCTTTGCTTGTGTAAAAAACTGCAACATACGAGAATTAGGTTTTTCATTTCCATTAGAATTTGGTAAAATAGTAGCCATAGAAAACATCCTTTCTTTGCGTTGGTTGGTTACCTACATTTTACCAAAGAATAGGGTGTTTTTTATGTTTTTTGAATTTATAATTTCGTTTATTTGTTTATATATCAAGGGTTTGAGTATGTTTTTTTACTCCGAAACTTGAGTTACTATTAAAAACATTTCAAATGTTCAATTTTGTTATTTCAAGCAAAGAAAAAGTCCTTTATAATGGATTAGCCAGGTGGTAACCCGTCCAAATCCACTAAAAAAGGACTCAAGCATGGACAAGATTACACGAAAAACTTCATTTGGACAATGGTTTTCACCAATAAATCTTCAATTATTTGAAGAACAGGTGAAAACAATGAAATTAGATTACTATACGAAAAAATTAACGACGGAGTCGTTCCTAAAATTACTGCTCTTTGCTCAATTAGAAGAAGTCGAAAGCCTTCACGCGCTTGGTGATTGTCTTTTCGATGACCATCTGCAAAAGGAAATTGACCTTGATTCTATTAGTATTGCTCAGTGGGCTTGAATCCAGATCTTTTCCAAAGGCTTTTTCTTGATTTAGTGTCACAAATTCATGTCAAAACGCATTACACGAAACTTGTAATGCCATTAAAAATCATCGATTCAAGCACATTGCCACTCAATTTGACGAATCATAAGTGGGCAGAATTCCGCAAAACAAAAGCTGGGGTGAAGTTACATTTGCGCCTTGTGTTTATGGAAAGCGGAACCTCTTACCCTGAAAAAGCCGTTATAACAACGGCAAAAGAACATGACCGTGGACAGCTTGAAATCATGGTAGATGACAAAGAGTGCATGTATGTGTTCGACCGCGGTTACTTAGATTACGAACGTTTTGACCGCATGACTGACGAGGGCTTCTTTTTTCTTTCAAGGTTACGGAAAAACGCTGTTATTCGGGAAGTATACAACTTTAAACTACCAGAACATTCTTCTGTCTTATCGGACCAAATGGTCCTGATTGGAACAACACAGAACCGTGCTGAAAATTATTTTCGTCTAATCAAGGTCTTGGATACTAAAGGGAATGTACTCCATTTAATCACAAATCGTTTTGATTTGAGTGCCGAGGAAATCTCAGAAATGTACAAATCACGCTGGTCCATTGAATTGTTCTTTAAATGGATCAAACAACATCTCAGCATCAAAAAGTTCTACGGACAGAGTGAATGGGCAATTCAAAACCAAGTATTCATAGCGCTTATTGTTTTTTGTCTACATGTTCTTGTGCAAATTGAAACAAAAAGCAAACGAAAAACCTTACAAATTAGCCGTTATTTAAGGGCCGCCATATGGAAACCAGCACATATCTGGCTTAGAAAGATTGAAGGTAAAGCCATTCCTTAATAAACAAATCGTCGTTGTCGCACATGTCTAATTGTAAATAAATTTCCAAATGGATGGAACCACCTTTAACTAGGTATTTAACTTTTTGGCTCTAAATGGGTGAAATGATTAAACTGAAAATTCTAACACTATTTATACAACACTAGTGAATTTAAATGCGAAATTAAAACAGCCCTCGAAAGAATTCCGCCTTCACCAAAACCGAGCTTTCAAGTTGTACATATATAAACTTTCACTGGTTCTTTCCTTCCCTTCCAAAAAAAACATTCGGCAAGATTGTTCACGAATTTGTCACACAGTGAACCTGTCCTTTTCGCCCGCTCATCCATATGTAGAGGGTAGAAGGATGGTGCATTTACATGAATATTAAATCTGGCAAAAATGATCAATTTGAATCCTATTCACAATTTCAGACATTGAACGAATTTAATTGCCATTTTGAAATGTGGCTGGCTGAGAAAAAACAGGAGTTTTCCAAGGGAGAATTGATCGGGCTGAAACGGCTGGCTCGTTTTTCAGCAAAAATTCCTGGAGTCGCAAATGCCAAAATTGGTACGATCTTAAAAGCGATTCATGAAGAATACCACAACAGCGGCATTTCCCGCTCCACTTTTAAGCGGATGGTGCAAAAATCGATCCATTTCGGCATCCTAACCGTGTACGAAACTGAGCGAAAAAACGGCTCGCAATCGAGTAATTTGTACATTTTCAATCGCTTTCCTTCAAATGAACCACCAAAGGCAGAAAAAATGGACCACCATAAGGAAACCAGTAATCTTTCTGAAACTAACAATCAAAAGATAACTAAACGTCAACAAGAACCGGCTGAATTGAACCACAGCTTTGTCAGTGACCGCATACCGCAGCCTTTTGTTCAACTTGCAAAATACTTTTTCCCTGAAGCCAAAACAATCGAAGACATGTGGCATATGGTAAAAATCGCCGCTTATCGCAACAACAGCGAAACACAAACGGATCAGATACTTGATATTGCCATCCATTCCTTTCAGCAGCTGATCCGGAAAATGAAGTTCACCCATGCCGTCAAAAAACCGGTTGCCTATTTTTACGGAATTCTGAACAACCAGTTTGAGAGAGCTTATTACGAAGATTTATATGAAACCGGCTTTGGAGCGGGCTGTGGGGAATTGACATTTTCCTGGGTTCCAGGTTCCTCTTTTTAAAATGTCGATCATGATGGACATTGGATATGTGTGTTCATTTTAGTTGGGGGTTCCCTTTAATTTGGTGGGACAAGGTCCCTGTCCACTTGTCCCCTGTCAGGGAAAAGCTGATTAAATTTAGAAATTCAAAATTTACACCTGAAGAAACTCTTGATTTTATTTCTCAACTTGCATTAGAAACAGAGATACAAGGCAAAAACGAATTTCCTCTTTATTTTTGTAAAAGAGGAAATTCGTTTTTTATTTGTCGCCTGTATATTACGAATACATCAGGTCTTTCATAGTTAGAGATTTCTCCCCACTGAATTATTCCGGAAACACTTATTTTCATTTTGGGCTCTCATTTGTTTTGGTTAAAATTGCAAACATACGTTCTATAATATATAATAAAAAAGTAGACAATAATAGAACGAAGCTTCATTAAAAAAACATACATAAACAGGAGTGATAATACATTATGGCAGTACAAGTAATCCCCTATTTAATGATGAATGGAAATGCCAAAGAAGCCATCGGATTTTACGGAAAGGTCTTAGATGCCCAAGTTCTTTTTCTTCAAACTTTTGGGGAGATGCCTGAAAATCCCGAATTTCCGTTACCTGCTGAAGCAAAGGATCGAGTGTCGCACGCAACTATCCAAGTAGGTGAATCGGTTATCATGTTTTCGGACATTTTTCCAGGACAGCCCCACCAAAGCGGCAGTCAAGTAACGATTTGCATTTCCACGACTGACAAAGATAAAGCAAAAAATATATTTGAAGGCTTGCAGCAGAACGGCCAAATAAGGATGCCGCTGCAGGAAACCTTTTTCAGTCCTGCTTATGGTATTGTCACGGACAAATTCGGGGTTACCTTCCAGATTCATACAGAAGAAGATAAATAATGGATTCCGTTCAATTTGCAGCGTCTCAGTGGCTGCGAAGGATCATCTTTCAAAGGAATTGGCCGCTAATTAGTAAATAGAAATAGAGATTTTCCCGCTCGAACAGTATAATCAGGGTTGGGAGTTGAGATTCATGAATAAAAAAGATATTGCGAATATACGCAAGCAATTTAAGCTAGATAACCATCTGATGAACATCAAAGAAATCTTCAATGTCTATGTTCAAAAAGAATCAGGCGAGATTTACCATCATGTCAGCCAGGCATTTCAAATGCTGGAACAGGAAGCACAAGAACTATTTTTGGCAAATTTCAAAAAGGTCTTAACTGGCGCTCTCGATGCCAAACTGTTTGAGCTGAGATTTAAGCGGGATGTGGAAGACAGCACCCAGATGATCCTTTTTGACGGATTGCAGGCAGCCACAGCGGAAGACTGGAAAGAATACATGCTTGAAATTGTTGCTAAACTGTTTGCCCATACGGTTTATGAATTCGATACAATGGTGACGTTTATCCGGGGAGAATATCGGAAACCGGTTCGGAAACGGGATTCGGAAGCCGAAGAAGGCGCGGATGACGAGGTATATTCCAATCCATTTATCCTTTGCAGCCTGAATAAAACGGATCAGCCAAAAAAAGCTCTGATGTTTGATTATGTAGAGAAAGAATTTAAATCGTACAATGTCTTTGATCCGATTATTAATTTAGACTCTCCCATGCTGGGCTTTTTGTTTCCTGCGTTTAATGATAATGCTGCCGATGTGAATCATATTCTTTATTGTGCCGGAAAAGCAAATCAGCCGGATGGAGGTTTTATTGAAGAAATTCTTACTTGTGAAGAAATTATAACGGCTCAGGAAGACAAGGAAAGTTTCGAGCAAATCTTAAAAGAAGTGATGGGAGATGCAGTACCTGCAAGTGTGATTTCCAATGTCTATGAGGAAATTGATAAACTCGTTCAAGAAAATGAGGAGAATGAAGAAAGTGAAGCTCCTACATTGGATTATCGGGATGTCGAACGCATCTTAACGGTAAGCGGGATCGAAAATGTAGAACCTGCCAAAGTGGAGCATGCTTTTAAGGCGGTTGTTGATGACGAAAAACATGAATTCAAAGCAAACAGCTTAATTCCGAAAACGATCAAAATCAAAACAAAAGCGGCCGATGTATCCATCGATCCAAAGGAATTGAAATATGTAAAATATATTACATACCAAGGAAAACGCTGCCTATTGCTGGAGGTTGATGAAGAGATAGTTTTCGAAGGATTTCGGCTGGAAACGGAGACACTCTGAGAATTTTGCGGTGTAGTTACTAGGTTTTAGCTTTGTGGATCAGCTTATAAAAATGCGATGGGTAAATTTTTGAGCTGGAGCAGCGAGCGGGATACAAATTTCTTTTTCACCCCCTTCTCCAACAAATGGTTCATTTGGCCGCATTCCTAAAAAAATTAAATTTCATGGTCATCTTCCGGCACAACGGGTATAGTAATAAAATGGCGACAGCCCATGATAGGGAAAAAGAAATTCAAGATTAAAACAGAAAAGGGGATTCGATGACGAAAACAAGAGATGGTTGGAATTTTGACAATAGTTATGCGCGCCTTCCGGAGGCCTTTTTCACCTTGCAAAATCCAACTCCGGTTTCCGCTCCGAAACTGGTATTTTTCAATGACTCTCTTGCGGCATCCCTGGGATTGGCCGCCGGGGAGTTGAAAAGCGAAGAAGGTGCAGCAGTGTTTGCGGGCAACCGGATTCCTGAAGGAGCGTCCCCGCTGGCACAAGCGTATGCAGGCCACCAGTTTGGCTACTTTACCATGCTAGGAGACGGCCGGGCCATTCTTCTTGGGGAGCAGATCACTCCAGATAGCGATCGTTTTGATATTCAACTAAAAGGAGGTGGCAGAACGCCTTATTCCCGCGGAGGTGATGGCAGGGCGGCTTTAGGGCCAATGCTTCGGGAATACCTTATAAGTGAAGCAATGCATGCACTCGGGATCCCGACAACCCGCAGCCTCGCAGTTGTTACAACCGGCGAGCAGGTCATCCGGGAAACGATGCTGCCGGGGGCAATCCTAACTCGTGTGGCGGCAAGCCATATTCGTGTCGGCACTTTTCAATATGCTGCAGGTAGGGGAAATGTAGAGGATTTGCGTACTTTGGCTAATTATACGATCAAGCGTCATTATCCCGATTGTTCAGAGCATGAAAATCCTTATCTGGCACTGCTAAGGAAAACGATTCAACATCAGGCGGCTTTGGTTGCAAAATGGCAGCTTGTCGGCTTTGTCCATGGGGTAATGAATACCGATAACATGACGATAAGCGGGGAAACGATCGATTATGGGCCGTGCGCTTTTATGGACACGTATGATCCAGCGACTGTTTTTAGCTCAATTGATACGGAGGGACGCTATGCCTATGGTAACCAACCGTACATCGCCGGTTGGAATCTTGCCCGCTTTGCTGAAAGTTTGCTGCCGCTTTTACACGAAAATCAAAAAAAGGCAGTAGAGATGGCTCAGGAAGAGATTTCCGGTTTTATGGGGCTGTACGAAAACCATTGGCTGGCAGGAATGAGAGCGAAACTCGGGATATTCAATGCGGAGGATGAAGACCGTACCCTAATTGAAGGCTTGCTCGCGTTGATGCATCAGTATCAAGCGGATTACACGAATACTTTTCGGGCATTAACGCTTCATGAATCAGTCGACTCCCCTCTGGCAGAAACAGCAGAATTTTCCGATTGGCTTAAGCGCTGGCACGCCAGACTAGAACGGCAGCAAGAAACGAAAATTTCTGTTCAGCAACTGATGCGCCGCAGTAATCCCGCCGTGATTCCGCGAAATCACCAGGTGGAAGAGGCGCTTAATGCGGCAGTGGACCGTGGAGATTACAATTCGATGAATCGGCTTCTAAGTATCCTAGCGAATCCGTTTGCATACAGTACAGAACAGACGGAGTATTGCATGTTGCCGCCACAATCAAACCGGCCGTACCGAACTTTTTGCGGTACATAAGGAATTCTAGACGGCGCATTAGCAACGGGGAATTTTCCTTCTTAATTTTAACATGCAGTTGCCCCCATCTCGGCTGCCCCTAGGCATAGGTGGGGGAACTGACCAGAACAATTGAGGAAGATGAATCCCCGACAGATGGTAGTTTCGCTTTATCGATAATAGGTGGAGCACTTTCGGCCATAGAGGGTCGGTCGCAAATAAAACTTCGGTGTTTTACTTCCCCCAACCTTCAGAAAAAGTTAACAAAAAGGTCATAAAAATGCTAGAAAAGTAGATTGATTTTTTTGAACGAGTAAGTTTTAATAAAGTTGTTGATAGCCTCTCGTATTCTCCTAAATTCCCCGAAAGGATGGACCCACATGACAAAAGAATATCTTGATTTAAAAATGGATTTTATGTTTAAACAATTGTTTGGAGATCCACGCCGTAAGTCGATTACCATTGCCTTCTTAAATGATTTGCTTCACCGAAAAGACAATGACCGGATTGCAGATGTTGAATATGAAAATACCGAACTCATTAAAGAGGCCCTTGATGGAAAAACGAGCAGATTGGACGTCCTTGTGCACACCTCCAATGGTGAGAGAATCAATATTGAGATTCAATTGTCCCATCAGCATGACATGCCAGAACGAGTGCTTTACTACTGGTCCAAGTTGTTTTCTGCATCCTTAGCAAGTGGTGAAGATTATCAACTACTGCCCCCCACGATCATGATCAACATAGTAAATTACCCGCTTTTTCCTCACGAAACCGATAGCTTTCATACTGTTTTTCACATAAAAGAAGATACTGAACATTTTAGTTGGAGCCCCCACCTTGAATTCCATGCGATCGATCTGTCACAATTTATGGTAAAATGGAAAAAATACAAACGAGAAATGAAGCAGAATCCGCCGAAAGAATTACCGTGGTTGATGATGCTCTCAGCAGCCAATTATCAAAAGAAAGTCCTTGACGAAGAGATTATTCAGGAATTGGAGGTCTTGGCAATGAATGAACAGGAAATTCGAGAAGCCCTAGTCGAGTGGGAGAATTTAAGCGCAAATAAGGAAAATAAGGAACTATACGAAGCCAGGCTGAAGTTTTTGCGAGATCAATTATCAAACATACGAGGAGAACGCCGGGAAGGGATAAAAGAAGGGATTAAAAAAGGAATAAAGCAAGGAATTGAACAAGGAATAAAGCAAGGATTAGAACAGGGAAAAGAAAAAGAGAGAAAGGAAATCATTCGAAAAATGCTGCAAAAAGGGATGGATGTTGGAACGATCGCCAATATTCTTGATTGCAGCAGGGAAGAGGTTGAACAATATCAAGATTAGTGGAAATGGAAGTTATTTCATTGTCTCCACATGGCATATTAATCTATAATCACTATTCATGCCATGTGGAATTTGAAATAGTTTATATCATCACTGCAATGTCAACAAGTAGATTTATTTTTCAAGAACGTAAAGAATGGAGCATCCTTTAACTTTTTCAATTAATTTCCTTGCATTTCTTGAATTCACAGTGAAGAGCATTAGATAAAAAGATTGATTTTTTTAAATGATAAGTTTTATAAGTTGTTGATAGCCTCTCGTATTCTCCTAAATTCCCCGAAAGGATGGACCCACATGACAAAAGAATATCTTGATTTAAAAATGGATTTTATGTTTAAACAATTGTTTGGAGATCCACGCCGTAAGTCGATTACCATTGCCTTCTTAAATGATTTGCTTCACCGAAAAGACAATGACCGGATTACAGATGTTGAATATGAAAATACCGAACTCATTAAAGAGGCCCTTGATGGAAAAACGAGCAGATTGGACGTACTTGTGCACACCTCCAATGGCGAAAGAATCAATATTGAGATTCAATTGTCCCATCAGCATGACATGCCAGAACGAGTGCTTTACTACTGGTCCAAGTTGTTTTCTGCATCCTTAGCAAGTGGTGAAGATTATCAACTGCTGCCCCCCCACGATCATGATCAACATAGTAAATTACCCGCTTTTTCCTCACGAAACCGATAGCTTTCATACTGTTTTTCACATAAAAGAAGATACTGAACATTTTAGTTGGAGCCCCCATCTTGAATTCCATGCGATCGATCTGTCACAATTTATGGTAAAATGGAAAAAATACAAACGAGAAATGAAGCAGAATCCGCCGAAAGAATTACCGTGGTTGATGATGCTCTCAGCAGCCAATTATCAAAAGAAAGTCTTTGACGAAGAGATTTTTCAGGAATTGGAGGTCTTGGCAATGAATGAACAGGAAATTCGAGAAGCCTTAGTCGAGTGGGAAAATTTAAGCGCCAACAAAGAAAATAAGGAACTATACGAAGCCAGGCTGAAATTTTTGCGAGATCAATTATCAAACATACGAGGAGAACGCCGGGAAGGGATAAAAGAGGGAATTAAAAAAGGAATAAAGCAAGGAATTGAACAAGGAATAAAACAAGGAATAAAACAAGGAAGAGAACAAGGATTAAAACAGGGAATTGAACAAGGAGTTCAACAGGGAATTGAACAAGGAATAAAACAGGGAATTGAACAAGGAGTTAAACAAGGTATTGATCAAGGATTAGAACAGGGAAAAGAAAAAGAGAGAAAGGAAATCATTCGAAAAATGCTGCAAAAAGGGATGGATGTTGAAACGATCGCCAATATTCTTGATTGCAGCAAGGAAGAGGTTGAAAAAATTCGATAATCGTTAAACTTAGGGTAAGGGGGTTTTCACTATCCACGGTACGGGAAGTAGGGCAACTAGGCCTTCTGAACCACCAAAGGACTCGCCAGTCGGCGAGTTTTCATTTATCGGTCATCATGACACCCTGTCATATTTGTTGTTGACATGTGACAATGTGTCATATATAATTCCATTATGTGACACTTTGTCATTTTAAAGAAAGGAAATGATTATGCCAAAACAAACGTTTTTTCATTTGCCTAAAGAAAAACAGGATACTTTAATGCATTCTGCAAAGGAAGAGTTTTCCAGAGTGCCATTACATGAAGCATCGATTGCGAATATTATCAAAAATGCAGGAATACCAAGAGGCAGTTTTTATCAATATTTTGAAGGAAAAGAAGATTTATTTTATTACTTATTAAACCAACTTGCCCAAAAAAATCATGAACATTTTTTATCTGTGTTGAAGGAACATAATGGAGAATTATTTTCAGCCTTTACAGATATGTTTCAATTTATGATCAAGAACCACAGAAAACAGGAACACAAACACTTTTTTAAAAATGTTTTTTTAAATATGAACTATGAACTTGAAAATACGTTAGCCAACCATATTTATAAGGAAAATCAAAAAAATCAGTACTTAACTACCATTCATCTCATTAATACAAAAAATTTGAACATTCAAGGCAAACACGAACTGCAACAAGTATTAAAAATTATTAGTGCTGTCACTTTTCAAAACCTTGTTCAAGTTTTCGTTAAGGATTTAACGAATGAAGAGGCGCTAAAAAATTATATCGAACAAATGGAACTGTTAAAAAGAGGTCTTTATAAGGGAGAGGAATAACCTTTAGTTGAGAAAGCTGAAAGACTACAAACAGGGGGCATAAATGCTGAGATCAGCAAGCGGCCCGGCTGCATAGTTATCTCGAAAACCAAATAGCCAATTGAATTTTAAGAATAAGGGGATAGGAAACATGGAATCAGGATTACAACAACGAAAAACACCCTATTTAATGCTGGCAATTTTATTTATCGGTGCATTTGTTTCGTTTTTAAATAACTCGCTTTTGAATGTTGCATTGCCAACAATTATGGATGATTTAACCATTAAGGATTTTTCAACGATCCAGTGGCTCTCTACAGGCTACATGCTTGTGAGCGGCGTGTTAATTCCAGCATCAGCCTTTTTAATTACACGCTTTTCTAATCGCGGTTTGTTTATGACATCAATGACGATTTTTACAATAGGGACTGCATTGTCAGCCTTTTCTCCAAACTTTGGGATGTTGCTTACAGGGCGTATGATCCAAGCGGCAGGTTCTTCAGTCATGGGACCTTTATTGATGAATATTATGCTAGTCAGCTTCCCTCGCGAAAAACGAGGCACTGCGTTGGGGATTTTTGGATTAGTAATGATTACAGCTCCAGCTATTGGACCGACATTATCAGGCTACATTGTGGAGCATTATGACTGGCGTTTACTTTTCGAAATGATTTTACCATTAGCAGTCATTACTTTATTATTAGCTTTTTGGAAACTTGAGAACGTCATGAAACAAAGCAAAAATGCTAAACTCGATTACACCTCAGTGGTGTTATCTTCGATGGGTTTTGGCGGATTGCTATATGGTTTCAGTTCTGCAAGCTCAGATGGCTGGACCGATCCAATTGTGATAACCGCTTTACTCGTTGGCGCTGTTGCCTTAATCATCTTCATTTTCCGCCAACTAAAATCGGATGAACCCTTGTTGGATTTACGTGTGTACAAATATCCAATGTTTGCGCTAGCATCTGTTATTGCCATCGTCAACGCAGTTGCGATGTTTTCTGGGATGATTTTAACACCGGCATATGTACAAAATGTAAGAGGAATCTCACCGCTTGACTCAGGTTTAATGATGTTGCCCGGCGCCATTTTGATGGGAATTATGTCGCCCATTACAGGGAGGTTATTCGATAAATTTGGTCCGCGCATTCTTGCTGTATCAGGACTTACAGTAACCGCTGTTTCGACTTATATGTTAGCAAACTTACAAATTGACTCTAGTTATACTTATATAATTCTTGTTTACACGCTTCGTATGCTTGGCTTGTCAATGGTTATGATGCCAATCATGACAAATGGTTTAAATCAATTGCCAACACGATTAAATCCACACGGTACAGCAGTCAACAATACGGCGCAGCAGGTCTCCGGTTCAATTGGTACCGCTGTTCTTGTTACCATTATGAACTCTGCTGCCAAAACAGAAGCTGGACGTCTCATGATGAGTGCTGACCCAACAAGCCTGACACCAGCCGCACAAGCTTTATTAACGCAAAAAGCGTTATTGGTGGGTATTCAATATTCATTCTATGTGGCATTAGGCATTAATATTGTTGCCCTTCTACTAGCCCTATTTGTTAAACGTGTTGATACAAGTAAAGAGGCAGTTAGGGAGTTAAATCGGGCTGGAAATGTACACCGTAAGCCTGCTGAGGCGAACTTAAACATCTTCAAAAATTAAGCAGCGCTGACTGGGGTACGGTACATTTAGTTCTGTTCGAGACAGCGTCAGGAAAATACAGATTTCCACCAATAGTTTTCATTGATAAAAAAGTCGATTTCCTGTTAAGGAGTCGACTTTTTTGGCTAATCAGACAAACTTTGTCCAAAGTAATGGGTTGTCCTTGTCCCCGCTACTGCTTTTTCATTTCGCTTTTAACCGGCTGATGTATGCCTTTTTGGCTAGCGTGCTTTTTTTAATTACAAAATCTATAAAAATGCAAACGAAGATACTAAGATAGAAATAGACAATCAAGAACATATTACACAAAAAATGAAAACGATTACTTATAGTGGTCATTCCAAAATTCCGTTTGCACAACCCACGAAAAGCGAACGTTTCACTAGATTACGATTCCATCAATTAACCACTCTATTGGTTTATAATTGAAAGAAAATGGGGGATTATCAAATGACAACTTTACGGGATGAAGCATTAAAAATGCATAAAGAACATCAAGGGAAAGTGGGGATTTATTCCAAAGTTTCGGTGCGTAATGCAAAGGAGTTAAGCTTGGCCTATTCACCTGGTGTGGCCGAGCCTTGCCTGGACATTCAAGCGGATGAGAGCAAGGTCTATGATTACACTTCAAAGGGAAATCTAGTCGCTGTTGTTTCAAACGGAACCGCCGTACTTGGCCTTGGGAACATCGGTCCAAAAGCGGCGATGCCTGTTATGGAAGGAAAGGCAGTTTTATTCAAATCTTTCGCAGATGTTGATGCGTTTCCGATTTGCTTGGCTACCACTGATACAGATCAAATTGTCCAGACCGTCAAACTTTTGGAACCAACCTTTGGCGGGGTTAATTTAGAAGATATTGCCGCGCCAAACTGTTTTGAAATTGAAGACCGTCTGCGCAAAACTTGTGATATTCCTGTATTCCATGATGACCAGCACGGCACGGCGATCGTAACAGCAGCGGGTTTATTGAACGCGTTAAAATTAGCAGATAAAAAAATAAATGAAATCCGTGTAGTCGTCAATGGTGCTGGTGCAGCCGGAGTGGCGATTGTTAAGCTCTTGCTGCGAATGGGCGTAAAAGATGTTATTTTATGTGATACAAAAGGTATTCTTTATGAGGGCAGGCCGGTTGGAATGAATCCTTTTAAAGAAGAAATGGCAAAGATGACAAACCGGGAACAAAAACAAGGTATCCTTGCCGACGCTCTTGTTGGTGCGGATGTATTTATTGGTGTATCAGTTGCCGGGGCAGTGACAAAAGAAATGATTCGTTCCATGCATCGCGATCCAATTATTTTTGCGATGGCTAACCCGGTACCGGAGATCATGCCGGATGAGGCAAAAGCAGCGGGTGCTCTTGTAGTGGGTACCGGTCGTTCCGATTTCCCGAATCAAGTGAATAATGTATTGGCTTTTCCTGGCATCTTCCGGGGTGCTCTCGATGTTCACGCCAAAGAAATTAATGAGGAAATGAAGTTAGCTGCTGTAAAAGCAATTGCTGGCTTAATTTTAGATGAAGAACTTCATGCAGACTATGTGATTCCGGATCCATTTGATCCTCGGGTTGCAGCACATGTAGCGGCTGCAGTTGCCCTTGCCGCAATGGAAACAGAGGCTGCTCGAAGGATTGTCAATGTAGAGGAAATAAAACAGAGACTCTTGGGACTTTATAAAGAAAACTCGCCGACTGTCGAGCCTTTGGCGGTTCCTAAGGCGTAGTTGCCCGTCGCCACGCTCAAAACGGCACGTCCTGTGCCTTCGCCTGACTAGGGCATCCATGCCCGTCGTGCGTTCAGAATTTATGGTTCTAAATTCTGATTAGCTGAGAAAAGCTACCATTTAATATAAAGGTGTAGACTCCCCACACTTCATTTTTGGGTCGTTCCCCAATTCATAAAAGTTAGGAATTTCTTGATCCATCTAGTATACTAGATGGGGATAAACGACTTTGTTGTTTGCTGAAGAAAAATAATTTTTAGCAATTTAACTAGATATAATGAATCATCAGGAGATTGTGCAGGAGGGGATGGAGTTGGCTATTGCGGTAACAATGGTCGTGTTGGGGATGTTATTAGGATTTGTCGGGGCAGGGGGCTCCGGATTTATTATTGCTATTTTAACTGTTCTTTATAATGTCCCCATTCACACCGCTTTAGGGACTTCATTAGCAGCGATGGTTTTTACTACTATGTCCGGTGCCTTGAGCCATTTTCGGCAAGGAACTATTTCGGTGAAGACCGGATTGCTTGTGGGCGGATTCGGTGCGATTGCCTCTTATTTTGGTTCAAAGCTTGCCGGTTTGATTCCCGTCCAATCCATGCACTGGTTAACAGGGGGAATGTTATTTTTATCGGCTGTTATCTTGGTCGTTCGGTTGTTTATTTTTCAAAAAATAACCGCAAACCATACTACTAAGCAGCAAGGAAAAGGACTTCTTATTCAAAAAGCGGCTGTTGTTGGGATTGTTACGGGATTATTGTCAGGAACGTTTGGGATCGGTTCGGCTCCATTTATTCAAATTGGCTTGCTTGTGATTATGGGTCTTTCGCTTCAAAAATCAGTGGGGACAACCATGCTTGTAATTTTGCCGATTGCTGTCGCGGGAGGTGTCGGCTACTATTTTCAGGGGTTCTTGGATGTTGCTCTGTTATTCGAAGTGGTGGCAGGTACGATGATCGGCTCTTATGTGGGAGCAAAGTTTACTGCACTTGCTCCACAACTGCTTTTAAAAAGTGCAATGGTTCTAACACCTATTGCGGCAGGCGTGATTCTGTTTATAAGTTAAAGAAATTTCAAGACTGCAAAGGCTTTTCTTTAGAAAGCTTTGCGGCCTTTTTGTTTTTGTGTTGACTGAATCTACATGTCCGAATGACAAGGTGAAGAGGAGAATCATGTCTGTCGCCTTCTTAAAAATGGAGGGGAATATGAAAAAGGGAAAATGGAGCCTGCAGTCAGTTATTATTGTTTTTGTATGTGTTGTGGTCACTGGTTCGTTGTTGATAACAGATTTACTAATAAGTTCGAGGGTAGCCTCACAAACTGAAGAGAATCAAGCTGAAAATGCGGCAAACATCGCCCGGATGGTAGCGCACAATCCGCTTGTGATCGAGGCAATGAGTGGACAACGGAATCAAAAAGATATCCAAACATTTGCCAACGAGATGAAAAAAGTTACCAACGTTTACTTTATCGTGGTAATGGATATGAACGGGATCCGCAAATCCCATCCTGATCCGAAAATGGTAGGAAAGCGATTCATAGGCGGAGATGAAGGAACGGTTCTAAAAGGGAAAGAGTATGCATCCATTTCGAAAGGCTCGCTTGGCCCTTCACTACGATATTTTACACCCATAAAGGATAAATCAGGGAAACAGATTGGGGCAGTAGCGGTCGGGATTTCATTAGACAATGTGAAAATAGCCGTTAATAAGAGCCGGATGGGGATTTTTATTGGGACGATAATTGGGCTTTTAATTGGCGTGCTCGGGGCAGTTATTTTAGCAAGGTATTTAAAAAAAATCTTACTTGGACTTGAGCCGTTTGCAATAGCAAAATTATTGGAAGAGCGAAGCGCCATGCTGCAATCTGTGCATGAGGGAATTGTTGCGGTTGACCAGGAATCAAAAATTACACTTGTCAACCGGGCTGCCATAAAGCTGTTTGAACGAGCTGGCCTGCGTGGCAATCCGATTGGGATTAAAATTGATCAATACATACCCTCCACTCGTTTAAGTGATTTACTCAAAACGGGTAAAGTCGACCTTGACGAAGAACAGAATTTAAATGGGTTGACGATTTTAACCAATCGGGTGCCTGTTATTGTAAAAAGTAAAGTAGTTGGAGCAATTGCAACCTTTCGCGATAAAACGGAAATTCAGGTGCTGGCAGAACAGCTAACAGGGGTGCGAACGTATGCGGATGCCCTTCGTGCTCAGACACACGAGTTTATGAATAAGCTCCACGTTATTATGGGGATGATTCACATGGGAAATGACGAGAAATTGATCGAGTACATTAATAAAATGGTGGATCATCGAAAAAATGAAATTGGCTTCGTGACAAAAAAATTTAAGGATCCAGTGCTGGCTGGTTTTTTAATTGGAAAGATGAGCTATGCAAGGGAAGCAGGGGCAGAATGTTTGATTTCTTGTGATCAACCGATCCCTCTACCAGACCATACAGATGTAACACATGAAATGATTACGATTATTGGGAATTTAATTGATAATGCAATCGCTGCGGTGGCCAATTGTGATGTTAAAAAAATAGCTGTAAATTTCGATTTTGCCGATGATATATTAACAATCGAGGTAAAAGATTCCGGAGAAGGGATAAGTGAAGGGCTGCAAAATCAAATTTTTGAAAAAGGATTCTCTACAAATGGTGAAAATCGGGGAATAGGACTCTATCTAGTCTCACAGTCGCTTAAAAAACTGGCGGGGGAAATCATTCTTTCCTCCAAGCCTGGAAAGGGAACAGTTTTTACTGTGTTTTTACCATATAATAAGGCTGAGGGGGGAGAGCATGATCCGGGTAATGATTGTTGAAGATGATCCAATGGTCGCCGATCTTAATAAACGTTATCTTGAGCAAGTAAAAGGATTTACGTTGATGGCGATGGCTGCGTCGGTAGATAAGGCGATAGAGATTCTGGACAAACTTGACATCGATCTAATTCTCTTGGATCTATTCATGCCGGGAAAACAAGGGCTGGTTCTGCTCTCTTATCTGCGGGAAAATGAGAAAGAAACAGATGTGATTGTGATATCAGCCGCATCGGATATGGAGCGAATTAAAAAAGCATTGAGATTCGGTGTGGTTGATTATTTAATTAAACCTTTTGAATTTGAACGCTTTAACATGGCATTAGCTGCATATAAAGAGCAATCAAAGTTTATTCAAACACAACCTGTTATCAGCCAAGAGGAACTCGACCAGCAGCTTTTGCATCGAGAGGATAAGCCGCAGATGGAGGAGCTTCCCAAGGGGTTAACAAAAGATACATTAAACCAAATTTGGAAAGCAATTCAACAATTAAAAGGTGCTCCGTTTTCAACAGAGGATGTCGTACAATTAGTTGGGATTTCACGCGTGTCCGTTCGCAAATATTTAAATTTTTTAAAGGAATTAGGTATTTTAGACGTTAAAGTGATTTATGGTTCTGTTGGAAGGCCTGTCTATCAGCATGAATTTAATCGGTTTAAGGAACATCTGATTAAAAACTTTTTGTAAGCAGCTTAAAACTGCTTACTTTTTTTATTTACAAAACTGCTTATTAAATTTTCATATTCTATGAAAGCGTTTAAATTCAGAATATGATTAATCTATCAAATTGATAAGGGGATGAATCGATGGAAGCAACAAATTTGAAACCGCTTACCCGGGTGGCAGAAGATAGTGAAGAGAAGAAAGGTTTTATAGCCAAATTAGCAAGTAGCAAAATAGGTGTTATTCCTCTTCCGCTTTATATCATTATTGCAGTGGTTGTTTATGCGGCTGCAGTTTATAAGCAGCTCCCTGCAGATATGCTCGGCGGTTTTGCTGTTATTATGGTCATGGGAATTTTTTTAGGCGATATGGGCATGAAAATTCCAATTTTAAAAGATATCGGTGGTCCGGCCATTTTATCTTTATTGGTTCCTTCCATTTTAGTCTTTTTTAATGTTATTAACACATCAGGAATGAACGCTGTTACCCAGCTGATGAAAACATCAAACTTTCTCTATCTTTACATCTCGGTTTTGGTTGTAGGCAGTATTCTTGGTATGAATCGAAGAGTGTTGATTCAAGGGTTTACGCGTATGTTTGTTCCACTTATTGCTGGAACGATTGCATCCGTAGTGGTTGGCGCTTTGGTTGGTTTGCTTTTTGGATATGACATCAAATATACAATCTTTTATATCGTTGTTCCAATTATTGGCGGTGGAATCGGGGAGGGAATTTTGCCCCTGTCATTAGGTTATGGACAGGTGCTTGGAAAAGCGTCCGAAACCTTTGTAGGTCAACTAATTCCGGCTGCCGTTATTGGTAACACAGTCGCCATTATTTGTGCCGGTATTCTTGCACGCCTTGGTGAGAAAAAGCCAGAGCTTACCGGCAACGGCGTTTTAGTAAAAACAAAAGGCGGCGATGGAATTAAAGAAGCAACAACGATTGACAAACCGATTGATTTCCGCTTGATGGGTGCTGGCCTGTTAATTGCTTGTAGTTTCTTTATTTTAGGTGCTCTCGGAAATAAATTCCTTGGCATTCCTGGCCCGGTGTTGATGATTATTGCTGCCGCTGTTGTAAAAAGTATCAAGGTTATGCCGGAAAAAATGGAACAAGGTGCTTTTCATCTATATAAATTTGTATCAGGCAGTTTGACTTGGCCATTAATGGTTGGATTAGGGATGCTTTATATCCCGCTTAAAGATGTTGTTAAAATCGTTACACCTGCCTACGTGATTATTTGTGCCGCTGTTGTTCTAGCGATGATCACTTCCGGTTACTTTGTTGGCAAGCTAATGAAGATGTTTCCTGTTGACTCAGCGATTGTTACCGGCTGTCACAGCGGTTTAGGGGGGACGGGCGATGTTGCGATTCTTTCTGCTTCCGGACGGATGTCATTGATGCCATTTGCCCAAGTTTCCACAAGGATTGGCGGCGCTTCGACTGTAATTTTAGCAATCCTATTGCTAAAGTTTTTTAGCTAAATGAAAGCTCGGGTGGCGTCAGATGTCATAGACCAAGATCCGGCGCTGTTTCGATAGCATCCATCGATTCAGGAGCAGCAAGAAAAAGCCACATCAGAGAAACTATCTAATGCCTTTAAAAAGTACCATCCGACTGTGGATGGTGCTTTTTTTCTTACGTCAAAAACGATCATTGTTGAAGCATTTTTTTATAAAAACCCCCCAACTTTGCATCCCAAAATTCATTTGTTGAAATAATTTATTCCTATGCGAAATATTTTTATACAAATGTTAAATCTAAAAGTGCCAAAGAACTCAAAAAAAGATAGAATAAACAGTGTACTTTTGAAGTTGGACTGCAGTCTATCCTGCCCTTTTTAATTCAAAATGCAAGGAGGACAACCGAGAATCATATTCTGCGAATATTCGAGACAGAGGTATCAAATTACTGGTGGAGAAACTTTTGTCCATCATAGGAAAACCAAAAGGAGCGTCTAAACATGCTAAGGTTGTTTAAGGACTTAAAACCGTTTACCTTAATGATCATCGCCGTACTGGTATTTGTATTTTTGCAGACATTAAGTGATCTTTATCTGCCGACCTTAATGTCAGATATTATCAACAAGGGAGTGATGCAGGGGGATACTGGAAAAATTATCAATATTGGCGGTTTCATGCTATTGATTGCTGCAGGTGGGGCAGTTTGTGCCATTATCGCCAGTTTCTTATCTGCAAAAACCGCAATGGGTTTAGGGACAATCCTGCGCAGCAAGATTTTTGAAAGAGTCGAAAGTTATTCGCTGCAAGAAATTGATCAGTTTGGTACAGCAACACTGATTACAAGAACGACGAATGATATTAATCAAATTCAGATAGTATTAATCATGATTATGCGCATGATGATTAGTGCTCCGATGATGGCCATTGGCGGTATTATTATGGCCTTACGCGAAGACAAGCAGCTCACGTGGGTGCTGGCGATCGCAATCCCGGTATTGGCAGGTGTTATTGCCCTGATTGCCTCCCGGATGATCCCGCTTTTTAAAAAAATCCAAGGAAAGATTGATCGCATAAACCTTGTTTTACGGGAAAAGCTTGTTGGCATTCGTGTTATTCGTGCATTTAATATGGTGGAACATGAAGAAAAACGATTTGAACAGGCAAATATTGACCTAACCGATAATTATATCAAAGTGAATAAAATCATGGCTTTCATGATGCCATCGATTCTGTTGGTTATGAATTTAACCTCTCTAGCTGTTTTATGGTTTGGGGGAATCTTCATTAGTAAGGGCAATATGGACCTCGGGGCATTGTCAGCATTTACTCAATATGCGATGCAAATCATGTTCTCGATGCTAATGCTTTCCTTGATGTTTATCATGGTTCCACGTGCCCAAGCTGCAGCAGTCAGAGTAAATGAAGTTCTGGAAACTCTTCCGGGAATAACCGACAAAACGGAAGTGGAAGACAATGTTACTCAAAAAGGCTATGTTGAGTTTAAAGATGTTACCTTCACATACCAGGGTGCAGAGCAACCCGCTTTGCGGAATATTACATTTGCGGCGAAGCCTGGTGAAGTAACGGCCATTATTGGAGGAACTGGAGCAGGGAAGTCGACTCTGATTCATTTAATTCCAAGATTCTATGATGTGGACAGTGGCAGTGTTTTGATCGACGGGGTAGATGTCAGGAACATGTCGCAGGAGACCCTTCGTGCGAAAATCGGGTTTGTCCCACAAAAGGCTGTCTTGTTTTCTGAAACAATCAGTGAGAACATTCGGTTTGGCAATAAACAGGCTACAGATGCAGAAATAAGACATGCCGCTGATATTGCCCAAGCTACTGAATTTATTGAATCCATGGATGGTGGCTTTGAACACGAAATCGCACAGGGCGGTACAAATGTTTCAGGGGGACAAAAGCAGCGCCTGTCCATTGCCCGAGCATTGGTGAGAAAACCTGAAGTATATGTGTTTGATGATAGTTTTTCGGCCCTTGATTTTAAAACGGACGCACGATTAAGGGCAGCTCTCAAACAGGAAACCAAAGATGCTACAGTCATTCTGGTTGCCCAGCGGGTAGGAACGGTAAAAGATGCGGATCGAATTATCGTTCTGAATGAAGGTCAGATTGCCGGAATGGGAACGCATGAAGAACTAGTAGAAACGAGCCAGGTATACCGGGAAATTGTTTCCTCACAACTGTCTGAGGAGGAGATTGCATGAGTGAGCAAAACAAACATCATAATCGGGAAAGAGGCAAAGGAGCGGGCGGCTTTGGCGGCGGAGGCCACTTTGGTGCACCAGTGCAAAAAGCCAAGGATTTTAAAGGAACGCTTAAAAGGTTGATCAACTATCTGAAACCACATACGTTAAATTTAATCATTGTTTTGATATTTGCGATTGCAAGTACGTCATTTACGATTGCAGCACCAAAAGTCATGAGCAAAGCGATCAACAAATTACAAGATGCATATATGGCAAAAACCTTACTGCAAAAAATGACGGAAGCACAAAAAATAGCAGTTGATCAACTTACCTTGCAAATGAAGCAGATGCAAAAATCTACAAACGCTCAGTCTGCAACTCCACAGCAGCAGGAAAAAGTCAATCCGGAAACAGCCAAAGCGGTACAAGAATTCATCAAACTTCCGATGCTGAATTCGGTAAAAGATGCCAATCAAAAGGCCGATATTGTCCGAAAGATGTTGGACTTAAGCAAAAAAATGCCGAACCAGTCACAATCTGGAGCAAAGAATGTTAAATTGACTCAGGATCAAATCAATGGGGCGATTAAAGCAATTAAGGAAACAAATGGAGAATATGACTTCCGTTCTATTGGCAACATTGCCCTTATTCTTTTAGGAATGTATGTGGTTAGTTCTTTGTTCAGTTTAGTCATGGGGTTAGTGATGTCTGGAGTAGCGCAGAAAACGGTTCGAGATCTGCGCGGGGAGGTTGATCAAAAACTTTCCAAATTGCCGTTGAAATACTTTGATAATCATGCACATGGGGATCTATTAAGCCGCGTAACAAATGATTTGGACACGGTAGCAAACACCTTGCAGCAAAGCTTGACCCAAATTATTACTTCAGTGATCACAATAATTGGTTACATTGTTATGATGCTGACAATCAGTCCAATCCTTACATTGATCATGCTGGTAACGCTGCCTTTGTATGTTGTCTCTACTGCTTTTATTGCCAAAAAATCACAAAAATACTTTGCTTCCCAGCAGAAAGAGTTGGGAGATCTTAGTGGCCATGTGGAAGAAATGTATACGGGACATAAAATTGTAAAGGCATTTGGGAAAGAAAAGGATTCAATTAAACACTTTAATGAAATCAACGAAAATCTATATCGTGCAGGTTGGAAAGCGCAATTTATCTCGGGTATGATGTTTCCACTGATGAATTTTATTAGTAATTTGGGATACGTCGGCATTAGCATTGTCGGAGGCGTATGGATTACAAAAAATCTCCTCGGTTTAGGGGACATCCTGGCTTTTATCCAATACTCACGTTCCTTTACAATGCCAATTGCACAAACAGCCCAAATTGCCAATATCATTCAATCAACGGTTGCTTGTGCCGAACGTGTCTTTGAAATTCTTGATGAACCGGAAGAAATTCAAGATTCTGCAGCTGCAAAAGTAATCGAATTTCCTAAGGGAGAAGTACGGTTTGAACACGTAGATTTCCGCTATAAAGAAGAGGTGCCGCTAATTGAAGACATGAACCTTCATGTAAAACCAGGTCACACAATTGCCATTGTTGGACCTACAGGTGCCGGTAAAACTACCCTTGTAAACTTGTTGATGCGCTTCTATGAACTAAATTCTGGAAAAATCAGTATCGACAATGTGGATATCCGGGATCTAAAACGCAGTGATTTGCGGAAAATGTTTGGGATGGTGCTGCAGGACACCTGGTTATTCAATGGAACGATTAAGGAAAATATTGCCTATGCCAAACAAGGAGCAACAATGGAGGAAATCGTTCGGGCTGCCAAAGCGGCTCATGCCGATCATTTTATCCGAACACTGCCTGAAGGCTATGAAACTGTTGTAAATGAAGAGGGAACCAATATTTCTCAAGGACAAAAGCAGTTGCTTACGATTGCCCGTGCCATTCTTGCTAATCCAACCATTTTGATTCTAGATGAAGCCACGAGCAGTGTTGATACGAGGACGGAAGTGCTGATTCAAAAGGCGATGTCTACTCTAATGGAAGGCCGCACAAGTTTCGTGATTGCCCACAGGCTTTCCACGATTCGTGATGCCGAGCTGATCCTCGTCATGAACAAAGGCAAAATTATTGAAATGGGCAACCATAAAGAGTTGCTGGCTAAAGACGGTTTCTACGCCGACTTGTACAATAGTCAATTTTCCGGACAAAACCTGGATTCGGAAATTGTATAGGGGAATAACAATAGATGATGGTTAAAGTGAAAGTAGCTAAGAATTGAATAAATTCGCATGGAGTTTTCAAAAACGTCCCAATACGATAAACGAATTGGGGCGTTTTTTATTTTGTGAAAAGCCTGCCATTATAACAGCTTAAAGGATAAAGAAGGAAAAGTATGATTGAAAAAAGCGGACTGCTACTAAAACTGTGGCATTCATTTTATCCCTCGTTTTGAAAAGTTAACAAAAAGGTCATAAAAATGCTAGAAAAGTAGATTGATTTTTTTGAACGAGTAAGTTTTAATAAAGTTGTTGATAGCCTCTCGTATTCTCCTAAATTCCCCGAAAGGATGGACCCACATGACAAAAGAATATCTTGATTTAAAAATGGATTTTATGTTTAAACAATTGTTTGGAGATCCACGCCGTAAGTCGATTACCATTGCCTTCTTAAATGATTTGCTTCACCGAAAAGACAATGACCGGATTACAGATGTTGAATATGAAAATACCGAACTCATTAAAGAGGCCCTTGATGGAAAAACGAGCAGATTGGACGTACTTGTGCACACCTCCAATGGCGAAAGAATCAATATTGAGATTCAATTGTCCCATCAGCATGACATGCCAGAACGAGTGCTTTACTACTGGTCCAAGTTGTTTTCTGCATCCTTAGCAAGTGGTGAAGATTATCAACTGCTGCCCCCCACGATCATGATCAACATAGTAAATTACCCGCTTTTTCCTCACGAAACCGATAGCTTTCATACTGTTTTTCACATAAAAGAAGATACTGAACATTTTAGTTGGAGCCCCCACCTTGAATTCCATGCGATCAATCTGTCACAATTTATGGTAAAATGGAAAAAATACAAACGAGAAATGAAGCAGAATCCGCCGAAAGAATTACCGTGGTTGATGATGCTCTCAGCAGCCAATTATCAAAAGAAAATCCTTGACGAAGAGATTTTTCAGGAATTGGAGGTCTTGGCAATGAATGAACAGGAAATTCGAGAAGCCCTAGTCGAGTGGGAAAATTTAAGCGCAAATAAGGAAAATAAGGAACTATACGAAGCCAGGCTGAAATTTTTGCGAGATCAATTATCAAACATACGAGGAGAACGCCGGGAAGGGATAAAAGAAGGAATAAAACAAGGATTAGAACAGGGAAAAGAACAAGCGAGAAAGGAAATCATTCAAAAAATGCTGCGAAAAGGGATGGATGTTGAAACGATCGCCAATATTCTTGATTGCAGCAGGGAAGAGGTTGAACAATATCAAGAGTAGTCAAGTTTCTCTCGTTTTGAAAAATTTCTTATTTGCTTTTCAAAAATAATGTATTGAAGGATGGTTTTTTCCCATGCTTTAGGTATTAGTCGAAAACCCTCGTGACTTCAGTCATGAGATGAATCGACTTCGGACAAGGGTTAGCTTATGCTAACTCAATTGTCCGACATCTCTTTCGTGGCTAAAACCACATATGATATGATAGACATGAGGTGATAGCTGTGTCAAAAGTTATCCACGGTAGAGGGTGTCTATTCGCTTCAATATCATCTAGTGTGATGTGTAAAGTACAGATGAAAGGTACTTGTCAACGAGATTGAGCAATCGTTGAAAGACATTCTTATTGAACTATGCAAAGACCACCAGATAACGATCGAAGAAATGGAAACGGATAAAGACCATATTCATATGTTGATTTCCCTAAAGCCTCAGCATTATATTAGTGAAAATACCGAAGAACAGGTTCGTGGATATATCCAAAACCAAAAAGAAAAATGACTGGAGGTGAACCGAATGCTTGAATTAGTAAATCGTGGCTATGTGTATCGAGCTACCCCTATTTCACAAGAAGTAGAAACTTATTTAAGACAGTGTTTTGGTGCACGCAGAAAGATGTATAACCTCCATGTTGCTCATCTATATCATTATTTGGAAAAGAGTAACTATCAGGCTGGCGATCCATTACCTTCTTTAAAGAAGATGGATATGCCGACTGTTTCTGAATTCAAAAAACAGTGTATAAATGAGGATAATGTAGCCTATCTGTATCTTGTTGACGCATTTGCTTCTAATGAGGCAAAGCAAAATTTCAACAAGGCGATAACTGCCTTTAACAAAATTGCCAATAAGAAACAATACAAGAAATCTGCCTTAAAACGTCAAAAGACACTAGGGGTAGAACCGACATTTCGTGATTTAAAAGGAATGCCAAAATTCCATTCTCGTAAAGGCAACAAAGCTAGCTACACAACATTTAACCAAAACGGAAATATCTACATGGAAGATGGAATAATATATCTTCCCTCAGCACAAAAGTCTTCTGTGAAAGCAGTAGGGTTAAAGCTACATACACATAGACCCTTGCCACAAGGCAGTAAAATTAAAAATGTCACGGTTACTATGAACATAAAAGGACAATTTGGCGTGTCAATTTGTGTTGAATTCCCAAAGGAAATCACAAGCATTGGTACACCTATTCGCATTTTGGGGCTAGATTATTCTCAATCTCACTTTTTCGTAGATAGCGAGGGTAAGAAAGCCAACTACCCTCAATATTATCGAAAAATGAAAGAACGTCTAGCTAAAGAACAACGAGTGTTGGCACGAAGAATAAAAGGCTCTAATCGTTGGGAGGAACAGCGGCTAGTCGTTTCAAGACTTCAAACCAAAGTAGCCAACCAACGAAAAGATTGGATTCACAAGAAAGCATATGCCCTTGCGAATCGCTATGACATGGTTGTAGTAGAAGACTTAGACCTGCGTGTGATTGGACAAAACAAGCATTATGCAAAAAACCAGCAAGATAATGGTTTTGGCAACTTCCGCTTGTATATAAAATACAAACTGGAACAACAAGGGAAATATTTTGTCAAAGCACCGAAAAATTTTGCATCTACACAATTGTGTTCGACTTGCGGTCATAAGAATACGGCATTAAAAGGAAATGTAGATGTTCGTGAATGGGAGTGCCCTTCTTGTGGCGCGCATCATGACCGAGATCGTAACTCTGCGTTCAACCTTAAACAATATGGAGAACGCTATACTAAAGATGAAATTCTACCAAAAATAGTTGGGGCTTAAATGATATAAAAAAGGTTGCTTGGAGCCTAAACAGTACCTCTAGCGTGGTTTAAAGGGCAAGACACTGGTCTTGTTGTCCACTGTAAAATCTAAAGGTCGTAAGACCTTACAAGCCCGTGACTTCAGTCATGGGTTGTTGACTATCAACAGAAAACAAAAAGATGATCCCTGCTTTAACGGGATCATCCTCTACTAAAAAACCTCTTTTTTCGGGTTCATGACCCTAAATAGTTTTGAAACCAATCTCTTATATACCCAAGCCTTTTGATCCGCAGTTCGGGTTTTCCGCTTCTTGAAAGCTCATGATTGGATTCAGGGAACCGGATAAACTTCGCCGGTTTCTTTTGCCTTTTTAAAGAAACAAACAGCTGCTCCGCTTGTTCAATCGGGCACCGGTAATCCTTTTCGCTTTGAAGAATGAGCAATGGGGTTTCGATTTTCTCCGCATACGCCAACGGAGAGTGCTTCCACAGTTTTTCGATATCCTTTAGGTCAGAAAGAATTTGCCACTCCGTGAAAAAATAACCAATATCGCTCACCCCATAAAAGCTGATCCAGTTTGAAATGGATCGTTGTGTTACTGCTGCCTTGAAGCGGTTCGTATGACCAACGATCCAGTTTGTCATAAATCCGCCATAGCTTCCTCCTGTCACGCCCAAACGCTCTTTGTCAATAAAGTGGTAGTTTTCAAGTGCATAGTCCAATGCATCCATTAAATCTTTGTAATCATGGCCGCCATAATCGCCGCGAACGGCATCGACAAATTTTTGGCCATACCCATGACTCCCGCGCGGATTTGCATACAAAACAGCAAACCCTGCAGCAGCGAGAATTTGAAATTCATTCATATACGTATTGGCATACATCGCATGTGGACCGCCATGAATCTCCAATACAAGCGGATATTTCTTTCCTTCTTCAAAATCGGCTGGTTTCATGATCCATCCTTGTACCATAAACCCGTCAGCACCCTGAAATTTGAATGTCTCAGGTTTTGAAAGTGTACGGCCAGCCAGAATGGGATCATTCACATGGGTGAGCTGCTCCTTTTCTCCTGTTTGAAGATTTACCTTGAATAATTCCCCAGGAAGCGTTGGAGTGCTGATTGCACAGATCGCGATGTGGTCTTTTTTGTTTAAAGAAAAGCCGTAAACATGCTGATTCTCATGAATGGCAGGATAAATTTCACCGGAAAGATTTCCGTAATACACAATCGTGTTGCCATGATCCGAAACGGTGAAGTAAAAGCTTTGGCTATCTTCGGCCCAAACAATGCCCGGAAGCGCGGCACCTTGCTGGAAATCTGCAACGACATAGTCTCCGACCGGCGCATCCAAATCGCTTGTGAAGCAATGCAATTGTTCGGTTTTGACTTCATAAATCCAGACTTTGCTTTGAGTCGCGTTTTTAAATTCCTGCTGGCTTCCTAAAAATGAAAAATAGTTGCTATCTGGTGACCATGAGCCTTGATAATAGTCATTCTCTCCGCTTGTAATCGCTTGGACTTTTTTTGTTTTAACATGATAAAAATAGAAATTTGAGTTAAACGAGAAGTCGAGATCTTCCGATAAATCTGCATGGTATGCAATATAGTTTCCATCTGGGGACCAGGAATCAAGTTCAACATCATTTCTCCCGCTCGTTAATTGCTTTAGTTCATTTGTTTCCAAATCCAGTATCGCAATATGGGTAAATTTTTCATTCTCTAAAAATCCACCGCTATCCGACTTGTATTTCATCTGATCAACTTCAAGCGGCTGCAGTTCTTTTTTCTCCGTTTCTTTTACTGCCCGATCGTTGATAGACTCCTCTTTTCCAATTGCGGTTGAAAAAGCGACCTTCTTCCCGCACGGAGACCAGATGAAATTTTTCACCCCGTTTTTGCAGTTGGTCAGTTGTTTTGCTTCACCGCCATTCGCGGATAGTGCAAACAGTTGGGGAAGACCGCTGCGCGTAGAAATAAATGCAAGACGGCGACCATCCGGCGACCATCTTGGCGAGAAGTTGCGGTGATTTCCATACGTCCATTGCCATGTCTTGTTATCTTCTAGGTTGATGTAATGAAGATTGGATACATAATCCTTTTTTTCTTGGTCTATGTATGTTTGTACATAAATGACTCCTGTACCGTCAGGCGAGAGCTGCGGGTCGGTCAGCGACTTCAATTCATATAAATCTTCCGGTTTGAGTTTTCCTTTATTTTCCATAATTAGCCACCTTCTACCTTGTTTTGTCCTAACAATGTCAAATTTGTCATCGGAAGTGTCGGAATGAATTCCTTTATTGAAAATAATTCGATATCCGAAGGAATTATTCCTCTTTTTCTACTATTTTTTCATCAAGAGGGAGGTGATGTTCGTAGTCTGGCTAAATTCAACTCCTAGCATCAAAGAAGTAATTCGTTTTCATACAGAATATCCTCAACCGCCTCTTTCATCAATTCGGGAAAATTGCTTGGGAAAAAGTGGCCTAAACCTTCTAGTACAATAAATTTGCATGGTATGTTGTGTACTTTGAAAATCGGGCGCAGTTCAAGTGTTTTTTGATAAAATGGGTCTTGATCTCCTGTAATGATGCAGCCTTTAACGTTTTCAAACCGCTTTTCTTTTAAAAGACTTTCAATTGAAGATACATCTTTAATCGCTGGAATGACGGCAATAAATCCTTTTATATTTGAAAGTGTATTGCTAAGGCTTAATTCAATCGATAATTTCCCTCCTTGGGAAGCTCCAGCAAGAATCGTGTGTTTTGCGTTATTTTTTTTCTGAAACTCTTTAAATGCTAGGGCGATTTCCTTATAGGCAATTACTTGATTATCCCAGCAATAGGAATGGTACCCATAGACCTGTGATGATTGAGGGAAACCGAAAAAATAGTTTTTTACCATATGATCGTTTAACCAATATGGAGCAAAATCTTTCACATTCGATGCCTTCCAATGCAATGAAAAGATCGCTGTTTCTGAATGGTTGTTCCCAAAGATAAAAAGGTGTGACTTGGAACTTTTTTTCTCTCTTTCGAATAGGGCCTCACATTTTTTCACGATCATTTGGAATTCTTTACGATTTTGTAAGCCTTTTAAATCAGGATCCTGAATGAATGTAGTAGGATGCCACCACACCCCTTGTTGGATCCCCTCGTTCAAAACTTTAATTGCAGTTTCCGCTTGGTCTTGACTGGCAAAAAAGCAGGCTTTCCAAAAAGTGGTTTGAGCTAATTTTTCAGGAAATTCTTGCTGTGCTTTTTCCAAAAGTGAATAAGCAGCGGCCAAATTTTCATTTTCAACCAAACGAAAAAGCGCTTTTTGCAGTTCGACAAATTTCAATTCCACCCAAAGACACCTCCTAACATATTTTTTTGAAATTATACCATTCCCTTGACTACTTGGATTCATGATAGGTGCAAAAATTTCAGTCTATTTAAAAAAGCAGGCACCTGAAAAAAAGATACCTGCTTCATTGTTGGTGCTGGGAAAATCGATTTTGATTTTTTTCAGGCTTTACTTTCCTTCACCTCCGGATCCATTTCCGCTAATTGTTCAAAATTCTTTTTAAAACGGTCTGCCAATTCATTTGCTTGAAGGTCATAGGCCAATTTATCTTCCCACGTGCTGCGAGGATTTAAAACATTCCAAGGTACCCCCGGACAAAATTCAGGTATAAAGAGGCCGAATATCGGATCAGGGTTAAACGCAAACTTTTCCAATTCACCCGTGATCGCAGCTGTGATCATGGCACGCGTAAACGATAAGTTCATCCGCTTCCCAATGCCATATGGCCCGCCGCTCCATCCAGTGTTCACGAGATAAACTCTCGTATTGTGCTGGTCAATTTTTTCACCGAGAAGTTTGGCGTATACACTTGGCTTTAATGGTAAGAAAGGGGCTCCAAAGCAGGTGGAAAAAGTCGCTTCAGGCTTTGTGACGCCTCTTTCGGTTCCAGCGAGCTTGCTTGTATAGCCGGAAAGAAAATGATACATGGCTTGCTCTTTCGTCAGTTTGGAAATCGGCGGCAGCACACCAAATGCATCTGCCGTTAGAAAAATGATAACGTTCGGATGACCGGCGAAACTTGGAATTATAGCATTTTCAATATGATGGATTGGATAGGCGACACGCGTATTTTCGGTTAAACTCGTATCATCGTAATCGGGTTCCCGTGTTTCGTCATTAATGGGAACATTTTCAAGTACCGCGCCAAAACGAACGCTATTGTAGATTTGCGGCTCCCTTTCCGCTGTTAGGTGGATGCACTTCGCATAACAGCCGCCTTCGATGTTGAATACCCCCGCATCACACCAACCGTGTTCATCATCGCCAATCAAATAGCGATTTGGATCAGCAGATAAGGTAGTTTTTCCGGTACCCGAAAGACCAAAAAACAGGGCGACATCGCCTTTTTTGCCAACGTTTGCCGAGCAATGCATTGAAAGAACGTTTTTTTCAGGTAGTATCGTATTCATCACGCTAAAAATCGATTTTTTCATTTCACCCGCATATTCTGTACCGCCAATTAACACGAGTCTTTTTTCAAAATTAACAATAATAAACGTTTCGGATTTCGTTCCATGCACGGAGGGATCCGCATGGAAACCTGGAGCAGATACAATCGTAAATTTGGGTTGATGATGCTTTATGTCTTCTTCAGTTGGCCGAATGAAGAGCTGATGGGCAAATAAATTATGCCAAGCGTATTCATTCACAACCGTAATCGGCAGCCGGAACAGAGTGTCAGCACCTGCAAAGCCGTCAAAGACAAAAATTTCTCTTTCTGATAAATAATTGAGGACATCGCTGTAGAGGAGATTGAATTTGGCCGGATCGAAGGGTTGATTGACGTTTCCCCAGGCGATTTTGTCGGCAAATAGTGATCCAGGTACAATAAATTTATCCTTTGGCGACCTTCCTGTATATTTCCCGGTTACCACTCTTAATGCACCTGTGTTTGTGAGTGTTCCTTCGCCGCGTTTAATTGCAGCTTCAATCAGCTTTGGTACAGACACGTTCCGATAGACAGTAGAGCTCTCCAATACTTTCTCAAGCGTTAACCCTGTTTTGGTTTTCATAAAAACTCCACCTCTTTGATTGAGTTAAAAAACCTTTCTTGAGAAAATTATATGCCAAAAGCGGGAAAATTTGTGAAGTGTTTCACAAATATTCACAAACACTTCAAAAAAATTAGTCTTTAAAATTACAAAAATCAAAACTAATGAAAGGAACTCATTCAAGAGGATCATTTTCATGGTAGTATTAATCGAAATAATGAGTATGTTTTTGGAGATAATTCCCAGATGTTTAAAAAAGGCTGAAAAGAGAAAGCTTTTCCTCTTTTCAGTCAGTGTATTATGCGGTTTTCGAAATGATTTGTTTACTTTCTAGTAATCTTCTTGATTCTTCATTAGCAGGTTGATATCCTTTTTCAATCAATTCCTTGATATAAATTTTATTGTAAACAAAGGAAAATACTACACCGCTTACCCAAGCTCCAATGCCAAGGGTAAATGACCCCAACACAAGCTCAATTACAACCAATATTGCAGCCCATTTTAAGTCACCGCGGAATAAGGCTGGAAAAAAGCCGAAGAAGAAAGTTGTCCAGCTGAATCCTACTTTTACTTCTTTTGTTACACCACCAGAATTTTTTAACAAAGCTTTCATTACCGAAACCTCCTTTATCAATTATTAGGAAAAGCGTGTAAAGATTATTGAAAGGAATAAGACCTATGTATAAATTTTCGCTTTTCCACTTTAATAGAATACCACAAATTATCCATAATGGTAATAATATCAAAGGGAAACAATGGGTTAAGTGTTTATAAATTCATGAATTTTTAACATTTTCTTGGATATTGTTTGATACTCAAGTAATCGTTGTGAAAGAGATTTGGCCTCATAAATGATATAATATGTTGTAGAAAAACATTGTTTCAGCGAAGCGGGTGAACGATTTGGACAGGCTCCTATTTAAAGTGAATAGAGAATTGTTTGATTTAAATGCGATGGAAATGGATCCGGTGTTGATCCACTTTTTTAAAAAAATCGATATTGCCGGGCAGTCGTTTGAAATGGAAAATGACAAAGGCGTACGCCGGAAGTTCTCAATTGATTGGAATGAATTGCTGCTGCAAGGAAGAGGAATCAAAGGTTTTTTCTCTCCGTATTCATCAGAAGTGTTAGCCATTGAATGTACAGATGACGGCAGAATCTACGTAACACCTCCTGTTCGCATAACTAGCGACTCTCTTGGCAAAGAAATAGTTAATAAAGAACACAGCAAAGAGGTGTTAGGCGCGCTAGCCGGTTTTTCGAATCATCCCGACAAATGGTTTCAATTGTACCAAATCTCCAAAACGTTCAAAGTCGCTGCCAGTCAAGAAGAGTTGATTTGTCTGCCCTATGTCCGGGAAATTGAGGCGTTTGACTACCAAATTAATACCGCAAAAGCAGTTATTAACCGCTTTAAAGGGCGTGTATTATTAAGTGATGAAGTGGGACTTGGCAAAACAGTCGAGGCCGGGCTAACGATGCTTGAATATATTATGCGTGGCTTGGTCAAGAAAGTTTTAATTCTCGTTCCTCCCTCACTCGTTGGTCAATGGGAAAATGAAATGAAAAGGAAGTTTAACCAAGACTTTATCCGGGCAGATCATGCCGATTTTAAAAACATGGGAGAAAAAGCATGGGCATACTTCCCAAAAGTAATTGCATCCATCGACATGGCGAAACGCAAAAATCACCGCGAAGCCATTTTTGCGCAGCATTATGATTTAGTGATCGTCGATGAAGCTCACCATCTAAAAAACAGGGCGACACAGAAATGGCAGTTTGTAAACGGAATTAACAAAAAATATATTTTCCTGCTAACGGCAACCCCTGTACAAAACCATCTCGAGGAACTGTACAATTTAATCACACTGTTAAAACCTGGGCAATTACGAACGTATAGCTATTTTAAAAAGAATTTCGTTGAAAGCAAGGATGGAATAGAGGTCAAGAATGCCGATAAATTGAAGAACTTGCTGGCGGATGTGATGATCCGCAACAAACGCAGCAATGTCGATGTCAAGTTTACCAAACGATTTGCCTATACGAAAACCGTTGCTCTTTCAACAGAAGAAAAGCTTCTCTATGATGACATGAGCAACTTTATTCGCCAGTATTACAACAAGCAGCATCCTGTCTTCAACCGTTTTTTGCTTAAAACGCTTCAAGAGCAAATCGGCAGTTCCATGGTTGCCGTTGTTCCTTCCTTAGAGAGGCTTGTAGTGAACGGCAAATTATCTGAATTTGATCGCAAAAAAATTGACCGATTTCTTCACCAAGCCACTGCCATTGTTCAAAACAACGGTGAAAAGAACAGCAAACTTGATGAACTTGTCGCGATCCTCGAACGTTTTAACGATAAAATGCTTATTTTTACAAAATTTGCTTCAACACAGGCCTATTTAAGTAAAATGCTCAAAGAACGTGGCTTTCAAGTGGCAGAGTTTCATGGCGGCTTGCGCCGAAAGGAAAAAGAAGAGCAAATTGCTTACTTTCGCGAAAAGGCAGATGTGCTCGTTAGTACGGAGGTAGGCGGAGAAGGGCGGAATTTACAATTTTGTCACGGGATGATTAATTTTGACTTGCCATGGAATCCAATGGCGATTGAACAGCGAATTGGGCGGATTCACCGGATTGGCCAAGAACGCGATGTGTATGTCTACAACCTCGCATCCAGCGACACGATTGAGTACTATATATTGGATTTATTGGATCGAAAAATTAACATGTTTGAACTGGTCGTTGGTGAGGTCGATGCGATTCTCGGTGACATTGAAGAAAAGGAAGATTTTTCGGAACTGGTGATGAATGCCTGGGTAAATGCTGAATCAATGGAAGAAGTGGAATCTGAACTGGATCAAATTGGCCAAGTGCTTCTTGAAAATAAACAAAAGCTGGCAAAGCAAAAGCAGTTAGATCAGGATTTGTTCTAAGATGGAGGTGTTACGATGCAATTGCAGCAATTTGTTACGGAAGTGATGGAGGAAATCGGCGGGATCGTCGAGCCCCTAGAATATGCGTTGTGCAGTGTGCTCATTCCTGAACCTTATACATCTTACTTTCAAAACCGGTCGGAAATGTTACTAGCCTTTGATTTTGAAGTGGCTCAAGAAAATCCGGAGGCTGAATTTGTGACATTTGGAAGTTATATATTGGAGCAAGTCCTCGTCATTTTGGAAAAACAGGCAGTGAGCACGCTCCGCTTTGCGGAGGTCGAGCGCTTAGAGGTCGGTAACTCTTTGAAAAAAATTTCGGAGTTCCTGCTAAATGAGCATGGCCGGATCAAGATTGAAGAGGAAAGGCCAGTTTTGGGAATTTGGGCGGTGTTCAATTATCAACTATCCTACATTTCAGATGAAAAAATGGAAAAGACCGATCAAGTTTGGGTGAATTTACTGACAGGTGAAATTAGCTTGACAATGAAGGAAGAGCAAAATCGCATTGTCTATAAGCAAAAGCCGCTGTATACCTATCCGGTACCCGTTCAAATAGATCTCTCCAAAGCATTGAGCATCGCTACCGATTTTTTGAAAGAACAGGCAGAACAAGAAAAGAATACTGAATCACAATCAGTTGCCTACAAAAAAGATGTCATGAGAATTACAAACTATTATATGGATCTACTAGCGGAAAATGAAAAGCGGGGAAGACGAGCAGGACTTAGCGAGGAGAAGCAAAAAGAAATAAAAGCAAAGTCTGCTGCGATTGAACTTGAACGGGACAAGCAGCTGCAGGATATTTACAACAAATACCATGAACAAACGGAAATACGGCTGGATAATGGAATTTTGTATTTTATTCCGCTGTTAGAATTTAAAGTGGCTATTGAATTCAGGAGCGACCACACGCAAAGAATACTTTACTATAATCCAATTACAAAGCAGTTTTTTGAAAGGCGTGTCGAAACGGCAATGGTTTAAGTTTGACAAGATGATGGATTGAATCTGTAAATTCGCCATATGGTAAAATAAATGACAAATCTGCAGGTAAAAGGGGATGGAAAAATGGGATTAGCTGAGAAGCACATGGTCTCATTCGACGAGTTTCTAAAGATGCGGGAAACAAGCGAAAACAGGTTCGAATATATTGATGGGACTGTTTATATGTCACCATCTCCCTCAACAAAGCATCAAAGGGTATCGGAAAACCTGCAATTAAAGCTCGGAATATTTCTTGAATTTTCTAAGCGGAAAATGTAGCGGGTTGGAACATCTTCACCAATGTGGAGGTGTTTTTTGTTCAATCCAATTACCCTTTAATCCCTTTAACACGAACATTACGATAAAATTTCTAATAAATGTTCATATTTTGCTTGATTCTCGATTGTAAATTTGTTATATTAGCAAAGTAATAATCTTAAATATCATAACTCGTATATGCTCGGTAATATGGTCTGAGCGTCTCTACCTGGTTCCCAATGAAAGAACCGGACTACGGGGTGAAGTATTTGGCTGTCTGTTTTTTGGAAACAGCCAGTTCATAATTGGCATATCATTTTGCCCAATTATCAATACTTTAACTTTCGTAGGTCTAGAGGGGTAGAAACGATTTCTACATTTCTGGACTTTTTTATTTGGGAAAAATTCATCGAGTGACGAACAACAGTGGGAGGAGTGGTTATTTTGAAAAAGAAAATGCGATGGAATTCTGTCTTGCTCGCAGCAGTTGTTGTCCTTTTGCTATCGTTTGCAGTGGAAAAATCCGCTTTTCAACAGCCAACGAAAGCTGAAGGCGCCCAATGGCCGATCATCATTGAAGGGGCCATGCCAATCGAAGCTGAAAATTTTGCTCAACGGTTAGAAAAAGTAAAGCAAGAACAATCGGGGAATTTTGTGTTTTACAAAGGAACTTTAAATAAATACCCTGTCATTGTCGTTAAAACAGGGAAAGGGATGGAGAATACAGCAGCTGCAACAACGCTTGCGATTGAAAAATACAACCCGGTTGCCATCATCGACCAAGGGACGGCCGGAGGGCACGATCCGAATTTAAACGTATTTGATATTGTTTTAGGAAAAAGGGTAACCAATATCGGTTCATTAAAAACTGAACCGAAAGATAAAAACCAAGGAATGGATCCGTCTCAATGGATTCCAATGGACTTAATGGCTTCTGAAGGAAGCGGGTCCGATGCCAATGCTGAAAAAATCCGTTACTATGATGGTGATAGCGGCCTGCTTGCAGCTGCAAATGCGGTGAAAGAGAAATACACAAAGGGGAAAGTGGTAGAAGGGACAATCGGTTCTGCAGACGTTTGGAACAATGAAGTGGACCGGATTAACTGGTTCCATACCACATATGGTACTTCTGCTGAAGAGATGGAAGGGGCTGCAGCCGCGCAAATGGCTAAAGCGTATAATGTGCCGTTTTTGGATATTCGGATTCTGTCCAATAATAAAACAAACGGTGGCAAGTACAACCCGAACACCGCAGTAGCTAACCAAGAATTTGTTTACGAAGTCGTGAAAAAATATATCGCTTCAATAAAAAAAGAAAAATAGGGTCCAGACTTCCGTATGGGAGCAAATGGGTTTGACCCGTTGAACAAATATGCTAGAATTTAAAATTATCGTACAATGATTTAAACATGCAATGATCGTTATGGGGAAAAACTATAGCGGGAGCAATTTCTGGAGAGTCCGCAAATTTTGCGGCGCCGAAGGGTTCACAATCTCAGGCAAAAGGACAGAAGTATAAGAAGATTGTTTTGCTATTCTTCCGGATAGTATAAGACGATTTTCTATTCTGACGTCGAAAGAGATTGGAGCATACCAATCTCTTTTTTTTTTTACACTATCATTAAGGGGGAATGAAACGTGGCACAGCAAGAGCTAAAAAGAGATCTAAAAAATCGGCATGTTCAACTAATAGCGATTGGGGGCACGATCGGGACAGGCTTATTTTTAGGATCAGGTAAAGCAATTCAATTGGCAGGGCCTTCTATTTTATTCGCTTATCTGATTGTCGGAATTGCGGTCTTCTTCGTCATGAGGGCTTTAGGTGAATTGCTTCTATCAAATGCCGGCTATCAATCGTTTACGGATTTTGCCACCGATTATATCGGGCCGTGGGCTGGTTTTGTAACAGGATGGACGTATTGGTTTTGCTGGATTATGACGGCAATGGCGGATATTATCGCTGTTGGGGTGTACGTACGATATTGGTTTAATATTCCGCAATGGATTCCCGCGTTGGTCATTTTAATTATTTTGCTGGGCTTTAATTTATTGACAGTCAAACTTTTTGGAGAGTTAGAGTTTTGGTTCGCTATCATTAAAGTCATTACGATTCTTGTTTTGATTAGTATTGGTGTTGTTTTGCTTATTGCCGGCTTTAAAACAGAAGCAGGATCGGTTTCGGTGAAAAATCTTTGGTCTTATGGGGGCATGTTTCCGAATGGGGTATCCGGGTTTTTATATTCCTTCCAAATGGTTGTCTTTGCGTTTGTGGGGGTTGAATTAGTCGGTGTATCAGCTGCGGAAACTTCCAATCCGAAAAAGAACATCCCATCTGCCATTAATAAGATTCCGGTAAGAATCCTGTTTTTCTATGTGGGAGCACTTTTCATTCTCTTAACGATTAACCCATGGAACGAATTAAATGCAGCAACAAGCCCGTTTGTCAAAACATTCAGTTTAGTCGGGATTCCGATTGCCGCAGGTATTATTAATTTTGTTGTCTTAACATCTGCAGCATCGGCATGCAATAGCGGTTTGTTTTCGACGAGCCGGATTTTATATAACTTAAGCATCCATCAAGAAGGGCCGGCCAATTTTGCCAAATTAAATAAGAATAAAGTCCCGAGCAACGCTTTGGTGACTTCCGCTATCGTCCTTTCTGTTGGCGCCCTTTTGAGCAAAATCATTCCGGAGCAGGCTTTCGGAATTGTGACAACGATTAGCGCCATTTGTTTTATTTGGGTCTGGGGAATCATTTTGGTTTCACATTTACGCTATACAAAAACACGCCCGGATTTACGAAAAAAATCGATTTTCAAAGCGCCTTTAACACCATTTATGAACTATGTTGTCCTTGCGTTGTTTGTTTTTATCTTAGCGATCATGCTGTTTGCTGAATCAACTCGTGCCGCCTTATTGCTGACACCTGTATGGTTTATCGTATTGTTTATTTTGTATTTTGCAAAAAGAAAAATGGTTGCTAGTTTAGAATAAGTAGTGTGTAGGTCGAATTCTTCTTGAAATGCGTCGAATTCATCTGAAAGTGCGTCGAATTCATCGGAAAGTGCGTCGAATTCCATCGGAAGTGCGTCGAATTCATCGGAAAGTGCGTCGAATTCATCGGAAAGTGCGTCGAATTCATCTGAAAGTGCGTCGAATTCATCGGAAAGTGCGTCGAATTCCATCGGAAAGTGCGTCGAATTCATCGGGAAGTGCGTCGAATTCCACCGGAAAGTGCGTCGAATTCATTGGAAAGTGCGTCGAATTCATCGGGAAGTGCGTCGAATTCCACCGGAAAGTGCGTCGAATTCATTGGAAAGTGCGTCGAATTCATCGGAAATGCGTCGAATTCCATCGGAAGTGCGTCGAATTCATCGGAAAGTGCGTCGAATTCATCGGGAAGTGCGTCGAATTCATCGGGAAGTGCGTCGAATTCCACCGGAAAGTGCGTCGAATTCATTGGAAAGTGCGTCGAATTCATCGGAAAGGAAGTCGAATTCCTGTCATCCCGTAAGGTTGACGCAAGTAAAAAGAAAAAGCTCAGCTGATTTTTAATACAGCCGAGCTTTTTTTATCTTTTTAGAAGGCGATAATCATCCCGTTTTTCCCAGCATAGGTTCCCATGGTCGCTCCCATCTCATTTACGATGACTTCTTTTGGCTGAAACCGGTTCAGGAGTTCCTGCTTCATTACTTCGGCTTCATCTAAATTGCCAGTGTGAGTAATCCCAAAAGTGACAGTGGAAAAGTCCATCCCTCTTTCTTCAATGATTTCAATGACTCTACTAAGCAATTTACGCTTTCCGCGAACTTTTTCAAGGATTTCCACTTTTCCTCCATTCACTCGCTCTAAAATAACCTTAATATTGAGGATTTTGGCTAATGAACCTTGAAACCTGCTAAGGCGCCCTCCTTTTACGATATTTTCCAATGTGTCCAGCAAAACAAGAATATTCATCTTTTCTCTGTAAACGGTTAAGTCTGCAATGATTTCTTGAATGGAATACCCTTTTTCTGCAAGGTCAGCCGCACGGATCACTTGCATTCCATGACCAATTGATCCGGCCAGTGTATCAAAAATGGTGACATTTGCATTGGATAACTCTTTTCCAATGCATGCGGATTGATAGGTTCCACTCAATCCGGACGAAATGGTGAAACATAACAGTTCTGTATCTTTCTCGAATTTACTAAAAGTATCAGCAAAAACAGCCGGTGATGGCTGGGAAGTTTTCGGGAGTTCATCCGCAGCAAACATTTTTGTAAAAAATTGTTCCGGCGTCAAATCGATTTTTTCCAAATAGTCCTGCCCCTCAATTGTAACCGTCAACGGGACGATTGTTAGATCATAACGTCTTACCAATTCCCATGGTATATCTGCCGAACTGTCAGTAATGATTTTAATCATTCTCACAAAACCCCCTTGAATTCAGTATAACAGTTCAAAGTGTAATGTAGCTATGTGGGTTGGAACGGAGAATAATTTGTAAACAACTTGAGATTAAGGGAAAAATAAATAGGAATACTGCTAAAATAGGATTAAAACAAGGAGCTGTTACAGTGGATAAAATAACATGGTAGAAAAAGACTTCAACGATGGGGAACTCTTAATTGCAGAACGGGATATAGCTCAGCTGAAAGTTCCTAATTATATTGAAAATGCATACATATACAGAGTTCAATAAAGTTGCAAACTACTGGTTATACTAAAAAATTGTCCAGTTTTCTCTTGTGATTATCGGGTTTTATGGCGGAGTGGGTGCGGTGTTTAAAAAGAATAAAAAATTTAATCACTCATATTAGCTGTATTGCATTGATTGGAATCCTAGCGGAAATGGCTAGGATTCTGCATTTTTAAATAAATTGAATCCCCTCTATACAAAGGAAGGTCTAGATCATTTGTAGCAATTCTTCAATTATTATTTGTTCGTTAGTTGCTTTCGACTTTTTTTTATACGCCATCAATAAACCGTATAGCCATTCATATACGTCATCTGAAATATGTTCAATGATTTCAGAATTACTTTCATTCAAAAATGTTTGGACTCCTTTCAAAAATCCCAATCCAAACAATTTAAATTCTGTTAACATATGTAAACCTTTAAATCGATCCATTTGGGTTGCAAAAGGTTTAAGCGTCTCTTCAATTACCTCATAGGCAGCTTCTGCTGGTTCGACATATTTAAAGCGGCGGGATCCAGGCCGTTCATAAATATCATCTAGCGTCAATTTATCTAATGCCTGGTATACTTCCGCAGCAAGCGAATCAACATTGATTTTGAGTAGGTGTTTTTGTACCTTTTCCTCAAGTTTTTTTGCAAGAGAGAGGTCTTCTTCAGCAATAATATGTAATAATTGCCTCGATTCTTTCTCTGTTAACATGGTTAAAAGTGAATTCATCTAGTTTTATCCTTTCGTTTTTTGCTACAAAGTTTATCGATAATTCCAAAACCAGTCATTATAGTCATCCAATAAAGTAAAATTCGAATCATTTTCTCTAAGCTCTAATTCTGCTATAGAGATGTACAGCTTTTTTCTACCTTGTTTGGCTTCGCAAATTATTCCGTAAAAATCATCGTAATCTTCCGTTAGCTTGATCACCTTTACGTGGTTCTCCTTTGTTGCAAAAGGTCCAACTTCACGGCTATAAGTTGCTTCGAAGGGAAACACTAATTGGGTTTTTAAATAATGAAAGTATAGTTATAGTGTTGTATCTGTAACTTGGGGAAGATTCTCTTCACTGTAATTTTCTTCAATCCCTAGAATTGCACCGACTCTTTTTTTCCAGTCTTCAGCCACTTTATGGCACCTCATCCAAATTAATAGCATTGTCATTTAACGGTTTCCACATAGACTTCCCTATTCATTATATCAGCAATGTCAAAAGGTAGCAGTTAAAAATTCATTTTAACTAATTGCTGTTATTCACTTAAGGATTTACAAAAGTTTACTTGCATTTAATATTCTATTAATAATTCGTGATTATCATAAAACCATAAACTGAATAGATACGGTTACAAATTGAGAGATCTTAAATCGAATGGATGAAGGGAATTTGATTTAAGATTTTTCTATTTCTTTTCATTCAGTGCAAGCATACAAAGAATTAGATACTGTACGAAGTTCTGAAAAATAAAAAAACAGGGTGATGACGTATGAAAAAAGAAATTTGTTATTCGGATTTACCGCTGATTACGAATGATGTTTTCGAAAACATGAATAAACTAATTGCTATGGACGCGGATAAAGTTGAATTGTTAATGGATGGCGATAAATGGGATGAAATGGAGCGGCTGTTTGCTGATTTTGCCCCGAAGTTAAAAGCATTGCCTGTCGGCTATACCGTTCATCCGCCAGCATGGGATACGAATCTAACAAGTGAAAATCAAGCGATTCGCGAAGCATCTTTTAGCGAATATAAGAAAGCCATTGAGTTTGCGTCGATGATTGAAGCAGACCATGTTGTCATTCATCCTGGCTTTTGTTTCTCACCTGTTTTTAATAAGGAGCTTGCAAAAGAACGGGCAATCGTATCAATTCAGCGGTTAGCCGAAGTCGCCAAACCTTTAAATGTGAAACTTGTGATCGAAAATGTCGGATATAATGGGAGCTCCTTATTCACTCAAGAGGAATTCACCAGATTTCTAGATTCCTTTGATGAGACGGTTGGGTACTTAATTGATGTGGGACACGCCCATTTAAATCATTGGGATATTCCCAAGCTGATAAGGGAAACAAAAGGTCGACTTCTGGCGCTGCATCTACACGATAATAACGGAGAAGCAGACGAACACTTACCAATTGGCGAAGGAACCATTCAATGGGAAGGAATTTTTTCCGCAATGAAAGAGGTGCCAGACCATTGTCAGTTAATTTTAGAATATGCTCCAAAAACATCATTAGAAAAACTGCGAGATGGGAAAGAACTTCTATTAAAAGAGGTTTTGCAACAAAAGGTGGAGTAATCGTTTGGTAAATATTCATGATTTTGATGCATTCTGCTTTGATTTAGACGGGACGATTTATGTAGGGGATCAACTTTTGCCCGGTGTAAAGGAAACAATTGATCACTTAAGAGAAGCGAACAAAAAAATTCTATTTATTACAAATTCGCCGACATTAACGAGAGCGGATTGCCAAAAGCGGTTAATTCGAATGGGGATTGCGGCTGATCTTGAAGAAGTGCTGACAGCGACTTTTCTATCAGCTCTCTATTTTCAGGAAAACCATCCGCAGGCCTCTATTTTTGTCGTTGGCGAAAAAGCGCTTGAGGAAGAGCTGAGTCATATAGGACTTCATGCGACGAAGGATCCTATGAAGGCAACACATGTCCTTGTCGGTATGGATCGTGATTTTACGTACGAGAAGCTGAATCTGGCAATGAATGCGGTTCGCAATGGCGCAAGCCTCGTTTTGACCAATCCCGATCCAGCTTGCCCAGTTCCCGGCGGATATATCTCCGACACGATGGCGATTGCACGAGCTATTGAAGCTGCATCCGGCAGGCCAATTGATCATGTCGTTGGGAAACCATCACCTTTTTATGCCAAAAAAGTGCTTGAACGATTGCAGCTTCCGGCCGATCGCTGCCTGATTATTGGCGACCGCCTCGAAACAGATATTATGCTGGGAAAAGCCGATAATTTCCGAACTTGCCTTGTTTTAACAGGATCATCTTGTAAAGAAGATGTTGGAAGGGTAAAAATCTTTCCCGATTATATTGTAGAAAACTTGGAAATCTTTTTTTCAAAAAGAAGGAGAAGGCGTTCGATTTCCATTTAAAAATTGCTTATTTTCTCCTGAAAAAGGGTATGAAACTAAACAACCTTTCGAAAGGAGGGAGTGCGCAAACCAGTGGTACAACAACATTCATGAGGGAGGTGGCACTTCGTGAAATTGGAAGTAAAATGTGATGTTGAAAACTGCAAATACTGGGCACACGGGGACCAATGTGTTGCGGATTCCATCTATATCATCGGCCTCCACGGCGAAAAAGCAGCAAATGTCGGAGAAACAGCTTGCAAAACATTTGAACATCGAGAATAAATAGGGAACTTTCTTTTGAGCTGGACGTAAAGAAATCGTCCAGTTTTTTTCTGCCGTTATTTGGCTTCAAATTCTTTTAAAAAAACTTATACTAATAGAAAACAAACTATTTTTGCGGAGGAACGGTATGGGAAAAACATTCGCTAATTTAAAATCAAAAGCAAGAAAGCTCAAGCAGGATCTTTTTGTTTTAGTAGAGGCATATAAACATCCGGCGACGCCGTTATATGTTAAAATACTGGCGGTCATGATTGTGGCATATGCTTTCAGCCCGATTGATTTAATCCCGGATTTTATTCCAGTGCTTGGCTATTTGGATGATCTGATACTTTTGCCACTCGGAATCATGCTCGTATTAAAATTAATTCCGAAAGAGATCCTGGAGGACTGTCGGGAAAAAGTGGAAAAGTCTGAAAAAGTGAAAAAGAAAAATTGGGTTGCAGGAGCAATCATTTTGCTGCTTTGGGCAGGGATCCTTTATTGGATCGTTGTACTGATTTTAAACAAGACAACTTGATTAAGTCTACAAAGATTGGAAATAATTATACTATGAACAGAACAAAATGGGAGTTGAATCCTCCTTTGAACTGTGTTTCTATTTAATTATGGAAAAAAGAGTGAAGAGCCGGAAACGCACGAACCATCCCCGTGTTTCCAATGGAGGGTAAGAAGTGGGAAACTTATTAACGGAGAGAACGATTAAGGATTTGGTTACGGATGCAATTTATCGCCGCGGCAATTCTTATTTTAGACAGGGTCGTGTACGAGATTTGTTTTTTGATTTTTCGAGGGGAATTTGGCATGCAAAAGTAAAGGGATCCAAGACCTATAAGGTTGAGGTTCGAATTAATGAAGATGGGATCGAGGGGGATTGCAATTGTCCGGCGTTTGATCAATATTGGCATCCATGCAAACATATTACGGCCGTGCTCCTTGAAATCCTGGATAGTGAGTCAAGTAATTCGGAAGATTCCGAGACTTATTCAATGTATGTTCGGCAACAGGAAAGGGATCAAGAACGGCAACGGGAATTGATGAAAGAAAGGCAGCGGGAACTAATAAAGCAGCAACAAGAAAGGCAAAATCAATATGTCAAACAACTGACAGAGCAGTTTATCCAAAGTTTTGCCCTTTCCCGGCAAGAAACGGTGGATTCAGCGCCCAATCGACCGAAAGAACCACTGCTGGTGGAATGGATTTGTAAGATCACCAAACCATATTATACCGGGAAGCCGATGATTTCCATTGAAATGAAAGTTGGCTTAAAACGCCCGTATGTGGTGAAAAAAATAAAAGAGTTTTTAAAAACTATTCAAGCGCAAAACCAGTACGTTTTTACGAAAAATTTTACGTATGATCCGACGGAGCACAAATTTATCGAGGAAGACGAAGAAATCATTCAATTGCTGCAAAATGCATTGAAGCAGGAAGAAATTTATCAGGAATTGCAATCTTCCCATTTCTATTATGCTTCGTCGACCGATGAGCGCTATCTGATTCTTTCGCCAATGATTGCCGACGAAGTGTTGCGATTGCTAGAAAAAGGAAATGTTCGGTTTGAAAATCGCGATAATGCGTTTGATCAAATCGAGCTAAGGGATAGCGAATTACCTTTAGCACTTCAACTTGATAAAGGAAAACAAGCTGGATTTCAACTCGATTTATCCGAATTTCTCTTTCTTGATTATTTAGAGCATTATGGATATGTCCTTAAGGACAATGTTTTCAACAAACTTACCATCAAGCAGCAAGCCATCATTAAAGAAGTAACCCAATTAGTGGCCAAAACGAATAATCCGCTGTTGCCAATTGATCAGAACCAAATTGAGCCCTTTCTTACGCATGTGGCACCGAAGATCAATACGGTAGGAAATTTAAAGATTGCCAGCTCCATTTCAAACCAAATCATGAAGTTTCCTTTAGAAGCAAAGGTATTTGTGGATCATGTGGATGGTTTGCTTCATGTCTCGCTAGAATACCATTACGGTGAGAACAAAATCGATCCGTTTGAGCCTTCCAATGAAAACAACGGAAAAAGCACGATTATCGTGCGTGATGCTGAAAAAGAACAGGCGATTATGGATCTAATGGAGTCGGCTGATCTAAAATTCAACGGAGAACTGCTCTATGTTAACGAGGAAGAAGGAATGTTTGATTTCCTATTTGAAACACTCCCGCAGCTGGAGGACAAGGCAGAGATTTACTTAACGAATCGGGTAAAATCGGTTATTTTTCCAAAAGAGCACGCACCCGTTACGACTGTTGATGTTGATTCATCGGGCAACTGGTTGGATATAAGTTTTACAATGGATGGAATTGGCGAAGAAGATATCCAAAACATTTTGCAAAACGCGGTGGAGAAGAAAAAGTTTTATCGCCTGCCGAATGGTGCGTTCGTATCGTTGGAAACAGAGGAATTCCAAACGATTCAAAACATAATGGCTGAATTTCATCTTAAACCATCACACTTGAAAAAAGATTCCCTCAAGCTCCCATTATATCGAGGGATGCAGTTGGAAGAGCTGGCTGGTCAAAATCAAGGCAATGTCAAATATGGAAAGCAGTTCCGTCGCCTGTTGAACCGGATCAAAAACCCGGAAGAACTCGAATTCGAGGTGCCTGAATCGCTTCATGCCGAGCTAAGAGACTACCAGAATTATGGTTTCCAATGGTTAAGCATGCTGAAATTTTACCAGTTTGGGGGGATTTTAGCAGATGATATGGGGCTTGGTAAAACGCTGCAAAGCATTGCGTTTCTTTTATCGGAAAAAGAAAGAACGAAGCAAGTGAAGCCAGCGTTAATCGTGGCGCCAGCATCGCTGATCTATAACTGGAAAAATGAATTTCAAAAGTTTGCCCCATCATTAAGTGTGGAGGTAGTGGCGGGCGCACCGCAAGAAAGAATGGACATGCTGCAGCAAGCTGCCGTACCGGATGTTTGGATTACCTCCTATCCTACTTTAAGGCAGGACATTGAGCATTATGCGAAGCACGCATTTCATACAATGATTTTGGATGAGGCGCAAACGATTAAAAATTATGCAACAAAGGCCGCGAAGGCGGTAAGAGACATTCAAACCGAAACGTGCTTTGCTTTGAGCGGCACACCGATTGAAAATTCGGTGGATGAGCTGTGGTCGATTTTTCAAACAATCATGCCGGACTTTTTCCCAAGCCAAAAAGTTTTCCGCCAGCTGGAGCCGGAAAAGATTGCAAAAATGATACGGCCATTTTTGCTGCGGCGGGTGAAAAAGGATGTACTGAAGGAATTGCCGGATAAAATTGAAACAGTCGATTATTCCGAGCTTTCGAAAGAGCAAAAAGCATTATACCTTGCTTATTTGGAAAGAATCCAAGCGGAAACAAAAGAATCGCTGCAAGGAGAAGGATTCCAAAAAAGCCGGATCAAAATTTTAGCTGGTTTAACACGCTTGCGGCAATTATGCTGTCACCCTTCATTGTTTTTGGAAAATTACCAAGGAGACTCGGGGAAGCTGGAGCAATTAATGGAGATCGTTGGGAATGCTGTGGAAAACGGGCGCCGCTTGCTGATTTTCTCACAATTCACCAGCATGCTTTCGATCATCCGTTTGGCCTTGGCGGATGCTGGCCTAAGTTTCTTTTACCTGGACGGTCAGACCCCGTCAAAAGAACGGGTTCAAATGGTGGATCAATTCAATCAAGGGGAAGCAACTGTTTTTCTTTTATCGTTAAAAGCAGGCAATACCGGTTTGAATTTAACCGGAGCCGACACGGTCATCTTGTATGATCTTTGGTGGAATCCGGCTGTTGAAGAACAGGCGGCAGGACGCGCCCACCGCATGGGTCAGAAAAATGTCGTCCAAGTGATTCGCATGATTGCCCAAGGAACGATTGAAGAAAAAATCTACGAATTGCAACAAAACAAACGGGAACTGATCGAAACACTGATCCAGCCTGGCGACCAGGCGCTCTCAAGGCTCACCGAAGAAGACATCCGGGAGATTTTGAGTATCTAACAGCTTGCATATGGCGAGTGACAAAGGCAATGCCCTTAAGCGGGTATTGCCTTTTGTACTACGATCCGAATTGATATCGTAATTTACCATCCTCTTTTCCGTTCACAAACCCTTCACAAAGAAAACGGTTTAAGTGGATATTCAAATTTTAGTCACAAATTATGTGAAAATATTCACATTCTTGGTGCTATACTTTCAATATCAACACAGTAACAGTAATAACTGTTTACGTATGAAATACATGAAAAAATGGTTATTTGAGAGGAGAATGTCATCATGAATTACGGAAAAGTCAATCGGGTTGTATTAGTTGGAACGGGTGCAGTCGGCTGCAGCTACGCTTACTCCATGATCAACCAAGGTGTAGCAGAAGAACTGGTACTTATTGATGTAAATGAAGCAAAGGCTGAAGGCGAAGCAATGGACCTAAACCACGGAATGCCGTTTGCTCCATCGCCGATTAAAGTTTGGAGCGGAACGTATCAGGACTGTGAAACGGCCGACTTGATTGTCATTACTGCAGGATTGGCACAAAAGCCTGGCGAAACACGGCTACAGTTAGTGGAAAAAAACACAAAAATCTTTAAAGACATTGTTAAAAACATTATGGCAAACGGATTTAACGGAATTTTCCTTGTCGCAACCAATCCGGTTGACATTTTAACCTATGTAACCTGGAAAGAATCAGGACTGCCAAAAGAACGGGTCATTGGTTCTGGAACGGTACTTGACTCAGCGCGCCTCCGCTTTGGACTGGGTAAGTACTTCAACGTCGATACACGAAATGTACATGCCTACATTATTGGTGAGCACGGAGATACCGAACTTCCTGTCTGGAGCAAAGCATCGATTGGCGTTGAGCAGCTTGAATCCCTTTTAGCAGAAAAAAATGAACTGAAAAAGGAAAGCCTTGAAGATATTTTCATCAATGTCCGCGATGCCGCTTATCACATCATTGAGCGCAAAGGAGCAACATTCTATGGAATTGGAATGTCCCTCGTCCGGATCACAAAAGCAATTTTAAACAATGAAAATAGCATTTTAACGGTTTCTTCTTATTTAGATGGACAATACGGACACGAAGATGTGTATATCGGCGTTCCAGCCATCATCAACCGAAACGGCATCCGCGAAGTCATTGAAATCGACTTAAATGAAAAAGAAAAAGAGCAATTTGACCGATCTGTCGCTGTATTAAAAGAAACAATGCAGCCTGTTATTTAAAAATGACCTTAAGTCATAATGGCAAATTATAAACAGAAGGTGACACCATGGAAACAATGAATCAGACAAAAAAAGGGTATTTTATGATGGCCGTGCTGTGGCTGGCATATGTAACCTTTGCGATGAACTGGGTTGCTGGTTCCTCGCTCACACCGCAAATCACAAAAACCTTTTTCGGCGGGTCAGTTGATCCCCTTATTTCACAATTGGTCAACTATTCGATTACAACTGCCCGGGTATTTGCCAATATCTTAGCTGCGGTCATCCTGATGAAATTAGGACCAAAAAAAGCCGCTGGAACTGCGATTGGCCTTCTCATGATGGGTCTTGTCGCCATCTATCTTCCAAATTATTGGGCCTATACAGCGGCTCGAATGGTCATGGCAGTAGGGGGATCAATGGTCATTGTCTACATGAATCCAGTTGTCGCCCACTATATTACAAACTCAAAAGTCAAATTGCGCATCAATGCAGCCAATACCGTTGCCTATAACGCAGGAGCTTTCATCGTCGCAATTCTTTTTACACTTTTCGCAAACCAAATGGTGGCAAACTGGCGCTTAACCTTAACCGCCTTTGCCTCCTTAACACTCTTGTTTTTCATCGGCTGGCTTTGGAAAGCGGACAATTTTGAAACAAAAGAAGCAAACAGCAACCGAACCGAAACCTACGGATATAAAGACGCCCTTAAAGATGGATTCCTATGGCGTTACGGCTTGGCCTTTGCATCATTCCTAACGCTCTACGTCTTATCACTTGTCAGCTTTAAAGCGATTTTCGATCAATATACCTTATTAAATGGCTCAGTCACAAACCTTTTAATCTCAGGATTCGGCATCGTTGGAACCTTTGCCGGAATCGCAATCGGCAACAAAGGCGTACCGCGCAAACCAACACTTATGGCTTCAGGCATCGTCATGGTCGGAACCTTTGCGCTCGCCCTGGTTTTTGCCAATAAACAGCCGCTGCTTTCCTATATCCTGATCGCCATATCCGGCTTTGCCATGTACATTCAATACCCAATCTTCCTGAACCTCCCGCACGAACTAAAAGGGATGACACCGCAAAAGTTGACGATCCTGTTCGGCCTCTTCTGGGCACTTGCCTATGCCGGCCAAACGATCGCAACCATTATCTGGAGCTATCTCCTGGGCGCAGCAGGCTACACCCCGGCCATGATCTTCTTCATCGCCGCATCAAGCCTCTACATTTTCATGGTCGCCACCTTCCCCGAAACCCGGGAACGAAAAGCCGCCAGCAGCAAAGCCGCCTAAAACACAAGTCCTCGAACCCCCGAGGGCTTTTTTTATGGAAAAATGTACACCATTTTGCCCCCTCTACCCGTTGAAATTAACATAGAGAGGAATTCACATTTTACTAAGTTCCCATACTGCATACCTCGCAAACATCATCGAAATTCATCTGGTTTTGTTGAAAAAAAGTTCATCAAACGTTTGATGAACTAACAGGCAGCGCCGGAAAAACGGAGCCTATTTCGATTCGACAAAAACCGCCTGGAATCATTCCCTACCACCGTTAAAGGTTTCAATTTTGCAAAAGGAGCATTCCTGTTAGAAGGATTTTCGGGGACTTGAACAAAAAGAGCCCTCTTGGTATGATGCGGGGTGTCAAATCTCGACGAATTAACCCCTAATTTGTTAACCAAGGAGGACTCCATAATGGATTTTAAACAAAATCAAAAAATAAATCAAGTTACCGAGAAAACACTTGTTGTCGGAATCGACATTGCTAAGCGTACACATTACGCTTGCTTTGTAGATGACCGCGGCCGAGTGCTCCAAAAGTCATTTGCAGTTTCGCAGTCTTTTAACGGTTTCGAGTTTTTCTATCAACGTATTTTGAGTGCGATGAAAGAACATGAAAAAACAGAAGTCATTGTAGGGATTGAACCTACAGGACATTACTGGCTCAATTTAGCCTACTTCCTTGAGGAACGAGGCATTCCCTTAGTCATGACGAATCCTATGCACGTCAAACGATCAAAAGAGTTGGACGACAATCTGCCAACCAAGCATGACCGCAAAGATGCGCTGGTGATCGCTCGTCTTGTAAAGGACGGACGCTTTAGTTATCCACGGATACTTAAAGAGATGGAGGCCGAACTTCGTGTTGGCTCAACCTTCCGAGGCAAGTTGACAGAGGAATTAGGCACTGTCAAAAACATGATGATTCGCTGGCTAGATCGCTATTTCCCTGAGTTCACTCAAGTATTTCCATCCTTCGGAAAAATGGCCATGGCTGTACTAGAATGTACCCCATTTCCAAGTGATCTTCACGAGAAACAACCCGATGAAGTTTTAACCCTTTATCGAGAGGTTGAGGGGCTCAAATCCCCCCAAAGACCAAAAGCAATACGTCTTATAGAATTAGCAGCTAACTCTATCGGAGTAACAGAAGGACGTGAGATGGCCCGTATTGAAATTGCCACACTCGTCAGCCGTTACCATCAGTTAGAAGAAGATATCGAAAACATTACCGGGCACTTGGTTGAGCTAGTAAAAACGTCTGTAGAGTACGAATGGTTATCAACTGTACCAGGGCTTGGAGATACAACGATAGTTGATCTATTAGCGGAAATCGGAAGCTTTTCACACTACGAAGACCCACGCCAAATAATCAAACTTGCGGGATTAACGTTACGTGAAAATTCCTCCGGTCTGCATAAAGGACAAAAGCGAATCTCCAAACGGGGCAGAAGGAAGCTGCGCGCCCTCCTGTTCCGAGTGATGATGCCAATGATTCGCCATAACGAAGCTTTTAGAAAGCTACATGAGTATTACACGAACCGTCAGGTTAACCCGTTACGTAAGAAGCAATCCATTGTGGTCCTATGCGGTAAGCTATTAAAAGTATTACATGGAATTAGCACGAAGCACAAAGCGTTCGACGCACAGCGAATGATGAGGGATATTCCTAGTCTCGCAGAGGCTATGTAAAGCCCTACATCCCCTTTAATAGACCTAGACAACAGGATGACACGGAGAAGCTGGCATTATATTTTCCATTCGACCTCGAGTCCCTAAAGGAGCTTCGCTAGCCTCTGCCTTATGACTAGACCGAACGAAGGAATGTAGGCACACTGATGCCCAGAGACATGGGAGGGTACGTCATCATAAGCTACGCAGAGATCCATTGTGCATCACATAAATTCCTTTCACTACTTTCCACTAATATCCAGTAGTGACCGCGTAGCGTACCCATATGGTGGAATAGTTTCACATATAATGAAAATACTGTAGGGGACTTTGTCGAAAAATATTTTTTTGACACCGTACCAATGGCTCAAACCCTTGGTACATCAACATTTATAGAGGGAGGGCAAAGAAACGTACGTACAAGGTACATACCAAAACAAAAGGAAGAAAGGGGAAGGTTTATGGCTCAAAATGAAGCACGCCAGCTGGACTTGCCAGCTGCCGCACCAGATCCGGAAAAAATCACACTGAAAGAAAAAATCGCCTACGGAATTGGCGATGTCGGCAACAACTTTTTATTCGACCTCGGTCAGATTTATTTGCTGAAATTTTACACCGACTCTTTAGGAATCCCATCGACCATTGCGGGACTGGTCTTTTTGATCACAAAAATATGGGATGCTTTTGCCGACATTTCGGTCGGCACGTGGATCGACAATCGTAAGAACATTGGACCAAAAGGGAAATTTCGGCCGTTTATTTTATACGCAGCGATTCCGCTCGCTTTAATGGATATAGCCAGTTTTATCAATCCAGGCTTTTCGCTTACGGGAAAAATTGTCTGGGCATTCGCAACCTATATGATTTTTAGTACAGTCTACAGCATTTCCAATGTGCCATTTGGCTCAATGGTTCCAGCAATGACAAAGGATCCGCATGAACGCGCCCAATTGGCATCGTTTAGACAAGCTGGCTCGAACCTTGGGCTCCTGATTAGTACAGTCGGTTTCATGCCCATTGTTTTGATGATGAATAACAAAACAACAGGCTATTTGATGGCAGTTGCCATTTTTTCTGTAATGGGCGTCTTCCTTCAATGGTATTCCTATAAAAATATCAACGAACGATATGTCGAAGCCAAACCGAAAGCAACAAAAGATTCGATAAAGGCAGGGCTGAAGAATATTTTTAAAAATACGCCGCTCTTGATCCTTTGTACCGCAAACTTGCTGACTTTTACGGCTTTCAGCGTCAAGCTTGCCGTCCAGGTTTATTATGCACAGTACGTTTTGAAGGATGTTTCAATTGTTCCATACATGGGCTTTTTCAGCATTGGAAGCGTGTTTGTCGGAGTCGCTCTTGTTCCATATCTTGTGAAAAAAATCGGCAAAAAGGGAACCTTTATCCTCGGGGCAGCGATCTGGACTGCTGCCGATCTAATCGCCTACATGGTGGCCAAGGATGCTGTCGTCTTTATGATCTTCGCCTGCTTTGCGTTTTTTGGAAGTGCCTTTATTAACAGTTTAAACTGGGCGCTCGTTTCCGATGCTGTGGAATATGGGGAATGGAAAACGGGCAGCCGCTCGGAAGGGGTCGTTTATTCGTTCTTCACCTTTTTCCGCAAATTGTCCCAAGCCTTGGCCGGCTTTATTCCCGGACTTGTCCTAGGCCTTGTCGGCTACGTGCCAAACGCCCAGCAAAGCGCGAAGGTAATCGCCGGCATCAAAGATCTGATGTTCATTTATCCAGGCTTACTGGCCTTCATCACCATTATCGTCATGGGCCTTTTCTACAAATTATCGGATGACCGGTTTAACGAAATTGTCGCAGAACTCGGCAAACGGAAAAAGTTTACCGGCAACCGGCCTGTCGTGGTCGAGACGGGGAAGTAATCGATTATAACTATAGAGAAAAACCGAGCAAGAGTCTTCTGCTCGGTTTTTACGCTAAAAATGCCAGTACGTTTTGTACGGCAGCTTCCCCTTGTTCAATGCAGTCAGGTACCCCTATGCCATCATATGAACTCCCTGAAAGGAAGATCCCTGGTAATTCTTGAGCGAGGGAATCCCTTACATTCTTCATCCGCTGCAAGTGCCCAACCGTGTATTGCGGCATCTTCTTGTTCCAGCGGGAGATTACGTGAAAGAGCGGCTGCTCCGTAATATTCATTGTTTTATTTAAATCCCGTAACACGATTTGAATGATTTCATCATCCGCTAAATGGACGGCGTCCTGGTCATTTGGCTTTCCCACATAGCAGCGCAAAAGCGCCATGTCTTCAGGAGTCGTTCCCGGCCATTTTTTATGTGTCCATGTGCAGGCCGTAATGCGAAAATCACTGTTGCGGGAAACCAAAAATCCGGTTCCATCAATATCCTGCTTAATGGCTGCCTTTGGAAAGGCCATAGCAACGTTTGCAACAGAATAGGCCATCATGCCGCCAACTACTTTCATTAATGGATAATCGGAAAGCATTTGTTGGGCAGCGTAAGATTCTGTTGTGATGATAACACTTTCGGCTTGTTCAACACTTCCGTCCGCCAGCGCAACATTATAGTGGTTTCCGTCTTTTGTGATTTTTTCGACAGGGGCATTTTTCATCACGGTACTTGAATCAAGCTTTTTTAACACTGCTTCAATCAATGTTTCAAGCCCGCCCGCTAAAGAAATGAACATGCCTTTTTTGGCCGGCAGTTTTTTCGCGGCTGTTTTTGACCGAGACGGCATCGTTTTTTTCAAACCGAGAACAAGGCTTCGGTGGGTCTGTTCCAGCTGATAAAACATGGGGAACAAAGACATTAAGCTCAATTCGTCGATGTCACCGGCATAAATGCCGGATAACAGTGGATCAATCAAGTTGTCGACGACTTCATTTCCAAGTCTCCTTCTAAAAAATTCGCCAAGCGATTGGTCCGCTTTTTCTTTCCCTTTTGGTAAAATAAAATCGCCTGCAGCCCGCAACTTTCCGAATGGTGAAAAAAGACCTGAAAATAAAAAAGGAGTGACTTCGGTAGGGATGCCCATAAACGCGCCTTCTGGCATTGTATGAAGTTTTCCTCTTGCAACTATGTATGATTTCCCTGCAGTATTGGAAACGACTTGATCTTCCAAACCAACTTCTTTGATCAATTTCAGTGCGCTCGCTTTGCGCGCAAGCATCGAGTCAGGCCCTTTTTCAATGATGAATCCCTCTTTTTTCAAGGTGTGAATCGCTCCGCCAAAACGGTTGCTTGCTTCAAAAAGCATGACCTGATAGGGAAGCTGCTTTTCTTTTATTTCTTTTTGAAGATAATAAGCTGCTGATAACCCGGTGATTCCTCCACCAATGATAACAATTTTTTTCCTCTCCATTCAGCATCAGCTCCGGCCACTACTTGTTCATATTTTCACAATCTGAATTTTAAAACAAAGTTTTTAGTTTTTCCCCACCTCTATTGTATACTTTTAAAATAAAAAAAATGAAAATTTAAACATTTGTAAGAGAAAGTTCATGAAATGCCGCTTCTATATGGAACGGAAAGAAAGATTTTTACCATGATTAGGGCTAAAATAAAAATAGTACATAGCAGAGGAGAGGTTCAAATGGATTTGCAATTAAATGGGAAAAATATCTTGATTACCGGCGGTTCGAAAGGAATTGGCAAAGCGATTGCCCAAGCTTTTTTGGCAGAAGGAGCAAATGTCGGAATCGCAGCGCGCGACAGAGAAATTTTACAACTAGCAAAAGAAGAACTCGGTGGAAATGTCACTATTTTTCAAGCGGATATATCGAAAGCAGCTGAACGGGAAAGTTTGATTCAAGCATTCACTCAAACCCAGGGTGGTTTGGATGTTTTAGTTAATAACGCGGGCGGCAGCAATGGAGCCGGAGCAACCGAAACGGAAATGGCGTTATTTTACGAAGCGATGGAACTGAATTATTTTTCCGCAGTGCATTTAAGCAAATTGGCTGTTGAGCAAATGAAACAGACCGGCAGCGGCTCGATCATTAATATCACCTCGGTCTTCGGCAGGGAAAGCGGCGGCAAAGTGACCTACAACAATGCCAAATCAGCCTTGATCAGCTTTACAAAATCGCTCGCAGATGAAGTGATTCCGTACGGGATTCGCGTCAACAGCGTCGCCCCCGGCAGCATCCTTCACGAAACAGGCAACTGGAAAAAGCGCCTTGAGGCCAACCCCGAAGAAATCAACGCCTTTGTCAAAAATGAAATTCCGGCCGGCCGCTTCGGCACCCCAGAGGAGATCGCCAACGTCGTTGCCTTCCTCGCCTCAACCAAAGCCTCCTGGATCATCGGCGCCAGCATGAACGTTGATGGCGGGCAATCTAGGATGAATTTTTAGGGGGGGTAGACAAAATAGATGCTGAAAACTAAAAATGCATAAATGAAGTTCTTAAAAAATTATTTTATGATAATTATTGACAATTTTAGTTAAAAAATTCAAAATGAAGGTAGATAAAATTTTGGAGCTTGTCGAACTTAACCATCATGTGAAGCAGAAGAATAACACCTGAATTACGGGTGACTTCTGCTTTTTTCATTAATCTTATGAGTTTTCCTAATGGAGGGATTGGATGAATTTTATCGCTCACATTCGTGAAAGTGACAAGACAATACAAACTGTTGAAGAACATTTGTTGGCAGCTAAAGAATTAGCAGAAACGTATGGAGATAAGTTGGGGGTGAAGCATTTAACTGGTCTAGCCGGAATGCTTCATGATCTTGGTAAATATTCAAAGGAATTTAGAGAATACATATTACAAGCCGTCAATAATCCGGAAGCACCTCCCAAAAGAGGAAGTGTAGATCATTCGACAGCAGGAGGAAAATTATTATACGAATTATTTCATAAAAAAATTACTTCACGATATAAGGGAATAGTTGCTGAAGTTGTCGGAAACGCCATCCTTTCACATCATTCGTATTTGCTAGATTTTTTGAATACGGAATTCGAATCTAATTATTTAAGTAGAGTGCGAGATAAGGATCTAAAAAACTTTGAGATAACAAAAAGAATATTTTTGAAAAGGTAATGAGCGAAGAATATTTTCATGACTATGTGGATCAAGCGGCATCAGAATTAGAAACGTTTTTGGCAAAAAAAAAGTTCGGAAAACAATGAAAAACAATTAATGTTTTTAACAAAATTTGTTTTTAGTTCTTTGATTGATGCAGATCGAACGAATAGAGATTATTTGAAGAAAATAAAACTGGCGAAGAAGCTGTTGACCATGAAGAATTAGTTTCAGCGTATTACGAAAAAATTATAAATAAAATCAATTCTTTCAAAAATCACCCGAATGCTGATCATCCGATTAATATTTTAAGATCAGAAATGTCAGACCAATGTGATGAATTTGCGAAGAAACCCTCAGGGATTTACACATTATCGATACCGACGGGTGGGGGGAAAACGCTAGCAAGTTTACGATATGCTCTTAAACATGCCAAACTTTTCAAATAAAAAAGGATTTTCTATGTTGTTCCCTACACCACTATTATTGAACAAAATGCGGAAGAAGTTCGTAATATTTTAAAAGATGATGGGAATATTCTGGAACATCATTCCAATGTGATTGGTGATGAAAATGATAACGATGAAATGCAAGATGGAGTTATGAGTGTTCAGCAAAAGTTGAAGCTTGCAAAAGATAACTGGGATTCACCAATTATATTTACAACAATGGTTCAATTTTTAAATGTTTTTTATGCAAAAGGAAGCAGAAACATAAGGAGGTTGCATAATCTAGCTGAATCGGTAATTATCTTTGATGAAGTACAAAAAGTTCCAATTTCCTGTGTTTCTTTATTTAATCAGGCTTTAAACTTTTTAAAAACTTATGGACAGTCTAGTATTGTTTTATGTACTGCAACTCAACCAGCCTTGGATTTTGGAAAATAAGTTGGAAATAAATCCAATGCCGAGATTATTGGTAATCTTGATCAGGTAATTGAAGCTTTTAAGCTAGAGTAGAGATTATCGACATGGCAACAAATCAAACTTTTAATAATGAGAAACTAGCAGATTTTATTGAAGATAAAATTGAGGATGTACAAAGTATTTTAGTCATTTTAAACACGAAAACTGTAGTCAAAAATCTATACAATCTTTTAAAAGAAAGAAATTTCAATGTTCCTGTTTATCATCTTAGTACATCGATGTGTGCAGCCCATCGAAATAATATATTAAATGAAATCAGACAGCATCTTCTTACCAAGAATAAAATCATTTGTATCAGTACCCAACTGATCGAAGCTGGAGTCGATGTAAGTTTTGAATGTGTCATTCGTTCTTTAGCCGGTTTAGATTCTATTGCTCAGGCTGCTGGAAGGTGCAATCGTCATGGTGAAAAAGATATTCAAAATGTTTATGTTATTGATCATGAAGAAGAAAACTTAAAGTACTTAAAAGAAATTAAAGGTGGGAAACAGATTTCAAAAAGAATTTTAGTCGACATAAAACAAGATGCATCAAGCCACGGAGGACATATCTTATCAAAACAGGCAATGGAAAGGTATTTCAAAGAGTTTTACACTAAGTTTTCATCTGATTTAAATTATTTTATTCCTGGTTTAAATAAAACTATGACCGAACTATTGGCAGCTAAGAAAAGTAAAAATGGATTTTATTGTGCTTACAAGGCGAGAAATGATGAGGTTCCTCCTTTATTTATTGCCAATAGCTATAAAACAGCAGCAGAAAACTTTCACGTTATTGAAGATTTGACGACATCAGTGATTGTACCTTATGAAGATGGCAAAGAAATCATTACAAAACTAAACAGTGATGGTTCCATTGATCGACCTTACTCGATTGCTGCGCAAAGCCCAGCAGTATACAATCAATTTTTTAAATATGAACTTGACCAATTATCGAAAAATGACGGATTGGTGAGTTATCTAGATGGGAAAATTTTTGCGTTAGAAGAAGGGGCTTATGACAATGAATTTGGGCTTAATTTAGACAATGATAGTCAGTTTACCTTGAGTATATATTGAAAAACCTATCTTTAAATGAAGATAGGTTTTCAAATAATATACTATATATTTCAATCCGCGCTAAAAAAGCGACAACTAATTATATCATGTAAAAGAATGTTTACAAAAAGTTCATATAATATATTATTTACAATACTCCTAAAGAGATGTATTGTTTAATTGTAAAAAATATTTTGAATTTTTGGAGGTGAATTTATGAGGAATGAGATTGAGTTTGAAGTCTTTGGAAAATATGCCTTATTTACAGATCCTTTAACTAAGATGGGTGGAGAAAAACTTTCCTATCAAATCCCGACATACCAGGCACTTAAAGGAATTGTAGAATCAATCTATTGGAAACCCACGCTGCTTATGATAATAGATGAAGTCCGAATAATGAATCCAATTCAGATGGAGTCAAAGGGTATTCGACCGATTGAATATGGCGGAGGAAATACGCTTGCCAACTATACATACCTAAAAGATGTTCGCTATCAAGTACGTGCCCATTTTATCTTTAACCCTTATCGACCAGACATGTCATTTGATCGAAACGAGAATAAACATCATAACATCCTTAAACGATCTCTCCAAGCTGGAGGGAGAAGGGATATTTTCTTAGGCACAAGGGAATGTCAAGCATATGTGGAACCATGTGTTTTTGGTGAGGGTGAAGGTTTTTATGATCAGGGTGAAATCCATTATGGAACGATGATACATGGGATTAACTATCCTGATGAAACTGGAAAAAATGAAATGGAAGTTCGCCTCTGGAATCCTGTGATGAAAAAGGGAATTATCAAGTTTCCGCGTCCTGACCAATGTACTCAAATAAGAAAAATTACAGAAATGTATCCAAAGAGTTTTACAAATATCCAGTCACAGATGGCTCTTCAGTCAATTAGAGGAGGGAGGGAATCAATGAGCTGGCTATTGAACTTATATGAAACATACGAATCAAATTTGGATCAAGTTGGAGTAGTAGAAAAGAAATCGAATGAC
>NZ_JBNWEO010000010.1:0-4835 GCF_050496765.1 Neobacillus sp. SM06
CAAGTTTCGGACACGATAAATAAACCTCAACACTTGGTATTAAAGGGATAATACCAATTATATTATCAAGCTACGCTTGTATTAAGCAACGGCTTTTGCAAATAGTCAGGTAACTTGTTGAAAAACCGATCAAAAAATTCGTTGATTTGTTCGTCAGTTAGAAGGTATTCTTCTGCCATCGTGGAACCTACTAGTTCTAATATGGTCATCAATGCCTGCGTAAAACGAATATCTTCCATCTCATCACAGCACATATAGAAAAGTTGTCCAATGGTTCGAGGATCCTCTTCTTCCCGTACACTGAGTGACAACATCATATAACGCAGGAAAACGATGGTTGTATGCGCAGTCATAGAATCATAGCTGCGGCATTGGAATTCCTTTGCCAAACGCAAATTGGATTTGACCACCTTGAAAAAGCACTCGATTTCCCAGCGCTTGCCATAGATTCTTACCGCATCTTCTTCCGTATGTTCAAGGTTGGTTGTTAAAAGGGCAAGCCACTTTTTGGAACGGTTGCGATCACGAACAAATACAATTCGTGCCTGAATCTCATTACCGTTTTCGTCTTCATGACCAAGACCGACAACAATGTTTGCGAGGATTTTGGCTCGCCCACGTTTCTTGTGAACCTTCTTGTAAAGCTGGTTCAATGTGTAAGACTCCCCTTCATAGGTGTAGTGAATTTTTGGTGAGCGTTTGACCATGCAAACTGCATGCAGTGAGTAGTTTTTTACGATTTTTGATAGGATTGCTGGATAGGCGAACCAACTGTCAAAAAGAACCGTTTTCGCACCAAGTTTACTTGGATTGATGGAATCAAGAAGATCGAACATCGTCTCAGTGCTCTTTTTCGTAGCCTCTAGACGTCTACGGTAGCCAACCGTGCGCTTATCGATATTTGAATCGATTTCCTGGTAACGGTTTTTATCATTTTTTGAACTCAACAATGAAAAAGCAAGCGGCATAAAAGAAGCACCATCTGCCCAGCCAAGCGTAAGCATACGGAATCCTTTGAAATACCTCCCAGTTGTGTGGTCCTTCACCTTGGCGAGCAATTCAACTGCTTTACTGCGATTGCGACTGAACAGAGAGTCATCAAATATGAGAACCCGATCGCGATTGTCAGAAGTTAACGGGAGTAGGAATTTCGCAACAAGGTACGAGCCAACGCTGGCTAGAAATTTACGCCAGTTGTATGTAGGATTTTTCAAGAGCTCATAGACAGTATCTTTTTCAAAATCCTTTGGAACACGGTCTGATTCAAGAGCTCTAGAAAAATTCATTCCATGAAGAACAAGTGCGAAAATAAATTGCACGATTTGACGCGGTGTAACCCCCTTTTCCTTGCGAATATTGGCTTGATGCAGGAAGGTTCCAATCTTTGCTTGTGTAAAAAACTGCAACATACGAGAATTAGGTTTTTCATTTCCATTAGAATTTGGTAAAATAGTAGCCATAGAAAACATCCTTTCTTTGCGTTGGTTGGTTACCTACATTTTACCAAAGAATAGGGTGTTTTTTATGTTTTTTGAATTTATAATTTCGTTTATTTGTTTATATATCAGTAAGCGTCAAATTCTTCCCACCTAGTTTTGGCCCTATATCCATGCAATAATCTCCTTAAGAAATCTTTATTAAGGAGTTTTTTTATGGACAAAAGCGAATTGCGACATGAATGGGAACAGCGAATTGCCTCCTACAGAGCTAGCGGCCTTACCCAAGCAAAATGGTGTGAAATCAATGATTTAAAGGTTCACCAGCTTAAGTACTGGCTCAAACGGATCGAAGGTTCAAACGCTAAACCAAATCCCTCCACAAAATGGACATCCGTTGTGATTGAAGATCCTTCGATAAGTCAAGAGGATTCCCTCCAAGTTAAAATCGGCGAATTTTCTATAGAGGTGAAGCAAGGGTTTAATCCCTCGCTTTTTGCCGATGTTGTTAGGACGCTGAAAACGTTATGTTGAATGGAGCAACTGTGACTCATGTCTACCTCGCTCGAGGTAGCACGGATTTACGAAAATCCATTGACGGTTTGGCAGCCCTTGTTCAAGAAGAATTTCATCTTGATCCCTTTTCTTCAAGTCTTTTTGTTTTCTGCAATCGTGGACGGGATAAATTGAAAATTCTTCATTGGGATCATAACGGTTTTTGGCTATATTATCGCCGACTTGAACGTGGAAAATTTTATTGGCCTTCTGATAGTAGTTCTGATCCTTTAAAAATTAGTCCGCGCCAATTGCGATGGCTACTCGATGGATTATCTTTGGAACAGAAACAAGCTCACCCTGCTGTAACAGCAAGGACAGTTATTTAAATAATAAAAATTCAGGGAATTCGGCTGTTTTGTTGTATAATGAGGTTATGAAAAAAACAGCGAATTTACCTATCTCAACCCCTACAATTGAAGATCTCCTCAAACGCTTGGAAATGCTGGAAAAGCAAAATGCAGAATTAGAGGCGAAGCTAAAAAAGCAAAATGAGTTGGAGACCAAATTAAAATGGTACGAAGAACAGTTTCGCCTTCTGCAACATAAGCGATTCGGCGTTTCAAGCGAAAAAACCCTTCCCGGTCAATTGGAACTATTCAACGAAGTAGAAAACGAATCAAGCTTTGATTTGCCGGAACCTACTTTGGAATCCATTACCTATCAGCGCCGGCGTAAAAAACGCGGTCACCGCGAAGCGATGCTTGAAAACCTGCCTGTGGAAACGATCGAATACCGTTTACCAGCTGAGGAGCAGGTCTGTTCGTGTTGCGGTGGAGCTCTGCATGAAATGAGTACGGAAGTACGCCAAGAACTTGTCTATATTCCTGCGGAATTAAAAGTAGTCAAACATGTTCAATACGTCTACTCTTGTCGCCATTGTGAGCATAATGAGATAGAAACACCTATCAAAACAGCGCCTAGGCCGAAACCAGTCATCTCAGGCAGCCTGGCATCCCCTTCTGTTTTGTCACACATTATGACTCAAAAATATGTAGAGGGCCTGCCTTTATACCGCCAAGAGAAACAATTTCATAGAATGGGCATCAATCTTTCTCGCCAAACATTTGCCAATTGGATGATTATTGGAGCGGAACGGTGGTTGAGTGTTCTGTATAATCGGATGCATGATCTTCTTCTGAAGCTTGATATTGTGCATGCCGATGAAACCACCCTTCAGGTTCTTCAGGAACCTGGAAGACCGGCCACTTCTAAATCCTATTTATGGCTGTATCGCACTGGAATAGAAGGGCCACCTATCATACTTTATGATTACCAGGAAACCAGAGCTGGAGAAAACCCAAAGAATTTCCTAGACGGTTTTAAAGGCTATTTGCAGGTGGATGGATATGCAGGATACCATAAAGTGCCAAATGTAACCTTAGTAGGTTGTTGGGCTCATGCACGCAGAGAATTTACTGATGCACTAAGATCCATGCCCGCCAATAGCGCGAAACCAGTGACGACAACAGAAGGCCTAAATTTCTGTAATCAGCTTTTTGCGGTTGAACGCAAATTAAAAAATTTAGATCCCAAGGATCGGTATGAAGAACGTCTAAAGCAAAGCAAACCAATACTAGACGCTTTTTTGTCGGCTTAAAAATCAAGAACAAAAAGTGCTGCCAAAGAGTGCACTAGGAAAAGCCATCGCATACTGTCTGAACCAATGGGACAAATTAGTGGCCTTTTTAGAGGATGGGCGATTGGAGATTGATAATAATCGCAGCGAACGCTCGATCAAACCGGTTGTCATTGGAAGGAAAAATTGGCTTTTCGCAAATACACCGCAAGGTGCACGAGCAAGTGCCATTATCTACAGCATTGTGGAGACAGCCAAAGCGAATAAATTAAATCCATATTACTACCTTCGCTATCTTTTTGAGCAGCTTCCCAATATGGATTTGTCAGACGAAAATGCATTGGAGCAAATGCTTCCTTGGTCAACAACACTTCCTGTTACATGCATTGCTTTTAATAAGTTAACTAAATAATACTTCAAGTCCCGGCCTTCAAAAAGGTGGGGACTATTTGACGTTTACATATATCAAGGGTTTGAGTATGTTTTTTTACTCCGAAACTTGAGTAATATGAGAATACTAACCCAAGCTTCAATAGCGGTAGTGTGATGGACGAATGGATGGTTTAAATGCCAATAGGTCTTTAAATCATGGAAACCATTGTTTTCAATATCCCCCCTTGCAGCGACAATTTTAGCAATTGTTTTGGTCGACACCATTGACTACTAGAAATGTAAAGGGAGAATTCCCTTGCCCACTGTTAAACAGTGATCACCACCTTGGGTTGGTCCCTAAGGAGGGTTTTCTTTTTTTTTTTTTAATTTACAAATGCGTGGTCCAACTCCACCGTCTTTAGACGGTATACGCTTTTAGCCTTCCCATTCCATGTCCATACTTGAAAATGAGGTGAGAGTATGGATGGATATAAAAAAAGTAGTCATGCTGTTTACGACATCAAGTATCATGTCATATGGGTAACAAAATATCGATATAAAGTCTTATATGGACCCATTGCAATAAGAACGAGGGAACTAATAAGGCAAGGGTGTGAAGCAAGAGGCATTACGATCTTGCAGGGAAGCGTAGGGAAAGACCATATTCATTTATTATTGTCATGTCCTCCAAGTCTTGCACCTAGTAAAATTCTGCAGTACTTAAAAGGACGATCATCAAGACTTTTGCAGGACGAATTTGCAGAATTGAAAAAAAGATATTGGGGGCAACATTTGTGGGCGAGAGGCTATTTCTGTGCCACAGTTGGAACAGTGACGGAAGAAATAATAAGAAACTATATAGCAAACCAATTCAATGAAGAAAAGAACGAAAC
>NZ_JBNWEO010000011.1:0-359047 GCF_050496765.1 Neobacillus sp. SM06
ATAACCTTTAATTGCTTTAACACTCGTTATTGGTCCTCTGTTAGAGTTGCCTATTCTTGCTATTGTTACTCAGCTTTTACTATTTATTTCCAAAGATAAACAAACATCATAATCATAAAAGCACATATCATTTTAAATAGATGTGTGCTTTATGTTTTATTACTGCATCTTGTTTTATTTGTTGAAAACGAAAGCAGTGAAAATTTATATCTAGCTCTTTTTATTAAGATATGTTTTTGATATAGGTTGTAACATTTCCCAAACAACAACTACCTTGAGGATTATTCACATCACAACCACATCGGTTTTCCTTTATGTTCTCTCGAATATGTTCTACTGGTTTAGGAGTAAGGCCTTTTTCTACGTATTCCTTTATTTTCTCTTTTGTCCAATCAAAACAATAACAAATTGGTGTAGTTACTGAGGCATCTTTTTGATGAACGACCACCTTTATGTCAGATAAAAGGTACTCTTTATTATTCGTATCAAAATAGACTACATCACAATCTTTGGTTGAACAAAAATAGTGATTTTCTTTAGCATTTAATGTTTCTAATGCAGATGGTTTAAGCATTGATTTTAATGTTATCAACTTTACATTTTTAGATCTATTTTTACAAGATGGACACTTTACAACATTTTCATTTTTAATTTCTTTAGTGTTATTACAACAATCTGACATCATTCTCCCACCTTATTATGATACATATTTTGTGCTATCTTTTCTAATTCATCAAAGTTTCAATAATAGGACATTCATGTAGAGATTTTTCATCAGGACAACAATCTTTTAAATTAATTAGCATGTGTTCGATTCTTTTTAAATCCTTAATTTTCTTTTGAACTTCATCAATTTTATGAACAACAAAATCATACATGTCACGGCACATCGTTCTCGTCTTTATCAACAACTCCAAGTAGTTTATCGATCTCGGCTAAGGAAAAACCCAAATCTTGCATTCGTTTAATAAATTGTAGGCGATCAACAGCTTTGTGGAGATACATCCTATATCCAGCTTTTGTCCGATAAGGCTCTGGAAGGAGACCTAATCTTTCGTAATATCTTATAGTCTCTTTGTTAACACCACACTTTTCTGCTAGTCCACTAATACGATAATTCATTTCATTCACCTCAAATAAATTATAAACCCTGTACCATAGTACAGGGTCAAGGGAAGTTCTATTTACTATAGTATCGACCACTTCCAACTGCTATTTTTCAATAAACCTAATTATTGTTCACAAAAAGTTAATAATAAAAAACAACAAAACTATAAAACTAGTTTTATACTTATAGTAGGAGGTTGAAACATATGCATATGGAAATACCACTTTCAACAAAAACAACTGTAAAAGATAATCAAGAAACAAAAAACATTGTAAATCAATCTGAAGAAGAACTACCATTTTTAAAAGAAAATGATAAACGAATGGAAAAAGCAGAGTTTTTCAAAGCGTTGGGGGATGAGACGCGATTAAGAATTATTGGGATGTTAGCGATTGATGACTTATGTATGTGTGAAATAGTATCTGGTTTGGATATTCCAACCTCTACTGTTTCACATCATTTGAAACTCCTAGAAAGAGGAAATGTGATTAGGTCTCGGAAAGAAGGACGTTTCACCGTCTATCGTCTGCAAAGAGAAAAGGTTCTTCCTTATTTAAGGTAAGAACAATAGAAAGAAGGAAAATATTATGGAGATATTTTCGTGGCTGAATGACCAGCTTCTCAAAATGGAATGGCTTTCTGATCTAGTCAAATTGCTTGTGCAAAGAGTTTTTCAACTTCCTATTGAAGAAAGACTCGGAGGAAGTATACATTTTTTTATCTATGACACCATTAAAATTTTTATTTTAATGACTGTTTTAATCTTTTTCATATCCTATATCCAAAGTTATTTTCCACCTGAAAGGACAAAAAAACTTTTGGGCGGGATCAAAGGGATAAAAGGAAATATTCTCGGTGCATTACTTGGAACGATTACTCCCTTCTGTAGTTGTTCCAGTATACCCATCTTTATCGGTTTTACATCTGCAGGATTACCATTAGGTGTCACTTTTTCTTTTTTAATTTCTTCACCGATGGTAGACCTTGCTTCTTTTCTTTTATTAACGTCATTCTTCGGAGTGAAAATCGCTGCCATTTACGTAATTGTTGGTTTAATCCTTGCCGTAATTGGCGGTACACTTATTGATAAATTGAATTTAGGAAATCAGGTAGAATCCTTTGTAACATCAGGACACAGCAACATAGATGGACAAATAGAAGAGTTAACTTATAAGGACAGAATCAACTATTCTGTTGAACAGGTAAAGTCCATCTATAAAAAGGTTTGGTACGCCATTCTTATTGGTGTTGGAATTGGTGCATTGATTCATAATTGGATTCCACAATCGGTTATTGAAACAGTTATCGGAGAGAACAACCCATTTGCTGTTTTAATTGCAACCCTTGTTGGCATACCTATTTATGCTGATATTTTTGGAACTTTACCAATTGCAGAAGCTTTATTTGGAAAAGGTGTAGAAATAGGAACCATCCTTTCTTTTATGATGGCCGTTACAGCTTTATCCCTGCCTTCTCTAATTATGTTAAGTAAAGTAGTGAAGCCAAAATTATTAGCTACTTTTATCGCTATATGTGCTTTAGGAATTATTATTATTGGTTACACATTTAATTCGCTGGATTTCCTATTTTCATAGGGATTACCATATTTTTCACCATATTATATTGTTAAGGAGATGCTTAAATTGATTATTAAAGTATTAGGACCCGGTTGTGCAAATTGTAAAAGATTAGCAAACAATGTAGAAGTAGCAATTGAAGAACTTGGTATAGATGCTGCTATTGAAAAAGTAACAGATTTTAAGGAAATTGCAAAATATGGGGTTATGAGTACACCTGCACTCGTTGTTGACGAACAGTTAATAGTTTCAGGAAAAGTGCCTAAATCTGAGGAAATAAAAAAGTATCTACAATAGATTTAAATAAAAGGATCGGTTATTCGTAAAAATAAACAACCGATCCTTTTTTATCCTTCTAATGAGTAAATGGTCTGGGGGAGTAATTGTGATTCTGTAATGAGCTAAGCTTACACAAGGCATAATTAACCCCCTCTTATAATGAAATCCGTTAGTCAGACGTTATCATCTAATATTTCAATAACAAATTTTGTCTCAAGCTCTTCAACAACTTGCCAATCAGAAGCAGTTGTGTCTGGTCTGATTGGATCACATTCAGAACCAGTTCCAATTTTATCAACAATAACAATCATTTTAAAACAACTCCTTAATCATAAAGTTTTCAAAACGTGTCTCTAAATCTCGCTTACTTTTTATATAAAAAGCTTTATTAATATTCCTTGTTATAAAGTCATTATCGATACTTTCCTGCTCTAATACGTATAGCCTCAATACATACATCTACTAACTTTTCATCGTTCACAGCACAAATGATTTCCGCTACCGAAACCTTATAATCATTATAAAGAGACATTCCTAAATCAACCATTCTTATGGTTGAACCTGTCAACGCAGCAGCATTATGACCACGTTCATCGTCAAAAATATCAGCAAGGGGACCACAGCTTAGATCAATATTATCCTTACAAAAACATTTAAATACTTCGGGGTATGAAGCGATATAAATATTTGCTTCATACTCTAAATCTTTACCGTGGCTTAAAGCATATAATTGCATCAGCCATTTATAATTTTCTAAATGTTCATCGTTAGCAAAATACATATTATTCCCCTTCCTTTATTCAAAAATAAGATAACTACTACCGACAACAAAAATATCAATTCATTTCTTCTATATAAAAATGACTTTGCTACAATTCTATTAATTATCCACAAACTACCATTACACTTTCTCTGGGAATAATTAAAATTCACTATTGAGTACACAAAAGTACACAGTCATTTATTATTTTAGTATTATGAAACCCTTTTGTTACAGTCTTTCTTCGTCAAAGTACAGAAAGTACCCAGAGTACTCTAATTTAATTATCACTCTACTAAATAAAAAAATATTATTTTATTAGAACATTTTCCGGAGAATTACATGTACATTATTATTTAGAGTACTTTGAGTACTTTGAGTACCAATATGTTTAAATACTTTATTTATCAACATCTATTGCAGTACACAGAATCTAACTTTGTTGAATCATTTGCGTACTTTGGGTACTGCAAGGATTTTCAATTGTAAAATCAAACCCTAACTCCTTAATACAAGACGGATTCAAAACAACTGCAGTGAATTTATTATTACCATGCTTGATTTGTTTATAATCAACAACTTTTTCATTTCGTGTAAACTGTTGGGTATACCCTCTCTTTGCCCACTCACGCCTAATCATTTTTTCTTCATGCTAAGAAATTTCTTTAAGAAACTTGGCATCAAGCAAATCGTGTTGTGATGATAAACGGCCTTTATATCATTAGGTAGATTATCATAATAGATATCATTTCTTGTACTATCTAACTCATATAACATTTGTTCAAGTATCTCTTTAGGCTTATCCAGTGCATGATTTTCCTTTGCTATTTCATCAAAAAGGCAGACTAGTGTATTTAAATCTATATCAAAATTAAAACCTTTATTTAAAACTGAACCTGTAAAATGAACAGATGCATAGTATAGACTTAACCTTGTTAAAACTTCGTTATCCTTCGATTTTTTCATATATAATTCTTTGAATTTATAAAACTCGCGAATGAAAATGTTCCTTTTCTCCCGCCAATATTTTATAAATTCAACACCAATAGCCCCATGATTTTCGTTCATTGCCTTATATATATCCGAAAAAAATTGATGATCGACTTTAACAAACGGTTGATCTACAATTGAGATAATCCTTGCCGCCGCACCCCCCGCCTTTGCAGCGTAATCCGCTAAGGAAACTTCACCAGTACTTATCAAAATATTGTTCCAAGTCGCTTCTCTTTGTGATCCCTTTAGACTTCCTCTACCTTTAGAGCGACCACCGCTAAACATATAAATAACTGATTGTAATATTCGTTCATCAGCCTTTCGAGTATCGTCCATAAATAAAGGAAAACTATTTAAGAACCCAGCCTTACGCTCTATGGAAACTCTGGTTGCATTCCATTCGTTTATTAAGCTCTCACTGCCCCAAACACTTCTAGCAACCTGTAAGGATGTTGACTTCCCCTGTGAAGTTGGCCCGGATAGGTCTATAATAAAAGGACTTACTTCTAAATCGTGTAAAATAACTGATGCAAAAGAAGCCAAAACAATAAATAGCACTTTGGGGTACGCCTTAATTCGATCCAATACTTCATTTTTCCAAGTTTCTGGAGTCCCTTTTATTTCGAACCCTTCAAGTAACTGGCGTTCTCCAATGTCGTTAGGTACAATCTCCACACCACAAGACTCTAATGGATGAATAAAGTTATTCTTAATACGGCCTAACCTCTCAACCATATGGCAATGTTCCAACCCATTGAATGATAAATACTTATCAAAATAGTTAATCAAATCTTTGTAATTTATATCGTTTACAGAAAAACCTTTATCTGCTAATGTTAGTAGTTCTTTTCTAGTGGATAGAGTACTGGCCGGTACAATTTCATGTTTTTCTTGCCCCCGATTCATCCACGTTATCTCATAATGAACGCTGTTTCTTTCGATATTTGAAAACTCTTTTATTATCTTTGGAGCCATACGTGAAACTATTACCTCTTCTTCAACTTCCACCCCTTTTACTTTTCTGGTCACAGTCTTAAATAGCTTGTTACCAGCTATGAAATAAGGTAATGGGACCATTGTATTGGAAGAATGTGCATCAGCGATATTATTTTTCATTCCGATTGCGATAGGACTGTTAATGATATTAGAATATTTACAACCGTTACATACACCAAACTCTTCGTTAATTGAACTGCAGGTTCTTGGTTTCATTTTTGAGCGAATTTCTGTTATTTTTCGATTCGTTTCACTTTCTGTGTAACTTGGATGTCCCACACTCCATTCATGACAAATCTTTTCATAACTTTCACAATAAGCGCCGATTGAAAGTGCAGCCATCCATTCGGAATATGTAGCACTCTCTTTGTTATCTAAGTAAGATTGAATGAAATTACAACCTTCTATAATGGGTTTAACTTTTGCATCTGGCAGTTGAGGCTTTCTATCTTTTATCCCATGATTGTTATTTGAAGGGTTTTTTATTTCCAATTCTTCGATTGCATTGCGCAATTCCATTAATGAATAGCGGTGATCAGACATTTTCAAGGTGCTTACTAACTTCGGTTGTTCCTTACGATTATATGTACCCGGAACCCTCAAAACCCTTGCTAAGTCACTTGTATTATCAATGTGAAGTCCTTTTTCTTTTGCTAATCGAATGAATACTGATTGAAATCTCTTCAGCATTCTATCAGCACTTTCACGATCATTTTCCGTTAATATACGTACTGCTTCATCAAACAACCAATAACAATGCCATCCACCACCACTATTAATCATAATAGACGGCTCTAAAGGAAATGTATCTAATATAACTTTTGCTTCTTGTTCATTTGGAAGGTTCTTAGCTGCATGTTTTCCACCCTTTATATCAATTTCCACCCACACACCGGGTAAATATAAAATATCCGTGTTTCTACCTCTCTCATACTTACCAAGTCGTTCTTTTCGTAAACCCACACCAATATATACGTTATATTCCTTAGCTAACATCGTTGAATCAAAAGCAGCTGTTTCTATTTCCTTAACTTCATACCATTTAGTTTCTTTATTTTCAGAAGTCCACAAAGAAAGAAAACCATTATTAATTTTGCCATATAAAGCATTAAAAAAATCACTTGCTAGTTTTATGCTTTGGCTTTCATTCATAATATCACCATCATTTCGTACAGTATTAATTGTTAAAATCTACTTAAATTTTCTAGATCAAAATTATGGTCTTTTGATATATTGGTAGTGTATTAATTTTTAAAAATCAATGTTGGAGCATTGAATTCGACCTTTGTAATAATCTGTTGTTCTGCTTGATTACAATTAATTAAATTCGGTTAAAAACTTAGTTTATTTTTCAGTATAAATGGTTGAAACTAGCAAATAGATTAAGCGTCTGTCCACTACTATTTTTTTATTTATCTATTTACCTCTATAACTAGTTGTCTATACTTCTTTTTACCATTCGTTCATAATTTCTCTTATCACACGTTTCGATTCTTCATAAAACCAGTACCTCTTACCTTTTTCTTTTCTTCTTTCCAATAATTTCATTCGTGGATCACGTAAAAACTCAACTTCTAAGGTTGATCTACTCATACATGTTCGTTTAGACATTTGATCAACATCCCAAATAAATAACGCTTCTTCTATAGACTCTTCTAGTTTTTGATTAATATAATTTCTAACCTCATCTTGATTAACATCAACTTTTATCTGTGCCATTTGCATGTAATCTTCCTCCGCTTTTTGTTTTTTTGTTAAAACAAATTATTTCTCCATTTTCTCGTAAAACTTTAAATGGACTTAATTTGTTTCATATTCGTAAGTTAATATAGTTTGTTTAACATTCTGATTGATTTTTAATGCATTCGTTAATTATTAAACAAACAAATCAAACTTTTGTTAAACTTATAATAACAACACTTTGTTTTATCAGGCAAAAAATAACCCTCGGAAATTTTTCAAACATTTAAAGTTGCTATTTTTATATCAATATTAGATAATAATTATCAAAGAGGTGGGGATATGAATTATGCAGATTTATTAAGATGTTATATTAAAAAATCAAGATTAACTTTAGATGAAATATCATTAAAACTTAGACAACAAGGAATAGCAGCAACAAAACCTTATTTAAGTAAACTTCAAAATGGAAAAACCCCTCCAGCAAGTGATAAATTGAATCAGGCACTTGCAGAAATCACAGATGGAGATGCCAAAAAGTTACAGTGGGCCTCATTTGTTGAAAAGGCGCCAGAAGATGTTAAAAGGTTCTTTACTTTAGTAGAAAATCCATTAATGTTTTCTCTATTAAAAGTAGAAGAAAAATTCCCCGGATTTTTAGAGGGTAAATATAAAGGTAGTAATCTTACCAAAGAGATTATGTATTCCGAAGAGTTTAAGCAGTTTTACGATTTATTTGGAGCTTTTATTGAAGGCATAGAAAAAGAGAATCAAAACCCTATATCAAAAGAGGAATATGAGGAAATATATAAAGAAGAACCACCATTAGAAAAGGGAAAAGTTATTCAAATTAATCTATATGAGGCTTATCTAGATCATGCTAAGAAAACTATAAATAAAACTCCTGACCAACTACTAGATGATGTTACATTCTTTAATGTATATACAGAAGCCTTTCATGCCCTTGAATTAAGATTAGACCAAATAATAGCAAACTCTATAATAAGAAACGGTGCTGAACCTGAATGGGCTACAGAATACATTGAAGGTCTTTCATTAAGAGAAAAGCTTGAGTCTGATCTAAAAATACATTTAGGTTATGATATTACTGCTGAATCATTTTATACGGATTTAGTGAACATTATTAAACTAAGGAAGCAACCTGCTAACCCTTTAGCTAAAACAGAAAAAAAGACCGCAGAAAACATAATAAATATAATTGAAAATGCTATTAAAGCCATTAATCTAAAAGTTAATGAAAATGGTTTTGAATGACATTATTAAATTTTAGGAGGTGATGCCGTTTAATATCAATCCCCCATAAGCGTCTGTCCACGTTTGAAAGGGAAGATATTCATGAAAAAATACAAGTCCAAAAAAGATAATGATTTATACTATTACTTTAATGTTAAAAATGAAAAATTATGGGGATACCGTTATCGATATTATGATGCTCTCGGAAAAAGGAGAGAAAAGTCTCAACAGGGATTAAAGTCCGAAAAAGTTGCATACCGTGCCTTACTTGAAGTAAAGGCTAGTATTCTCAATGGTGAAGTAAAGCAAGTGGAGAATTCGAATTTAACAGTCTCAGAGTGGCTGGATATTTGGTTTGAAACTCATAAAAATGACTGGGAAATTACAACACAATTGCAACGAGAAAATGCTATTAAATATCAAATGAAGCCGATGCTTGGAAAATATAAGTTAGCCGAATTAGACAAGACCACCTATAAACGAGTATATATTAATAAACTTTTGGATTATTATGAACCTAGTACAGTACAATTATTTCATCGGCTCTTTAAGGTTGCGATTAACGCAGCAGTGGATGATGAAATTATTCCACGCAATCGTTTCAAGAAAATAACCATTCCAGTTGAAGAGGTAAACGATAACTTTCTCACAGCTAAGGAATTGAATGAATTTCTTAAAGCTGCTAAGGAATTAGAGAATATTACTAATTACACACTCATCTTACTTTTAGCATATACAGGTGTGAGGAAAGGTGAAGCTTTAGGGTTAAAGTGGAATAATATAGACTTAGAAAATAATAAAATTACCGTTGAACGTACTAGAGATAAAAAAGGGGCCCGTACTCCTAAAACGAAAAATAGTTACCGGACTATCAGAGTTGATAATATTTTAGTAAGCCAATTAAAACTGTACCGTACTTGGTGCAAGATGACAAAGCTATCATTCGGTAAACACATTTCAGACGATGACTTTGTTTTTATCTCATATCAATCTGGTACTCCAACCGGAGAAAACACATTAAAATATAGTTTTGACCGAATCATCAAAAAAACGAAGTTAAAACGAATTACTCCACATGGATTACGTCATACCCATGCAACTATTTTGATTAGCCAGAAACAACCTGTTAATGTTATTGCTGATCGGTTAGGTAATACACCCCAAATGATTTGGGATACTTACGGTCACATCTTTAAAGAGATGGAAGAAGAATCAGTTATTGCATTCAGCCAAGCATTACATTTCTAATATTGGGGGAGGTTTTGGGGGAGGTTTTCAATATAACCGCCTCAAGCCTTGAAAACACTAGGGTTTGTAGGACTATTGAGTTCTACTCTCGTTAAGAACCAACCAAAACCCCGCACCGCAAATGGTACGGGGTTTTTTTTTTTGGGATTAATAGTAGGTACTTTCGGATAAACCGCATTTTTGGCACACACGCATAACCGATGTTTCGACAAAAACATGCTTGCAGTTAGACTGGATCGTTTCGAGCTCCCCTTGCAATTGTTGGAGCTTTTTCTTTATTGCAAGGATTTCCTCTTTTAGTCTTTCGATTTCATTGGATTGCATTTTAGCGATAGATTCTTGATCCATCGTTAACAAACTCCTCTGCTTTTTGTTTCATTCCTTCTTGAATGGTTGCTTCATTTACCGGGTTCTCAACAGCCATCCCGCGAATATCGTGGGAAATTCGCATGGAACAAAATTTCGGACCGCACATGGAGCAAAAATGTGCTGTTTTGGCACCTTCAGCCGGCAAGGTTTCATCATGAAATTCTCTTGCCCGTTCAGGGTCAAGCGAAAGATTAAATTGATCATTCCATCTAAATTCAAATCGTGCTTTTGACAAAGCATTGTCCCTGATTTGGGCACCTGGATGACCTTTCGCCAAATCTGCAGCATGGGCAGCAATTTTATAGGTGATGACCCCTTCACGAACATCTTCTTTATTCGGCAAGCCAAGATGCTCTTTCGGGGTTACATAACAAAGCATTGCTGTTCCGAACCAGCCGATCATCGCCGCACCAATCGCTGATGTAATGTGGTCATAGCCTGGTGCGATATCGGTTGTTAAGGGCCCTAATGTATAAAACGGTGCTTCATCGCAAATTTCCATTTGCTTATCAACATTTTCTTTAATCATGTGCATTGGCACATGACCAGGACCTTCAATCATCACTTGAACATCCTGTTTCCAGGCGATTTTTGTTAATTCTCCCAATGTTTCAAGTTCGGCAAACTGCGCCTCATCATTAGCATCTGCAATACTGCCCGGGCGCAGACCATCACCGAGGGAAACTGAAATATCGTATTGCTTTAAAATTTCACAGATTTCTTCGAAGTGAGTATAGAGGAAATTTTCTTTATGATGGGCCAGGCACCATTGAGCCATGATGGAACCACCGCGCGAAACAATTCCCGTTGTCCTTGCAGCTGTTAATGGAATGTACCTTAGTAAAACACCGGCATGGATCGTAAAATAATCTACTCCTTGTTCCGCTTGTTCGATTAGCGTATCGCGATAAACTTCCCATGTTAAATCTTCTGCAATTCCATTGACTTTTTCAAGCGCCTGATAAATCGGCACCGTTCCGACCGGCACCGGGGAATTGCGAATAATCCATTCTCTTGTTGTGTGGATATTCTTTCCTGTCGATAAATCCATAATGGTATCAGCGCCCCAGCGGGTTGCCCAAGTCATTTTCTCGATTTCTTCATCAATAGAAGAACTGACAGCGGAGTTTCCGATGTTGGCATTGATTTTCACATGGAAATTTTTCCCTATAATCATTGGTTCGCTTTCCGGATGGTTAATATTTGCCGGAATAATCGCCCTGCCTCTGGCAACCTCCTTGCGGACAAATTCCGGATCCAAATTTTCCCGAATGGCGATAAACTCCATCTCTGGTGTAACTATTCCTTGTTTTGCATAATGCATTTGCGTAACATTGCGGCCAGGCTTTGCCCGTAAAGGTGTTTTATTGATCGTTGGAAATTGTTCGAGATTTGCTTTATTCTCACCTTCACGATATCCATTGTCACTCGCTTTGATTTCCCGTCCATGGTAGGCTTCAACATCACCGCGCTCTAAGATCCATTTTCCCCTTAATGCCGGCAGTCCTTGGCGAATATCAATGGTAAACTGCTCATCTGTGTAAGGCCCGCTTGTATCATACACACGTACTGGAGCATTTTCTTCTTCACCAAAAGAAGTGCGGGTTCGGCTAACGGAAATTTCTCTCATTGGCACTTGAATATCTTCTCTCGAACCTTGGATATACACCTTCTTACTCCCAGTAAATTGCGACTTCAATTCGATGTTCATTGCTTTTTCCTTTTGCATGTAACTTCCTCCTTAAAATATTGATTTGATCTGGAAGATACAGCATCGTTCATTCCGCGATAAACGAAAGAATTGAATGAAAACAAAAAAGGTTCTGTTTGCACAGAACCTGAGTCATCATCAAAAAAGTAGCAGCTTGCTGTAAAAGGCAACAGCCATTGCTTTAGTCACTACTTCCCTACGCTGGCATCATCCAGATCAGGTTCAAAGGGTCAAAGAATTTAGTGCCTTCTTTTCTCAGTCCGAGCATTACGGACTCCCCTAGTAGAAAGATAGAATAGTAATTTTGTTCTTTATTAAAATACCATACTTTTCAAAAAAATAAAAGGATTTCGTACTTGAATTGTACCCAACAGCGAATAATCTGCAAAAAAAATTAAATCCAGAATAGAGAAACATTTTGGAGCCATACTACTGATGGACAATAAAAAGGAGGAAAGAAATATGGACAAAAATCGGGCAAAACAGATTTTCGACTCCCCAAATATGATAAAAGTAACGTATGAAGGAAAACCGGTTTACATTCAGCATGTGAACGAAGATCATACAGCAAGGGTTTATCCCCTCGATCATCCAGACAAAGAACAAAACGTACCGGTTAGCAGTTTAGTTGAGCAAGGCCGTTAAAGAGCCATTGCAACGAACAATTTCATTTTAGCCATTAGAAAAGGCCATTTCGTGATGAATTTGGCCTTTTCTTTTTTACAAAAACGTATTCCTTTCTAATATTTAATTAGAAAATACTTCTTTTTCCCCCGGCGAATGATTGTAAATTGTCCTTCAATTCGGTCGCTTTCACCCAAAGTATAGGTCGGATCCGTTACCCGTTCCCCATTTACAGACACTGCTCCATTGCTAACATCTTCACGAGCCTGGCGCTTCGATGGAGAAATTTTGGCAGCTACCAGCACCTCAACAAGATTTACATCCATACCAGTCTTTACTTCAAATGAAGGCACATCCTTGAAACCTTGTTTAATCTCAGCAGCGGATAGCTCTTTTACATCACCACTGAACAGGGCGGCTGAAATTTTCATTGCTTGGTGAAGTGCTGCCTCGCCATGAATTTGCCGGGTCATTTCTTCTGCCAGCGTCTTTTGCGCTTTGCGAAGATGCGGCTCTTCTTGGACACTCTTTTCCAGTTGTTCAATCTCTTCATGGGAAAGGAACGTAAACAGCTTCAAATATTTCACCACATCAGCATCAGCGGTGTTGATCCAGAACTGATAAAACTCGTAAGGAGTCGTTTTTTCCGGATCAAGCCATACAGCTCCGCCCTCTGTTTTGCCAAATTTCGTTCCATCTGCTTTTGTGACAAGCGGAATGGTTAACCCATACGCTTTCGAACCTTCCGGATGCATTTTTCTGATCAGTTCCAGTCCGGATGTGATATTGCCCCATTGATCACTCCCGCCAATCTGGAGTTTACAATCATGATCCTCATACAAATGCAGAAAATCCATTGCCTGCAAAATGGTGTAGGTAAATTCCGTAAATGAAATCCCTGTTTCCAAACGCGATGCAATTGTGTCTTTCGCCAGCATATAATTGACCCCAATATGCTTGCCAATATCGCGTAAAAACGTAACGATATCCATGGAACCGGCCCAATCGTAATTATTCACCAGAATTGCGCCATTCTCGCCTTCAAACTCAAAAATGGCAGCAAGCTGTTTTTTAATTCCCTCAACATTTTGCTGAACCGTTTCCAGTGTTAACAGCTTTCGTTCTTCGCTTTTTCCACTCGGATCCCCAATCAGCCCGGTTGCCCCGCCGACAAGTACAATCGGACGGTGGCCATACATTTGAAACCTACGGAGTGTGAAAAAGGCAACTAAATGCCCGATATGCAAACTGTCGGCCGTTGGATCAACCCCACAATACAGCGAAATTTTTTCCTTTTTCAGGAGATCCTTCAAACTCTCCTCATCGGTTTGCTGATAAATAATCCCTCTCCATGCTAAATCCTGCAATAACTCCACGTCTGTCAACCTCCAATCAAAAATAAAACGTCCCTGCAACATTTTGCAGGGACGCTAAAAACGCGCGGTACCACCCGGCTTGAGGAAAATCCTCCACCTTGAAAAATAACGGTTATAACCGTTCACCGCTACTCTTACATTCACGGCAAAAGCTCCAGGATGTAATTCGTTCTTCTATTTGTACCAGCTTTCACCAGCCGCCGGTTCTCTAAAAACAGGGACAGAAGAACTACCGTTGATTCCCTTCACAGCATGATATTAAATTAACTATAGCATATTTTTTATCATATTTGTAATCCCCCTGTCAAATAAGACATGAAAGTTTCAGAATAATGCAGAAAGATGTCAAATTTTCTGTTTCGGGTATGCTATAATAATGATGATTTTAGGGGGTGCTGCTTAATCGAGACGATACATTTATGGGTAAAAAAAGCAATGGCGGCTATAAGCCGGCTGAACAGCCAAAAAATACAGAAAAATGCTCGGATAACGTATCAGGTCGTTTGGAATCTTATTCTACTTTTTCTTATTGTCCTAATTCTTGGCGGTTCTTTTGCCACAGGCGTTGGTGCAGGGTATTTTGCTTCCCTCGTTCAGAATGAACCGATCCACTCTTATGAAAGCATGAAAAAAGATATTTATAATTATACCGAAACATCTGATTTATATTTTGCCGATAACATGTATTTAGGAAAGCTCCGATCTGACCTTGAACGTGAAGAAGTAAAGCTTGATCAAGTATCCGATGATTTGATTCATGCCATTGTCGCCACAGAGGATGAATATTTTTATCAGCACAACGGAGTCGTTCCAAAGTCAATTTTCAGAGCGGTTGTACAAGAGATAACCAATTCTTCTGTTCAAACAGGCGGCAGTACATTAACACAGCAATTAATTAAAAATCAAATTTTATCAAATGAAGTGTCCTTTCAGCGGAAAGCAAATGAAATTCTGCTTGCCCTTCGGCTTGAGAAATTTTTTAGCAAAAAGCAAATTCTTGAAGCATATTTAAATGTTTCAACTTTTGGAAGAAATGCTTCTGGCCGAAATATTGCTGGCGTACAGGCAGCAGCAAAGGGGATTTTTGGCAAAAACGCGAAGGAGATCACTTTGCCGGAGGCTGCTTTTATTGCCGGACTGCCGCAAAGCCCATTCGGTTACACACCATTTACGCGGGACGGAAAAATAAAGAACAATCTCAAGCCCGGGATTGATAGAATGAAAACCGTATTGAAAAGAATGTACGACAGCGGTTACATCGATAAAAAGCAATACGCAGAAGCTGCTGCATACGATATTACAAAAGATTTCACAAAACCAGCAGAGAATCCGGTGGAGAAATATCCATGGTTGACATTCGAAATTGAAAAACGGGCCATTCAAGCTCTTGCTACGGTGCTGGCCCAGAAAGACGGTGTTTCAGAAGAAACAGTAAATAAAGATAAAGATATCCAAAACAAGTACCTTGCTTTAGCCAATCGGAATTTGCGGCAAAAAGGGTACGAAATTCATACAACAATCGATAAATCGATTTATGATGCAATGCAGCAAGCAAAAGACCAGTACAAATCATACGGTCCTGATAAACCGCAAACAGTGAAAGACTCGGAAACAGGCGAAAATAAAACGATCATGCAGCCTGTTGAAGTGGGCGCAATGTTGATTGAAAATAAAACGGGAAAAATTCTCAGTTTTGTCGGGGGAAGAGATTATAACCGGCAACAATTGAACCATGCAACAAGCTCCATCCGGCAAAATGGGTCAACGATGAAGCCGCTGCTCGTCTATGCACCGGCATTTGAACTGGGCAAAGCATCGCCGGGTTCTGTCCTCCCCGATGTTGCTTTAAAACTTAACCCAGGAAACCCAAATAGTCCTTGGCCGCATAACTATGATAAACGTTACAGCGGGTTGGTCTCAGCACGATACGCGTTGACAAAATCGTATAATGTCCCGGCCGTTAAGTTGTATAAAGACATCATTGATCAATCACCGGCAAAATACTTGGAAAAAATGGGATTTACCTCGCTTGCGAAAGATGATTTTACCAACCTTGCAGCTGCGATCGGTTCCATTAAAAATGGGGTGACCGTTGAAGAAAACACAAACGCCTTTACAACGTTTGCCAACGGCGGAAAATTTATCGATGCCTATTTAATCGATAAGATTATTGATAAACAGGGAAATGTGGTTTACCAGCATAAGGGAAAACCAGTTGATGTGTTCAGCCCACAAACAGCATTTTTGACCCTTGATATGATGCGGGATGTTGTCAAAAAAGGAACTGCAGCCGGAATTAATTCAAAAGTAAACTTTCAAGCCGATTGGGCAGGGAAAACAGGTACGGGGACAGATTATATTGATTCCTGGTTTGTCGCTACCAACCCCAATATTACATTTGGGATTTGGACAGGCTATGATACGCCAAAATCATTGCAAGCACATGGCAATTTAACTTACAGCCAACGAACGAATAATTTATGGGCAGCGCTGATCAACTCAGCATATGCCGCCAAGCCGGGAGTGATCGCACCGAAACAGCAGTCTAAAATGCCGGATGGGATCGTTAGAAATCTTATTGTGCTGTATCCGGGCTGCTTCCTTCAGAAGCCTGCTCCAGTGCAGGATTCGTTAGAAGTGACTATTTCAATGCAAAATTTGCACCAACAAAAGTGGACGACAGTTTAATCAATGGAAAATATGTAGAAATTGGCGGAAAAAAATATATAGCCAACAGCTCTACCCCAGATGATTTTGCCCAACAGGGAGTCATCCTCAATCCAGATTTTATCAAAAGGCTTGTTGGGCCTGATTTCAAAGATTACAGTCAACTGATTCCAAAAACGGGTGGGTGGGATAAAGTCCTTATCCCCGATGCGGAGCTGAAAGAAAATGGCAAAGCACCTGATCCGGTCAACTTAACTGCTACCGGTACCACGATTGCTTGGGCTCCAGTTGCGGATAGCGACATCATCGGGTACCGAGTGTACAAAATGGCTGCAATCCCCGAAAAAGTTGCCAGCATTAAAAATGGCACTCCCCTTTCTTTCACAGTAGCTGAAGGAGCCTACTATGTGACAGCGGTTGATATTACCGGTAATGAATCCGTTCCATCCAATGTCGTTCAAATCGGCATCGCTCCATAGTTTGACCAAAACAAAAAGACCGGCAACCCGGTCTTTTTGTTTTGGTCCGTTTTAATCTTCCATTGTCGACAAATCGCCAGTCGGCAAATCGAGTTCCCAAGCTTTTAGTACCCGTCTCATAATTTTCCCGCTTCGTGTTTTTGGAAGCTTATCGCGGAAGTCAATTTCCCTCGGAGCCGCATGGGCAGCCAAACCTTTTTTTACAAACTGTCTGATGTCTTCTTTCAGCTCATCAGAAGGCTCATAGCCATCCCTTAGGGAGACAAAAGCTTTAATAATTTCCCCGCGAACCGGATCTGGTTTTCCGATTACACCGGCTTCTGCAACTGCTGGATGTTCGACCAGCTTACTTTCGACTTCAAACGGACCTACCCGCTCACCGGAAGTCATGATCACATCGTCAATCCGACCCTGGAACCAGAAATAGCCGTCTTCATCCATGTATGCAGAGTCGCCGGATACATACCAGCCGCCAGGCATAAAGTAAGATTCATATTTTTCTTTGTTGTTCCATATCGTGTACATCATCGATGGCCAGCCTTTTTTAATGGCAAGGTTGCCCATGCGATAGGGCGGCAGCTCATTTCCTTGATCATCGACAATCGCTGCCTGAATGCCTGGAAGCGGCTTGCCCATGGATCCAGGTTTAATTGTCATGCACGGGTAATTGCAAATTAATTGGGCGCCTGTTTCGGTCATCCACCATGTATCGTGAATTCTCAAGTTAAAGACTTTCATCCCCCACTTGACTACTTCCGGATTCAGCGGCTCCCCTACGCTTAAAATATGGCGCAGACTGCTTAAATTATATTTTTTGACAACCTCATCGCCGGCTCCCATTAGCATCCGAAAGGCGGTAGGCGCACTATACCATACGGTTACACCAAAATCTTCAATCATTTTATACCAGATATCCGGACTGAAGCGGCCACCGACAATCACATTTGATGTACCCGTTAACCATGGGCCGAAAATTCCGTATGATGTTCCTGTCACCCATCCAGGATCAGCTGTACACCAATAGACATCTTCTTCTTTTAAATCAAGAACCCATTTTGCTGTTTGATAATGCTGAATCATCGCATTATGTACATGCAAAACGCCTTTTGGTTTTCCTGTTGAACCGGATGTGTAGTGTAAAATTAGTCCATCATGGCGGTCCACCCATTCAATTTCCAGATCCTTGCTTGCCACAAAAAATTTATTTAGAAAGTCAATCGTCTGCTCATTCTCTTGGACATTTTTTCCCACAACAAAAATGGTCTTTAACGAAGGAAGTTCGGCAACAGGAACACGCTCAAGCAATTCCGAAGTGGTTACAAGCACCTTTGCCTCACTGTCTAGAAGTCTGTCTCTAACCGCGCCTTCCATAAATGCTTCAAATAAAGGCCCGACAATGGCTCCAAGCTTAATTGCGCCCAATACCGTGAAATAAAGCTCTGGTGACCGAGGCATAAAGATGAAGACGCGGTCCCCTTTTTCCACATCTCCATATGTTTTTAACACATTCCCCGCTTGGTTTGAAAGCTCTTTCATTTCTTTGAACGTGTATTTCTCGTTGCGTGAGCCGTCTCGATAATATAAAGCGACTTTATTTTTGCGGAAATTTTCGGCATGGCGGTCAATCGCTTCATACGCCAAATTGACAAGACCTGTTTCATGCCAGGAAAATTCTTCTTCGGCATCTTTCCAATCAAATTGTTCGTACGTTTTTTCGTAATTCCCTAAATTATGCTCCCCTTGCAAGACCGGTAAAGCCTCCACTTTCATTCATACTCCCCCTTTGTTCGCGTTTGATATTATTATAGTACAAATAGAATATATTCTCAATTTTTAAAATTGTCTATTGAATAATTCTTATTAAAACCTTCTTTCAGAAATGTCATAAATCTTTTACAATTCCCCCTAAAAAATATGTGAAAACGCTTTTAATAGGAAGAATTTATGTATAATAGAAGTAATTATGCGATTTTTAGGCGGTGACAAAATGAAGCACAAAAAAACATACAATGCCAAAGAATTAAAAACGCCAAATGGAACCCTCATTATTGAGGGACCGATTTCCCCCGCAGAATTGGCTAGTTACGAATTTCATGAAGACTTGACAGCATTTCGCCCTCCTGCCCAACAGCACAAAGCGCTAATTGGCATAGCTGAGCTTGAAGAAGGAAGAATTCTGATTGCCCGTGACCGGCAAACAGTCGTTGGTTATGTTACCTATCTTTATCCCGATCCGCTTGAGCGATGGTCTGAAGGAAAAATGGAGGATTTAATTGAATTGGGGGCAATCGAAGTGATCCCTCGATTCCGAGGCTGCTCGGTCGGAAAAAACCTTCTGATTGTTTCCATGATGGACGATGCGATGGAAGACTATATCATTATTACAACAGAATATTATTGGCATTGGGATTTAAAAGGAACCGGATTAAATGTGTGGGAATATCGCAAGGTGATGGAAAAAATGATGAATGCTGGCGGACTTGTCTGGTATGCCACTGACGACCCGGAAATTTGTTCACATCCAGCAAACTGCCTGATGGCTAGAATTGGAAAAAGGGTCAGCAATGATTCCATTCAGCAATTTGACAGACTCCGTTTTATGAACCGATTTATGTATTAGATGATAGCGTACAAAGGGAGGAGAATTCGGATGATCGTGGAAGAAATTATGCGGACGAATGTTTCAACGCTGTTGCCTACCGATACGATTGAAGCAGGACTGCGTTTAATGGAACAGAAAAAAATTCGCCATATTCCGATTGTCAATGAAGAAAACCATCTAGTGGGCCTTGTAACCGCATCAAGAATACGGGAGGCCGGTCCTTCGATTTTCCATGCAGGAGAACACCTGGAAGACTTGCAAAAACCGTTGGAAACCATTATGAAAAAAGATGTTATCTTCGGACACCCGCTCGATTTTATCGAGGAAGTCGCCGGGCTTTTCTACGACCACCGGCTTACATGCCTGCCGATTACAAAAGACAAACAGCTTGTTGGAATTATCACGGAAACGGATTTACTTAGGACAATGGTTGAATTGACGGGTGCCCACCATCCAGGCTCACAAATTGAAGTAAGGGTACCGAACATTACAGGTGTCCTTTGTGATATTTCGGCAATCATCCGCAACCGTCATGCCAATATTTTAAGCATACTTGTCTATCCGGATAAAAAGGACAGCAATTACAAAATATTGGTTATTAGAGTAGGAATGATGAATCCAACCGGTTTAATCCATGATTTAAAATTGGCTGGACATCATGTGCTGTGGCCCAACCTGCCGGGGATTTCATTATGAAAGACCGCTGTTCCTTTGTGTTTTCGGAAGAGCTGTTAAACTATAAGTTTAATAGCCACCATCCTTTCAACCAGCACAGGCTAAAACTAACCGTTGATTTGTTAATGCGAATCAATGCTTTAGATCCAAAGAACATCATCGCACCAAGAAAAGCATCCGATGATGAACTTTTTCTTATTCATGATCCAGATTTTGTTCAAGCCGTTAAACTGGCTGGCCAAGGCAATCTATCAAAAGAAACGGCTGAAAGCTACGGACTTGGAACCGAGGATACACCGATTTTCCCGAATATGCACGAAGCAAGCGCCATGCTTGTGGGAGGAACGCTAACGGCAGTTGATCAAGTCATGACAGGCAAAGCTCTGCATGCTGTTCATCTTGGCGGCGGTCTTCATCACGGCTTTCGCGGAAAAGCTTCCGGATTTTGCGTATACAACGACAGTTCTGTGGCAATCAAGTATATCCAAGAAAAGTACAATAAACGTGTTCTTTATGTCGATACCGATGCCCATCACGGCGATGGAGTCCAATGGTCTTTTTATGACGATCCGAATGTTTGTACCCTTTCGATTCATGAGACTGGTCGGTATTTGTTTCCGGGTACTGGAAATGTTAATGAAAGAGGCCAAGGCAAAGGCTACGGCTTTTCTTTTAATATTCCCGTTGATGCCTTCACAGAGGATGATTCATGGTTGTTTTGCTATCGTAATGCAATCAAAGAAGTCGCTAAATTTTTTAAACCGGATGTGATTTTGACGCAAAATGGAGCAGACGCCCATTATGATGATCCTTTAACCCATTTATCAACAACCATGCGAAGTTATCGGGAAATTCCAAAACTCGCTCATGAAATTGCTCATCAATATTGCGAAGGGCGATGGATCGCAGTGGGCGGCGGTGGGTACGATATTTGGCGGGTAGTGCCGAGGGCATGGGCACTCATTTGGCTTGAAATGACTGAATACTCAAACTGCTACGGAAGTTTACCAGCCGATTGGCTTGAATTCTGGCAAAAACAGGCACCGATACAACTTCCAAACGAATGGGACGATCCCGCCGATTTATACCCGCCCATTCCGAGAAAAGCGGAAATCACGGAAAAAAACTTACGTACACTGGAAAAAGCGCTCTATCCGATCCGCAGCCAAACGCGAGAAAGTGAATCATCGATATAAAAACAGGCTGACCACGTGCCAGCCTGTTATTTAATGATTGAAGAAAGCTTCTTTGCTGTATCTTAAGCCGCTTACGAGTAGAGCATCCGTAGCTTGTCTTCCTTTATTTCGTCGATTTTCGCTCTTCAATACGGTGCGGGAGTACGACCGTGTTTTCTGAAACTTTCTCTTTATTCATTAGCTTTGTTAATAGACGCATGGAAACAGCGCCGATATCGTATAGCGGTTGAACAATCGTTGTCAGCTGAGGCCGAACCATCAATGAAAGCCGAGTATTATCAGAAGTAATCACTTCGAAATCATCGGGAATTTTAAATCCTTTATCTTCTGCACCGTGCACGACACCAAGTGCCATTTCATCCGAACCAACCAGGATTGCAGTAGGACGCTCGGCGGCTTCCATCAGCTTATCAAACGCTTCAAGACCGGAATCATACGTGTAATCCCCTTCAACGACCAGTTCCTCGTTGTACGGAATATTGTGTTCTGCAAGAGCGCGCTGATACCCTTTTAGCTTTTGAGCAGCGTTTTTCGGCTCATGAAGCGGACCGACTACAAAGGCAATCTGTTTGTGGCCTTTTTGAATAAATTCATTGACACAATCAAAAACAGCTTGTTCATAATCAATATTGACAGAAGGTATGGTCTTTGATTCCTCTATTGATCCGGCGAGCACAATTGGAACAGGCGATTTTTCAAATTCTGCCACATGTTCTTCGGTAATATTTCCACTCATAAAGACAATTCCGTCAACTTGTTTGCCGAGCATCGTGTTTAATAAATGCAATTCTTTTTCCTTGTTTTGGTCTGAATTGCTTAAAATAATATTGTATTTATACATGGTGGCAATATCTTCAATCCCGCGGGCTAATTCAGCATAAAAGATGCTGGAAATATCGGGGATGATCACGCCAACGGTAGTTGTTTTTTTGCTCGCTAATCCTCTTGCGACAGCATTCGGCCGATAGCCCAATCGTTCAATAACTTCTAATACTTTTTTACGGGTAACAGGTTTAACATTCGGATTTCCGTTGACTACACGCGAAACCGTTGCCATCGAGACATTGGCTTCCCTGGCAACATCATATATTGTGATGTTCAATTCTTGCACTCTCCTTCAAAACAAAACGTTTCTTTTCTTTAGTTTACAGCAGGATACATAAACCTAGTCATTTTCCCTAACAGAAAAACACCTTGAAAATTTTGGATATACCAATCTTGCTGATGGAAAAATTCCCCTTCCATCAAAACGAGGTTGTTCTTCTTTTATTGTGAGAAAATAAACAATCTGTATTATGTATTTAATCATACGATAAGAAGTTTAATGCCGCAATTACAATAGTCGACATTTTATGTCTATTTGCAAAAAAAATTGAAAAACCTCCTGCTAAAGAGCAGAAGGCTTATGTTCGTGAGGTAAATTTACACGCGAACGAGGTTGGAAGAAAGCAATTGCTGATAAAAATCATCAAATTGACCGAGATCCATTTGCTGCTGTGCATCCGAAAGGGCAACAGCAGGATCCGGATGAACTTCAGCCATTACGCCGTCTGCTCCAATTGCAATCGCAGCCTTAGCAGTTGGCAACAGCAAATCCCTTCTGCCTGTTGAATGAGTCACATCCACAAAAACTGGTAGATGCGTTTCCTGTTTCAAAATCGGAACTGCAGAAATGTCTAGAGTATTCCGCGTTGCCCGCTCGTAAGTACGAATTCCCCGCTCGCACAAAATGATTTGCCCATTTCCTTGGGACATAATGTATTCGGCTGCATTGATGAATTCTTCAATCGTTGCAGCAAGTCCTCTTTTTAATAGAACTGGCTTATTCACAGCTCCTGCTGCTTTTAGAAGTTCAAAGTTTTGCATATTGCGCGCACCAATTTGAATGACATCCAAATAATCAACCGCCATTTCAATATCGGCCGGATTAACAATTTCGCTGATCACAGCCATATCAAACTCATCCGCAACACGCTTTAGAATTTTCAAGCCTTCTACACCGAGACCTTGGAAATCATATGGCGAAGTTCTTGGTTTGTAGGCACCGCCGCGCAGCAATTTTAAACCTTTTTCTTTCATCGCTTTCGCAACAGTGGCAACCTGTTCATACGACTCGACGGCACATGGACCAAACACAAAATGCGTGTTTCCATCGCCAATCTGTTCCCCTTTTAGGGTAACGATCGTATCTTCAGATTTTTTCTTCCGGGAAACAAGCAATGCTTTGCTGTGGTCATCTTTTTGCAAATCCAAGCCGGCTTTAAAAATTTCCTTAAAGATATGATCGATCGTTGCATTATCAAACGGACCATCATTATTCGCTTTGATGATATCAAGCATTTTGCGTTCACGAACAGGATCGTAGCGGTAAACCCCCTGCCCTTCTTTTACTCGGCCAATCTCTTGTACAAGCTGCGCTCTCTCATTAATCAGTTTTAATAATTCCAAGTTCAGTTCATCGACGCGCGCTCTTAATTGATCCAATTCCTTATTGCCCATTTTCTTCCCGCCCCTTCAAATTAAAATGAATGTAAAAAATTCTGAAACGGATAACTGATTGTACCCTTGTTTCAGTGCCCCATTATGGGAATTATCTTTATTGCTCCATAAAAATATGTTACATTTTCTATATAATTAGGCTTTATTATAGCGGAAATATTATTCTTTGTCACGTATTTTTTCTTTATCAATTAAACGCTTTTAAGCGTTAAAGTATTATATGTCATTTTTAAAAGAAGGTGCACGAAAAATTGCAAAAAAATAAAAAAATCTTTGCACTCGATATCGGAACCCGCTCAGTAGTTGGAATTATTCTCGAAAAAATGGACGGAATTTTTCAAGTTGTTGATATCTTATCGAAAGAGCATGCAGAACGGGCCATGCTTGATGGTCAAATCCATGATGTTTTGGCCGTTTCAAAAGTAATTACCGGAATTAAGGAAGCATTAGAAGAAAAGCATGGTTCGCTACACAATGTTTGCGTTGCAGCAGCGGGCAGATCATTAAAAACAGAACGAGCTAAAGCAGTCGTTTCCATTCAGGGCAAACCGATGATGCTCAAACAGGATATCCTTCATTTGGAGTTAACTGCTGTCCAGTCAGCTCAAGCAAAAGTGGCCGAAAAACAGTCTTCTACTCAAAGTCATACATACTACTGCGTCGGCTATTCCGTTCTTTACTACCATCTTGATGGAGAAGAAATTGGCAACTTAATTGATCAACAAGGAACGGAAGCATCTGCGGAAATCATCGCTACCTTTCTCCCAAAAGTTGTCGTCGAGTCATTAATGGCTGCTCTCCATCGTTCGGGATTGGAGATGGAGGCTTTAACACTTGAACCAATCGCAGCGATTAACGTCCTCATCCCTCCTTCCATGCGCCGTTTAAATGTTGCCTTGGTGGACATTGGTGCAGGGACTTCCGATATTGCGATTACGGACTCCGGTACCGTTGTGGCATATGGAATGGTACCAGTTGCCGGGGATGAAATCACCGAAGCCATTAGCGATCAGTTTTTATTGGACTTTCCGCTTGCAGAACAAGCAAAAAGGGAGCTGAACACTAAGGAACAAATCACCATTACCGATATCCTTGGTTTTGAGACAACTATAGAAAGCCCTGAGGTAATCAGCCAAATCAACCCGGCCTTGGATCATCTTGCTGCAGCAATCTGCCAGGAAATTAGCCGGCTAAATAACAATAAACCGCCAAAAGCGGTTATGCTTGTTGGCGGTGGCAGTTTAACCCCGAAGCTACCGGAAAAAATGGCAGCCATTTTGCAACTCCCGGCGAATCGTGTTGCCATTAGGGGAATTGATGCGATCTCCTCGTTAACCATTGCCGAGCACATCCAAAGAGGCCCTGAGCTTGTCACGCCGATCGGAATTGCAATTGCTGCACAAAGCACCCCTGTGCAATATGTTTCAATAAATGTAAATGGGAATCCAGTACGCCTTTTTGATATCAAAGAAGTAACGGTAGGAGATAGCCTTATCACTGCGGGAATAAAGATGAGCAAACTATACGGAAAGCCGGGGCTTGCAAAAATCGTCACGCTTAACAATCAAATGGTAACAATTCCCGGAAAGCTCGGGGAAGCTCCAATTCTATTACTGAATGACAAGTCTTGTTCGCTTGACGATCCCGTCCAAAATGGCGATCAAATCATTGTTGAAAAAGGAGCAGATGGACAGCCAACCGCTTTGCAAATTAAAGATTTAATTGATCATATTCCCAATAGTAATTTAACAGTAAATGGAGAGGCATTGGAAATTTCGCCAGTTGTTATCTGCAATGGGGTAGTAACAACAAACACCAAAATGGTCGAAGATCGCGACGAAATTATTTATAGGCACCCCGAAACGATTGAAGAGCTGCTTGAACATATTGACCGGGCAGATGATTTTACAGCTCTTGAACCATTTTATCTGACGGTGAATGGAATAGAAATGGAAGTTCCCTTTGCGAGCGGTAAACTTTTGCTTAATGGAGCTGAAACAACAAAAAATGCGCCAGTTCAAGACACGGATCGGATTGAAATGGTGAATGGAAAAAAAGTAACAGTAAAACGATTTGCCGAATGGAAAAACATTCAGCTTGAAAAAAGCATCCCCATTTTTTTTAATGGCAAACAAATGACCCTATCGAAAAAAGCGGCTGACGTTATTCGTGACGGTCATGCATTGAAAGAAAATGACGAGCTTTTTAGCGGTGACCACTTGACGATTGTTGATCATCCATCAGATCCGTTTATTTTCCAGGATCTCTTCCGCCAAGTTGAAATTGAAGTACCGGAAAAAACAACCGGGCCGTACATTTTATTAAAAAACAACCAGCCAACAACTTTTTATGATCAAGTTAATTCTGGGGATGATCTAAAAATCGTCTGGCCTCTTGCTGAGAAAGTTTATTAAGAAAAACCGGGCACAATCCGCCCGGTCCTTTTTAGTTTAGCGGATTAGGAAAGCCTCTAGTGACCGTTTTGACGCGAAAAACAGGTGATTCGGGCATTCGGGAAGCTCCTAGTGACCGTTTTACCCTGAATTCATTTTTTTTATTCATTTTCTTTCGCTGCATCTTCCAATGACTTTACTTTTATTTTCCAATGTGATGTGTTCCATACGGGCTTGCCGTTGACAAATAAAATCGCTTGCGGGCTTTCATGTTTGATTTGAAAACGATCCTCGATTTCACTTGATAGCGGTCTTGCGTCCTGGACAGCAAGAAAATAAGTTGGGATTTGCTGTTGTCCTTCAGCATATTTTTGATATTCCTGGTATGCCGCTCCACTAATCGGACATGTTAAGCTGTGCTTCATTAAGAAAAATCTTTCCTCTTTTTCTACAAGTTCATCAAACTGTTCAACCGAATCGAGTTTTTTTAGCATTGATCCAATCCCTCCAAAAATAAACGGTGAAGCCATTTTACCACTTCACCGTTCGGTAAACAAATCATTTTGATTAGCCAAAAAGTTATTTCACGCTAATCCGATTCTCTTCTTCCTCCAATGCCCGCTTGGCTTCTTCCAGCCTTCTTTGCACTTCTTCATCGCTATCCATCATTTCGTTGACGGCCGCTTCATGATCAGGCTTGACCGGTTCTAAAGAAATATAGGCTGTTGGTGCACTGTCTTCGGGTATATCCTGTTTCCCAGGAACAAAGGATCCCCGCAGCTGCAGTGATTGATCCATCAGTCTGTTCAACTGTTGATTTAATTTGCTCCGAAGCTCCTTTCCCGCTTTAGGGGCAAGCAGCATACCGGCAGCGGCACCGGCAATCCCGCCGATAAACGCGCCAAGCAAAAATTTGTTTCCACCCTTCTTTTCGTCGGCCGTTCTATTTTGATGATTTTCGCGCGTCTCATATTCCCTGCTGGCCATAAATCCAAATCCTCCTATAAAAATTAATTTGAACGAGCATTAACACGCTCACTTGCCATAATCTCATGTTCTGAAACAGTCGTTTTCTGCTTTCGTTCTTTCCACTTGTCCTTTAACTCCATTAAAACATTTCCCCACTGAATGACTTGCGAGAGTTTATCCTTATTTTGCTCTACTTGCTTGTCCACCTTGTAACTGATCGATTGCAATGTTTGATTAAAGTGGCTGACGGTTGCCCCCACATCTTTTACCGCATCCACAACGCTGTTTAAACTTTCCGATTTTTGCTGAATATCATCGGCAATGGCATTTGTTTTATGTAAAAGCACCGTTGTTTCATTTGTTACCCCGTTCAGCTGTTTTTCCAAACCATCTAATGTTTTTGAGACACTTTCTAACGTCAAGCTCAGCGATTGCAATGCCTTTGCTAAAAAAATCACTAGGACAAGGAACGCAATTGCAATCAAAGCAACACTTAAATACAAGATAATTTGCATACTTGGCACCTCCACGATAATCTAACTTTTATTATGTATTACCCAACCTGTTTTGATCTAAACAACAACAATAAGCCGTCATTACGGACCTAGTAATGGAATATACTTACAAATGCACATTTTTCCGGCTACTTCACTACAGAAGAATTGTATCATATATTTCGGCAAAGGCGTTACGGTAAATCAAAAACTCGCCAAGGAAATGGCGAGTTTTTCGTTACGATATTTGTTTTTCATATGCTTCTTGAAACTTCTGAATGTCTCCGGCTCCCATGAAAATAATGATACTGTTCTCATGTTTTTGGAGTAAAGCTGTGTTTTCCTCTGAAAGGATTTCCGCACCCGCAATTTTTTCCTGTAAATCTTTGATGGACAGCTTTCCGTGATTTTCACGGGCCGAACCAAATATTTCACATAAATAAACTTGATCCGCCATGCTTAAACTTTCGGCAAAATAACCTAAAAAAGCTTGCGTCCGCGAAAAAGTATGCGGCTGGAAGACTGCGACAATTTGCTGTTCAGGATATTTTTGCCTTGCTGCATTCAGCGTTGCTTTAATTTCAGTCGGATGGTGGGCATAATCATCAATTAAGATTTGCGAACCCATTTTCTTTTCAGAAAACCGTCTTTTTACCCCATGGAAAGTCAACAAGTTTTGCTTTACGACATCCGCATTGATTTCCTCGTAATGGCATACGGCAATAACGGCCAATGAATTTAACACATTGTGATCCCCAAAGGTCGGGATTGAGAAGGTATTGTAAAAATTGTTGCGAATAAACACATCGAAAGTTGTCCCTTCTGTTGTCTTCACCACATTTTTTGCCTGATAATCATTTTCTTCCCCGAAACCGTAGAAAAGCACAGGCACCTTCGCTTGAATCTTTTGCAGCTGTTCATCATCACCACAAGCAAAAATTCCTTTTTTAACTTGGAGAGCCATTTCTTGAAAAGCGGAAAAGACATCGTCAATATTGGCAAAATAATCAGGATGATCAAAATCTATATTCGTCATGATCGCATAGTCTGGAAAATAGGATAAGAAATGTCTTCTGTATTCACAGGCCTCAAATACAAAGTATTCGGCATTTTCCTCGCCTTTGCCTGTACCGTCGCCAATTAAAAAGGCAGTAGGCTTAGCCCCTTTCATCACATGTGCAAGCAACCCCGTTGTTGACGTCTTACCGTGAGCCCCCGCCACAGCGATGCTTGTGAAGTTTTGCATGAAATCTCCTAAAAAGCGATGGTAACGGACAATTGGAAGTCCCAGCTTCATAGCCTCTTGAATTTCTTCATGTGTATCAGGAAACGCATTTCCTGCAATAATGGTCATTCCCGGCTGAATATTTTCCTTTTGAAAGGGAAGGATCTTTATTCCTGATTGTTCAAGGGCTTGTTGCGTAAAAAATCGTTTTTCGACATCGGAACCCTGCACTTGAAAATTCATATCATGCAGTACTTGTGCCAGAGCACTCATTCCGGACCCCTTTATACCTACAAAATGGTAAATAGTCATATAAGAACCTCCAACCAACGTCTATCTCTAGAACAGTATATGACATCTGTCTGTATTTGCTAATTGTACCATGAAAAGCGATGGGCGGTTTACCGCATGATTTTTTTACAGATTTATGTACCCCCTAAAGCTCTTTCGATGCACATTAGCCTGCCCCTAAAATAGAAAACTTTTGAGTATGTCAATCACATTTAACTATTATAGCACTGTTCCTTCGTAAAAACTATTTGGTTTTTACTGTTTGAATTCAATCTTCCACTTGTTTTATTTCCGCCTTTTTGCTCTCGTAACTACGGGTTAATTCGCTTCCTGGATCGATTCAAGATCAGACGGGGTAATGTAAACTTCCCGCGGTTTGCTTCCATTTGCCCCAGAGATAAATCCTTGCTGCTCCATTAAATCCATTAATCTTGCGGCACGGTTGTAACCGATTTTAAAGCGGCGCTGCAGGCTGGATGTTGACGCTCCTCCCTGTTCCACCACAAATTCACATGCTTCATAGAAAAGCTCATCTTCTTCATCGGAAATTCGCGCTTTTTTTAAAAGCTCTTCTTGTTCGAATAAATAGTCCGGTTCCTGCTGCTCACGAACATGCGCAACAACTGTATCAATTTCTTCATCAGAAACAAATGTCCCTTGTAAGCGAACAGGCTTGGAAGATCCGTTCTCTAAGAAAAGCATATCCCCGCGCCCAAGAAGTTTTTCCGCACCGCCAATATCAATGATCGTTCGGGAATCGATTTGCGACGAAACAGAAAACGCAATCCGGGTCGGAACATTTGCTTTGATGAGCCCAGTAATGACATCGACGGAAGGCCTTTGAGTCGCGATGATCAAATGAATGCCGCAAGCCCTTGCTTTTTGGGCGATTCGGCAAATCGCTTCTTCAACATCTGCAGGCGACATCATCATTAAATCCGCCAATTCATCGATAACAATCACAATAAACGGTAGCTTGTCCGCATATCTTTTGTGTTCTTGTGCCAGTTCATTAAAGCGGTTGATGTCGCGGACACCCGTATGAGCGAACAACTCGTACCGGCGCTCCATTTCATCTACTGCCCACTTCAGTGCAGCCGTCGCTGCTTTAACGTCCGTGATCACGGGACTGACAAGATGCGGGATGCGGTTATACGGTGCCAGCTCGACCATTTTTGGATCAATTAATAAAAGTTTTACATCATTGGGACTTGCTTTAAACATCAAACTGGTGAGAATCGAATTAATGCAGACACTTTTTCCCGATCCAGTTGCACCAGCAATCAGACCGTGCGGCATTTTTTTCAAGTCAGTGACAATCGGTTTTCCCGAAATATCAAGACCTAAAACAGCCGTTAAAGGCGATGAAGATTGCCTGAAGATTTCGCTTTGAATGATTTCACGAATCAATACCGGTCTGGACTTCTGGTTTGGAACCTCAATCCCAATCGTATGTTTTCCCGGGATTGGCGCCTCAATCCGAATATCGCGGGCGGCAAGGCTCAATTTAATATCATCGGTCAAGTTTGTTACTTTATTTACTTTTACACCCGGCTCCGGCTGAACTTCAAACCTGGTTACGGACGGGCCTTGCGTGACATTGACAACATTTGCCCCAACATTAAAATTTTGCAACGTCCTGTTTAGCAAATCCGTTTGTCCATCTACCCATTCAAAATCCATTGTTTCCGCAACGGGCGGATGAAGGAGGTTAACTGCGGGAAATTGATACGAGCCTTTGACTTCTTCCGACTGGATCATTTGTTCTGAAACTGGTCTAGTAAACTGATTCTCTTGTTGCAAAAGGTTTGAACGTAAAGGATTGCTTGCTTCCTTTTTTTCAATGATTTGCGCAGGCTTTGATGTTGTTTCTGCTTGACAATGTTCCTCCGTTGCTGCGGCAGTTTGGTGGGCAGCTATTTTTTCGGAAAGCCATGGGTGTTTCTTTTTTTCATCCCATTTTTTCTTATCTGACTTGAGCATCATGACATTGAATGGAAGATGCTGCCTTCTCTGTTTTTTCGGTTCCAACGACTCTTCTGATTCTTTCGGTTCGTTCCCCGCAGAAACTGAAACGAAGGTCTCTTCTCCCGGCTGCAGTACTTCATTTTCAACTATTTCTTCAACCAATGCTGAACTTTCATTTACATGGCCGTGATCTTGCCTTTTTGCCGGGAAAACATCTGTGTTTGTTTGACTGATTTTTTCTTCCGTTCTTTCCCTTTCTTCTTCCTCCCACTGTGCCATCTGCGGAACTTGGCTTTCAAGGGGCGGTGAAAAATCGCTCAGCACATGTTCGATTGGCTCGCTGCTATTTTTGGGCCGCTGAAACCCAAAAATGGGTGAAGGGATTTCAGTTGGCCGAAACGGAGCAGTACTAAACACTCTCGGACTTGGCTGTTTTTTCAATGGCGGATCGTTTTCTTTTCTTTTCTCTTGATTTACCGGCGGCTGCACCTGCTTTGGCTTTCTTTTCTCCTGATTTACCAAAGGCTGCGTCTGCTTTGGCTTTCTTTTCTCATGCCCAATTGCTTCGTCCGGAATGATCGGAAAGCGAAATTTCCCCTTCGGGTATTGGTACGCGATCCGGGCATCCATTTCTTTTGTCTGATGTTGCCGATTTACCAACTCGTCCTCATGTGGTTCCGGATAAAATTCATCTTCCCCTGGATTATTTTCGTGTTCATTTTTTTTGAACAGTTGAAAAAACGTTTGGATCCAACTCAAAAACTATCACTCTTTCTACCATCATCTATCATTCTATTTTAGCAGTATTTGCGAAAAATTCGACAGAAAATCGAAGAATAGGACATTTTATATACAATTTGGTTGAAAATTCCTTTTTAAAAGCCAAGAGACCGTTTTAGACGGTCTCTTGGTGGAAACGTTTAGTTTCGCCTTTTTCCTAAAATAAAAATAGGCTCCAATTCGCCGTTTTCATATACGAACGATAAGGCGGTAATGGGCACATGTCCGCTTGCAAAGAAGCTCATTGTCATCTGTGCCAGCACATCATACCCGGTTTGATTACGGATATCCGCAATAATCAGCACATCTTGATGGGGGACCGCAAGCAGCATTTCCCCGGTGATCTTTTTTTCAAAATCATTTAAGAAACCTTTGTTTAAAATCCGGCTTGCATCATACCCGTCATTCGTATTGAGAAAATAAAACAGATTCCCGGCAACATGGTCCTCTTTTAAGGGCGTCGGCAACGATCTGGCATTAAATAAGGCTATTTCTTTCACCCTGTTCGCTGCCCATCCCTCTCGTTCAAGCATAGTTAAATCAAGTAACCGGTAGGTCTTACCCATGTCCAAGGCATAGAAAATTCTTGTTTCCGCTGTATGTTCATCAAAAAGGAACGCCACGCCTTCGTTTGTTTCTGTCGGAAAAGAGGTAGACCGGATAACCGGATAAATCGTTTTTTCATGCCCTGGAAACTGGATTTGACTATCCATGGCACGAAGCCCTTCTTCAACGTAATACACGACTTCGTTAATGGCTTTTTCTTTTTCAGTATGCCATTTTGCCGCAATGTCGGCCACAGAAATGGTAATTCCTTTGCCGTTTGATTTATTTTCAATACGTAGTTGTTCTTTTTCCCTGTCGTATCGGATGGTTCGTTCAGCAGATGCCAAGCGTCTCTCGAGTTCCTTTTTCATTTTCAAACTATCCATCTTCACATTCTTCCCTCCTCGTTTCAATGTAAACAAAATCTCCACCTCATGATGAGATGGAGAGGTTATGGTCCGTTATTTTTTTAAGCCGGAAATAAAGTTTTCAACTTCTTCCTGTGTTTTCCGGTCTTTGCTAACAAAACGGCCAAGCTCTTTCCCGTTTTCATAGCCAATAAAGCTTGGTATACCGTACACATCCAGTTGCTGGCATAGGTCAATATAGTCATCACGATCGACGTGAACAAAAGTAAATTCAGGGAATTTTGCTTCAATTTCCGGCATAAACGGTTCAATAAAGCGGCAATCCGGACACCATGCTGCCGAAAACATAAAAATCGTTTTTCCCCCATTGTGTAAATCTTCAAACTGCTCAACTGATTCTAAATGTTTCATCTATAAAAGCCCCCAATATCGTATTAAACCCGTACTTCCATCAAAATGATAACAAGGGATGCCCTCATTCGTCCAATCATTTGCAATCTATTTCTGTCCTGTCACTTTTAGTGAGTGGATGATCCGCATCATCGTTCTTGCCTCTTCTTTCAAATTTGCATTGTTTGTTTCGGTCGTTAGTTTGGACCCGCCAATTCCGACGGTCAGTTCATTGAGATCGTCTTTAATTGGCGCAATTAACACATAGCCAAGCTTGTTTTGACTTGTGAATTTTTCGTTTGCAGCAAGCTTTTTGTACTGGGCGCCAGAAGCTTTGTACATTACATCACTCAGCGCTTTTTCTTTCGGATTGACAAACAGAATATACGTTTTTGAGCCCTTTTTTAAAATAAGATTGTTCGGTGATTTCGACACTATTTTAAAGCCAAATGGAAGGTAAAACTCCATTCCGCCACTGTTTTGATTTGGCTTCCGCGGTTGTTCTGCTAAAATGGTTCTTGCTTCTTTTACGGCCTCCGCGCTTTCTTTCTTAACAGATGGACTGGAACAGGCTCCGAGCGCCAGCATCAGGATCAGCGCAAGAAACACCAGTTTGAATGGTTTTCTCATGGTCTCCTCCTTGATAGTTCGTAACTCCTATGTCTATCATACCTTTTTTCCCGAATAGCTGACAACTCCACTTGTCGAATGTTCGTGTCGAATAATGAACTCAATGCTTTTTCATCATGGTTAATTTGTATTCGTATTGGCCGACAAGCATGCCCATGATGTGGGTAAACATTTCGGCCCGGCTGATTTTTCCATTTGTAAAAATGCCAATCGCTCCCTCTGTTTTGCGGACATTTTGCTTTTTCGCATAATCGTCCATAACCGGTCCAAGCTCTTCGCCCGCTCTTAGGCGATTGGCAATCTCGATAGGGAGAAGCACCCGCGCTCCCCCGGCAATAAAGGGATCAAACTCTGTTGTCGCAAGGGCGCCCCAATTGCATAAGATTAAGCCTTGGCTTGTTTCTTGCACGCCACCCTCAAGACCGATCCCGATGTCCCCTTCTCCGCTCTTTAATGCATTTTTTGCCCGATTAATCGCACCTTGAATCGTTTCTTCATCGGAAAAGGGCTGCTCGCTGACCCCCGATGGGATATCGAGTGAAATAAATTCAGCCTCGGCTGCTTGAAAGACATTTTGAACGGCTTGAATTTTTGCCGGATTTTTTGAACCAATTACAATTTTCATTGTCATCATCACTCCTATTTTTTCCATAATGAAAAGGAGGCATACCCTAAAGCCGCCTCCTTTTTCTGAATCTTTATCGGTTTTTAACCTTAGCTGTTTGCTTTAATGGTATCGACTGTTGTTTGATCACAAGCTTTCACAAGATTAATGAGCAATTCTTTTGCTGCGACATAGTCATCGACATGGACGATGGAAGCATGTGTATGGATATAGCGAGAACAAATTCCAATTACTGCACTCGGAACGCCTTCATTTGACAGATGAACCCTGCCTGCATCAGTGCCTCCTGGTGAAACAAAGTATTGATAGGGGATTTTATTCGTTTCAGCCGTGTCCAGAACAAATTCCCGCATGCCGCGATGCGTGACCATCGAACGATCCAAGATTCGCAATAGTACCCCTTTTCCGAGCTGGCCAAACTCGGTTTTTTTCCCGGACATATCATTGGCAGGACTCGCATCGAGCGCAAAGAAAATATCAGGTTTGATCAAATTTGCTGCTGTTTGTGCGCCACGCAAGCCTACTTCTTCCTGTACCGTTGCACCGGAATAAAGGGTATTCGGCAGTGTCTCATCTTTTACTTCCTGCAAAAGCTCAATTGCAAGGCCGCAACCGTAGCGGTTATCCCATGCTTTTGCCATGATTTTCTTCCCGTTTGCCATCGGGGTGAACGGACAGATTGGCAAAACCGGCTGTCCTGGCTTAATGCCGATCCGTTCAGCATCAGCTCGGTCATCAGCACCAATATCGATCAGCATATTCTTGATCTCCATTGGTTTATTTCGCTTCGCCTCATCCAATAAATGCGGAGGAATCGAAGCAATGACACCGATGACGGGTCCGTTTTTGGTGATAATTTGTACGCGCTGGGCAAGCAATACTTGACTCCACCAGCCACCCAATGGCTGAAACCGCAGCATGCCATTATCAGTGATGGAGGTGACCATAAAACCGACCTCGTCCATATGTCCTGCGACCATGACAGTCGGGCCATTGCCTTTCTTCACCCCAAAAACACTTCCAAGTTTGTCTTGAACCAGTTCATCTGCATACAGTGACAGCTGCTCTTTCATAAAGCTTCTGACAGAATGCTCATTACCCGGTGCACCGTTTAATTCTGTTAATGTTTTAAAAAGCTTTACTGTTTGGTCATTCATGAAAACAGCTCCCTTTTTTGCTAATCACCAGAATTTATATGGATAAATTCTGAACGCATAAATTCAACTACGCCTCTACCTTCGTCCAAAGGACTCGCCAGTCGGCGAGTTTTCATTTAATGTATAGGTTCATTTTACAGAAAGTTCATACCGCTTGCCACCATTTCAATCAGATGATGGTTTTAGTATGTTCTGCTCGCAGAATAAGCTATACTAAAGTAAAAAGCAGGAAATGTTTGGAGGTACAAAAAAAGTGAACTGGAAATCATTTGTTTATGGGGTTGCCATTGGATTGGCGGGTGGATATGCTGTTAAAGAAATGATCCGTCAAAAAAGAAATGCGGTTCCTGAAAAAGTGCTGGAACATGTAAAAAATGAGTTTAAAAAAAGCGGATCAATCAGCGGATCGTGGATCCAAATGGAAGCGGAGCCCTACGAAAAAGGAATGATCCATTATCAAGTATATAGAGGCGGTATCACCAAACAAGAAAACGGATCAAATGAGCAATACGAATTTGTTGCAGATGCCGCAACCGGAACGATCCTTGAGGTTCAGCGAATTTCAACTCTCAACCCGGTTTCATGAGGAAAACCGGGTTTTTTCCTTACCAATCGTTCTCTCGGACATTTCAATCATCCATTGCATTTCTCGATCGAGTCTTATCGCTCCCTCTTAATGCTATCTTCGATTATTTTCCCGTCCTCACTCCATTTTACTGCCCGGTAATACGCATCATGGTAAAAAATGAACCAGGCGTTTTTCTTCAAACCGAACGACAGCCATTTTTGCTTTGCTGCAATCGAATCCATCGGATAATCATCATAGGCTAGAACCCAAAGAACATTTTGATGGGCATGTGTTGGCATAATATCCGCCATATGAAGGGCAATCTCATCACCGTCTTCAATGACTAAAATGCTATGGCCATTGCTGTGACCGCCCGTATGAACCAATTTTAGCGGTCCAAACGTCCATTCCCTTTCAAACGTTATAACCTGGCCGGCAATTGCTTCCCAATTTTCTTGCCAATATGTATTTTGGGAGCGAATATTCGGTTCACGCATCTCGTCCCATTCGATGTTTGAGGTGATAATCTTGGCATTGGGAAAGACCGATGAATAACTGCCATCTGCTTCACGTTTTGTCAACCCGCACGCATGGTCGAAATGAAGATGTGTCATCAATACATAATCAATGTTTTCCACAGTCAAACCAAGCTGTGTCAATGACGCCTCGATTTCTGCTTCCTTTGTAACCCCATAGTTTCGCTTTTGCTTTTCGGTTAATTTCCCCTTGCCAATTCCCGATTCCAATAAAAAATTTTTGCCAGCCGTTTGAATCAAAATCGGATCTGTTGGCAGCTCAATTTGATTTTTCTCATTGCACGGATACTTTTTCTCCCATAGCGGCTTTGGAACAACGCCAAACATCGCACCGCCGTCCAGATTTGTCACCCCGCCAGACAGCCATGTCAACGAAACTCCCCCAATTTTAAGCGCTTCCATCTTTTCTTCCTCCCCCTTGTACTTTTTTTCATTTTACCATCGGAGCATCTAAAAAGAAAAGACCAGCCCCTTATTTGGAACCAGCCTTTTTGGATCGATTATTGGAACTGCACTTCACAGCGGTAAATTCGATTGCCTTTTTCGGAAAATTTCTGTTCGTACTCGGTCATAATATTGCCTTCAAAATGACTAGTGTGGAGATCAAGGCTAATGTACTTCAGCAGTAAGCCATATGCAGAAAAACTCATTAACGAATATTCAAACAAGCCTTGATTATCGGTTTTAAAGTGAATTTCACCGCCACTTTTTAAAATATTCTCGTACATTTTTAAATACGTTTTATACGTCAGCCGTCTTTTCTCATGCCGGGACTTTGGCCACGGATCGGAAAAGTTTAAATAAATGCGATCGACTTCCTTTTTTTCAAAAAACGTTTCCAACTCATTCGCATTCACGTTTAACAGCTTTACATTTGGCAGGTTGGCTTCAATAACCCGATCCAGCGCGGCAACAAGCACACTTTTAGACAGTTCAATGCCAATATAATTGATCTCGGGATGGGCCTTAGCCATTTCGGTAATAAACCGGCCTTTTCCGCTGCCAATTTCAATCTGAAGGGGCTGCTGTTTTTCAAAAACCTCCTGCCATTTCCCTTTCAGTGTTTCTGGATTCGGGATCACAAATTGTGGGTGTTGGTCTATTTTATCTTGTGCCCAAGGTTTGTTTCTAAGTCGCATGCTGACACTCCTAAATTTTTTACTTGTTACAAACATTATCATTACACTGATCGTCTTGCAATAGCATTTTTCCCTGTTCCCACCGTAAGTTGGAATCGGCAGTACAGAAGCCATCGATGTATAAATAAAAAAAGAATTCACATCCTATCGGTGAATTCCCTTTTATTATGGCTATGCTAAAGAGTACTGTTGATTCCACACAGTATAGCCTTTATTTTAAGCAGAAAGGATGTGGTTCTATGCCACTTCGTTATCAAGATCAAGTGACATTGCTAAAAGATATATTAAGCAACCATCAAACAGATTGCTGTGGGTCGGTAGCCGAATGTGAACAATTGGAACGGTTGGTAAAATCTCTTATGGTCAACGGGCAGGTTGATGAAAATACGAAAAACATCCTGCAGGAAGTGTATCAATACAGCCAAAACGGCGCATATTCAGCTGATTTGAATGAGCATATCCAATCGAACCAGGAAAACTTGGCAAATTGGGTCAATACCATTGGATCCTTCAGCTAAGCAACGTTTACCAAAAAATCAATCCATTTATTCATTTCTTCAAAACGCTCTTTATCCTTATGCCATTGGATGGACGATAATGTTTGCAGCAGCACATACCATTTCATTCTGATTTTCAAATGGGGCGTCAGCTTTTTTCCATACATGGCAAGCCATTGCTCCCAGTTGTTTTCCGGTATATACCAATACAACAATAATCCCAGATCAATGGCTGGATCAGCGATCATCGCCCCGTCCCAATCAATTAGATACAACTGGTTGTCTTGAGAAAGCAGCCAGTTGTTATGATTTACATCACCATGGCAAACAACTTTTTCCTCACAATAAACAGCGGAAGTCTCCGCTTGCAAGAAAGAAATGGTGTTCTGAACTTCCGGCAGCTGGAGAACGTCTTCATCCAATTGTTCCGTTACGATTCGAAAAAGGGCATCAGGCAATAAAGGTGATTTTTCGAGCCTGCTAAGCATGCCCAGCATTGGTTTTGACCGATGAATTTTATTCAACAGCCTTGCGACTCGTTCCTGATTCATTTCATCCGGTTTTAATTCCCGGCCTACCAGCCATTGCTGAGCAGTAATCACATCGCCATTTTCGAGCCTTTTCGTCCAAACAAGTTTTGGGACGATTCCCTCTGCTGATAATACTGCAAGAAATGGTGAGGAATTGCGCTTCAGAAAAAGTCTTTGATCTTCAAACTTTGCAAAAAAGGCCTCTCCAGTCGCGCCCCCTGCAGGGACAATCTCCCAGCCTTGTCCTAATAGATGTTCCAAAATTGTTCACCTTCAATTTATCCCGTTCTAATGGGTGATCCCCCATAAGTATCTCGAGGCAAAAATCCATGTTGTCGGAAGGTTTCCTGCCGTGCAAAAAAAATAAAAAAACAGCTATTGATACCATTCCACACAATAGCCATCTTACTAAATTTTATCTCGTTCGGCCATTTTTCGTCAAGCCTTCTTGTAAAATAATGAACGCGTCTGAAAGCAAGGGAAAATCGATTCTCTATTTCTTTTTCAATAATACAAGCAAGCTGGCGGGCGCCAGTTCTGCTTCTTGCTGAGTAATTTGGCAAAGCGGGGTGACTCCGGATTTTTTGTCGTCCGCTAAAACATTCCACTCCCCGGCAGGCAGGGAAATTCGCTGTAAAGCTGCCGTTGGATTGATGAATAACAGGATTGGCTGCGGGAAATTATGATACAAAAGTCCTATTAATGGCGGAGAAAGCGGCAACAACGTCAGTTTTTTCTTAATATCTGCTGCTGTGCGCAGGCGAAAGCAAGGAAACGTTTTGCGGATAGCGATGATCCCTTTTATATAATCAATCGTATCCGAAAATTGCTGGGCCCGATCCCAATCGAGCTGATTAATCCGATCAGGGGAACGATAGCTATTGCCAACACCGTATTTCGTCCGATAAAACTCTTGGCCGCTGTGAAGAAACGGAATCCCTTGAGACAGGAGTACAAGGCTTGTTGCCAGCCGATGATAACTTTTTTTCAAATGCTCACCTTCATTTTTAAAGCATGCTTCAAGCTTATCCCAGAGGGTGTGGTTATCATGGCATTCGACATAATTCACTGTTTGATGCGGCTCTGCAAATAGGGGATTACCTGTTTTTGTAAACCCAATACTGCCGGTAATGACTTCTTTTGCTTCCTCGAAAAAATGCTCATTGCCAAGCGCAAAACCTTTTTCATACAAATTAAACGTGCTTCCTTTAATTGAATCTCGAAAGCGGTCATTGAACTGGGCGATCTTTGGAATCCGCGACTGATTCAAAATCGTTGCTTTTTCTTCCGCTTTTAATGGGGTATTTAAATTCCATCCTTCTCCTAAAATCAAGATGTCATCAGCCAGACTGTCCGCCGTTTTTCGTACCTCATTCATTGTTTCAACATCCAAAATTCCCATCAAATCAAAACGAAAGCCGTCAATATGGTATTCTTCAATCCAAAATCGAACGGAATCAACAATAAACTTTCGAACCATCAGCCGCTCTGACGCAAGATCATTGCCAACACCCGTTCCATTCGAAGGAAGGCCAAATTCATCATGCCGAAAATAATAGCCGGGAACAATTTTTTCAAAAGAAGATTGTTCACGAATATAAACATGATTGTACACAACATCCATGACCACACGCAGCCCTTGGCTATGAATTTGCTCAATCATCTGCTTTAACTCGTAAATTCTTGAATATGGATATGCAGGGTCTGATGCATAGCTCCCATCCGGAACATTATAATGAAGCGGGTTATACCCCCAGTTGTATTCTTGATTGCGTTTACCCTCATCAACGCCCAAAAAATCATTAAATGGCAAAAATTCAATATGGGTTACCCCAAGATCTTTTACATAAGAGAGACCTGTTAGCTGGTTGCATTTCCCCCTCGTACCAAGCTCTCCGGCTCCAAGATAAAGGCCTTTATGATGAACCCCGCTATGGGGATGAATCGTAAAATCGCGAAGATGGGTTTCGTACATGATGGCGTCAACCGGATGATCAAACCGCGGCAAAACAGGTTTCGGATTACGGGTTTGTTCCAATTTTACAATGACGCCAAGTTCACCGTTTAAGGTTACGGCATGGGCATATGGATCAACTGCTTCCCTCCATTCGAGATTTACACACACAAGAAAGGAATAGTGATAAAGTTCCAAATCCTGGTGAACCTTGACCGTCCACACTCCTTTATCTTCTCGTTTCATTTTGATTATTTCAGCATATTGTTCGTTAGGAGAGCGCAATTTCAACTTTACTTGTGTTGCGGTCGGTGCCCAAACTTTGAATTGTGTTTCGCCCCCGATCACCGTTGCGCCAAGGTCATTTCCCTGATAAAAAAACGTGCTATCAAACTCATTTGTTCGTATAACCGCACCGATCTGAAGATCTGTCTCGGTTCCTTTGCTATCAACGACCCAATACGTACTTCCAAACGTTACTTCTTCATGTAGGTGGCAAATGTATTTTTGGAAATGGTCAAGCGGCTGGACATCGATTATTTCCATGGGGGTCTTCGTACCTTCGTTTCTTAAAGAAAAAGAAGCATGTTCCAGTTTAGCAGATTGGGGATAAAGGATGGTGATACTCTTCATTTCATCCAGAAACGCTAAAAATTTACGCTCATGAGTGTTCATACTATTTCTCTCCCTTCTGCTTCCGTTTTTCATATCGTTAATGGTTCTCCATTTGCCTGCGTTTGAATTGATTTATCCAGTAAATCATTTCCCATTCCACCAGGAATAAAACCAGTAGTCAAGCCCGTTTTGAGCATCGATTATTCTGCTTCTGGAGGAGCTTCCCATTCTGCCCTTTTTATGCTGGATGTTTGGCAATGCTGCAATAAAGCCTGTGCGCCTTTTAATTGCATGTGTTTAAGTGGTGATTTGAATCCCCTCATTTTTTGAAACCATTGTTCGAAATTGCGCGCCTCAGCCAATTGAACGCCATAAGGGGCATTGGGGAAGTCAATATAACCATTGCGGCTTATGACTAATTTATGAATCGGAAGCTCGATTTTGTACAATTTATAAATATTTTGAACAATTCTTTCGGTCCGATTTAGCGAAAGCAGCGGGTTCAGCACTTTCTGCTCGCCTGTTTTGTTGCGCTTAAGCCAAAACCTGTCGTTGGAACCAATGAAAACAGCAGAATTTTCTTCTTCTATAAAGGTAATGCACCAAGTGTCCGCGGGGGTCAGCAAAATGACCTCTGCCTCAACCGGCGCTTTTTTCAATAGGAACACCGGCTTGTACAAAAGCAAAAATGTATCAGGAAATCGCTGCAGGAAAAATTTCAGCTTTTCTTCGAAATAGTATTTGGAAGAAAAATAAGACTTTTCAATAATGGTTGAACTGGCCCATTTCAGTTGAAAACGGTACAACTGATCCAAATACTGCTGTTTCAACTCATCCACCGTTGCCGGCTTATGCTGAATCGCGGCAGAAAACTCAAGTGGATCTTCTTCAACTGCCTGCTCTTGCGGTTCCACTGTTTCTTTTTGCTTTGTTTTCAACATTTCCGAAAGTTTGCCGAAGAAGGAGCGTTTGCTGCTGTTATTTGTATCCCATTCGTCCGCTGTGGCTGAAAATGACAAATTCGTAGCATCCATTCCATTGTTTTCCCAATTTTCTTTTGTCTGCTTCCATTGTTGGTTTTTTATACGGACAAATCGGGAGGGATAGGTAAAAATATCTTGTTCATATCGAGAAATATAATCTTGTAACTTAATTAACTGTGCCATCAAACTTGCTCCTGCCTTTTCGGAAAAAAATCATCATTTATGTAAACATTTGGACCGCTTCATACTTTGGCAGTTTGTTCAAATGGGTTTCATATAAAGCAATTTGCTGTACGTTGAATTCAAGCGGTTCAGGCTGAATTTCCGCCCATTTTTCTAAAAACTGTCGTTGAAACGGCTCTTCGCCAATCCATTTCCTTGCAATCGTCAGATGTGGGCGAAACGGTCTTGTTTCCAATTCAAATCCGGCATCCAAGCAGCTGGAATACACGTTTGTTTGAATGGACTGAAGCGCGGAGCTTTCCTTCATTCCCGCCCAAAGGACTCGCGGTTCGTCTTTTTTTCCAAAAATCCCAAGATTCGTGATCTGCAATGGAAACGGCTCAAAGTTTTTCACAGCTGTTGCAACATTGTCCATTGCTTTTTGTAACCGATCGCTTGAGGCCCCTCCTAAAAAGGTGAGGGTAATATGGAAATCTTCATAATAAACCCAGCTCCTGAAAGGCAATACTTCTTTTAATTGCTCGCAATGCGCCTTCATCGCCTTTTTCATTTCATCAGGAATGACGGCTGCGAAGAAAAAATGTCTTTGTTGTTCCACCGGCTAATCATTTCCTTTCATTCGATATCATTTTAACATATTAATGGATAGGAAAAAGACGTGCTTTTCACTTTCACTTGCACGTCTTTCAATTTTTACTGATTGAAGTTTCACTTTATTGTCTGCTTCGTGATAGCTCCGCATTCTTTTTCAATTGCCTCTATAAACAGTTCCTGCAGTTTTTTTGTAATTGGACCCGGTGCACCGTTGTGAACCGCTTTTCCTTCGATTTCAATTATCGGCATTACTTCAGCTGTTGTACTTGAGAGAAAGACTTCATCTGCATCATACAGGTCTTTTATAGTAAAAACTCTCTCCTCGACTGCTATGCCATTTTCCTTGCAAAGTGTGAGAATAACCTCTTTGGTAATCCCTTTTAAAATAAAATTGTCAGATGGATGGGTTACAACCACCCCATTTTGAGCAATAAACACATTTGAAGAGCTGCCTTCGGTGACATTTTCGCCGCGATGCTGAATTGCTTCAAAGCAGCCGACCTCTGAAGCCTTTTGCTTTGCAAGAATATTTCCAAGCAAATTTAGGCTTTTAATATCACAGCGCAGCCAGCGAATATCTTCCGTAAGAATCGTTCGAACACCTGATTCCAAATTTTCAGCAGGGCGCCCGACTTCCTTTGTATAAGCGCTAAGAGCAGGCAGAACATCTTGAGCGGGAAACGCATGATTCCTTGGTGCGGCCCCTCTTGTGATTTGCATATAAATGATTCCGAGACCAAGATTATTTTTAGCGACCAACTCATTCAACATTCCCGTTAACAGTTCCTTCGTATACGGAATGACAATCCCGATACTTTCCGCACTGCGGTAAAAACGATCTAAATGTTGTTTTGCGGTAAACATTTTGCCATTATAGATACGAATGACTTCATAAACCCCGTCGCCAAATTGATAGCCTCGATCTTCAATATCTACTTTTGCTTCCGAACGCTCAATGATCTTCCCATCCAAAATTGCAAAATTCATGCTTTCATTTCCCCTTTTTTGGCTTTTTTAAAGGTTTCTCCGCTTTAACATTGTTTTTTTAGCGAAAGCTGCGATTCTATTTTCTTGCCAATTCATAAATCGCCTGGGCGTAAATAGCCGTTGCTTTCACCAAATCTTCAATAAAAATGTATTCATCTTTTTGGTGGGCAATATCGGGTCTTCCTGGAAACAGCGGACCAAAGGCGACACCGGAGGTAAGCGAGCGTGCGTATGTACCGCCTCCAATCGCAAGCAATTCTGCCTTTTCCCCGGTCTGTTCTTCATACACTTTCCTTAGCGTTTGAACCAAAAAATTGCTTTCCTCCACATAATGCGGTTTGGAATCAGTGAAATTTTCGATTGAAAACTTCTCTTCGACAAGCAGCTGTTCCAGCCTTTCTTTCGTCTCTTCCATCTTATTCGTAACCGGATAGCGCAAATTCAGCCCAAGTCTGCCGCCCGCCTCCTTTGTATACGAAAGTTTCCCGACATTAATCGTCAGATCACCGGTTATTTCATCCGAATAGGAAACCCCTAGGCTGACGCCTCTTGAATCCCGGTAAAAATAGCGGGTGACAAATTGAAAAAATGCTCTAGCCTTTGCGTTTAACTCTTGTTCTGCCAAAAATGCTGCCAGAAATAAGCCGGCATTTTTTCCGTTGTTCGGCTCCATGCCGTGTGCGGAAATTCCTTTTACCTCTAATAAGAGTTTTTCTCCGTCCAATTTGTGCTGGCCTTGAAGTTCATTCTGCTTTAAAAATTCTGCAAATGCGTTGGCGAGTTTCTCTTGGTTTTTTGTTCGCAAAACGGCTTTGGCATCATCTGGGACCATATTGTACCTTCTTCCGGCTATGAAGCTTTCGACCTCTATTCGTCCGTTTGCTTCCCCTTTTTCGTCCCATTTTTGGACAAGGTCAAAATCGGAAATTCCTTTCTCGGCATTGATAATCGGAAAATCGGCATCCGGGGCAAATCCTAGATCCGGCATTTCTTCATGCTCGAAATAATGGTCGACACAGCGCCAATTACTTTCTTCATCTGTGCCAATGATCATTCGCACACGTTTTTTAAGCGGCAAATCAAGCTCTTTGACGATTTTCATTGCATAATAGGCAGCCATTGTCGGGCCTTTATCATCCAGTGCACCCCGGGCATAGATTTTCCCATTGCGGATCTCTGCCGCAAACGGGTCACTTGTCCAGCCATCCCCTTCCGGCACAACATCGACATGGCATAAAATCCCGAGCAATTCATCTCCTTGGCCAAATTCAAGGTGGCCGGCTAAATTTCCAACATTTTTTGGAACAAACCCATCCCGTTCACCGAGTTTCAGCATGAATGCAAGGGCTTCTTTTACGCCGGGTCCTAACGGGGCATCCGGAGCCATATGTTCTTCATCCAAGACGCTTTTAATCTGTAGCAGTGCTTGCGCGTCCGCGATCAGGTTTTCTTTCCGTTTTTCAACTTCTTTCATCCAATCTATTTTCGTCAATTCAAAAGCCTCCCGTAAAAAATATCCTTATTCCGACAATATCACTTTGGCAAAGGACATTGCAATTTTCGATTGAAAATAAAACGCTAAACATTTTAAGCTACACATACTTTATACCCATAAATCTGAACGCACGATCGGCAGGATAAGGAATTCTTCGGTAGCTTAATCATCTTACAAAGAAAAAGTGACAGCTATTTCGATGATGCCCCTAGTTAGGCGAAAGGCATAGGACGTGCCGTTTCGAGCGTGACGACGGGCAAGGATGCCCTAGTCAGGCGATGGCACAGGACGTGCCGTTTCGAGCGTGACGACGGGCAAGGATGCCCTAGTCAGGCGATGGCACAGGACGTGCCGTTTCGAGCGTGACGATGGGCAACTATCCCTCATGAACCGCCAATGGCTCGCCAATCGGCAAGTTTTCTTTAAAAAAATTTTAAAAATTCCTCATATTCTAGGTACATTCCTCCATATTTTATAGTATTAGCAAGTGAAAAGGGAAAAAATTGTTTAATTTATGTTAAGTTTCGTTCCAAAGGTGGAAATCTTCTGAATTTACTTGTACAATAAAGTAAGAGGTATGACATCTTTGGAAACACTGCAACGATCCATGTAAAGGAGTTGTCTGTGGAAAAGAAAATTACATACTGTTGAAGACTTTTCTCTTCAAAGACGTGTCGGTAGCAGGAATTCGCCATAGGTTTGAAAAAAGGATAGGGAGTGGTTCTTTGAAACCTTCAACTAACCGGATGTTAAACCGTATTAAATGCATCTACATGTTTATCCACAAAAAAGGTACTGTGACAACACAGGAACTTGTAGAGGAATTTGGTATCACTCCTCGCACCGTCCAACGAGATTTGAATGTCCTGGCGTACAATGACCTCGTCATCAGTCCAAGTCGCGGCAAGTGGACGATTACGAAGAAAAAAGTGAAAATATCATCTTAAAAAAATACATGGAACTGGCACACGACACAAAACGTGTGCCAGTTTCTTTCTTTTGCAGGATTGCTGTCCGCTTTTTGCGAGTGATTCTCAGCTTGCGGTCATTACTCCGTCTCCTAATGACCGATTCTCAGCTTTGCTACCCCTTCGCGGGCATTACTCCGTCTCCTAATGACCGATTCCCTGCTTTTTCTCCCCTTTGCGGGCATTACTCCGGTTCCTAATGACCGATTCCCTGCTTTTTCACCCTTTCGCGGGCATTACTCCGTCTACTAATGACCGATTCTCGGCTTTGCAACCCCTTCACGGGCATTACTCCGCCTCCTAATGACCGATTCCCTGCTTTTTCACCCTTTCGCGGGCATTACTCCGTCTACTAATGACCGGTTCTCGGCTTTTTCTCCCCTTCACGGGCATTACTCCGTCTACTAATGACCGATTCTCGGCTTTTTCACCCCTTTGCGGGCATTACTACGCCTCCTAATGACCGATTCTCGGCTTTTTCACCCCTTTGCGGGCATTACTACGCCTCCTAATGACCGATTCCCTGCTTTTTCTCCCCTTTGCGGGCATTACTCCGTCTACTAATGACCGATTCTCGGCTTTGCAACCCCTTTGCGGGCATTACTCCGTCTCCTAATGACCAGTTCTCAGGATTTTTACCCCTTTGCGGGCATTACTCCGCCTCCTAATGACCGGTTCTCGGCTTTTTCATCCCTTGACGGGCATTACTCCGGTTCCTAATGACCGATTCCCTGCTTTTTCACCCCTTTGCGGGCATTACTCCGTCTACTAATGACCGATTCTCGGCTTTGCAACCCCTTCACGGGCATTACTCCGTCTCCTAATGACCGGTTCTCGGCTTTTTCTCCCCTTCACGGGCATTACTCCGTCTCCTAATGACCGATTCTCGGCTTTTTCACCCCTTCACGGGCATTACTCCGCCTCCTAGTGACCGGTTCTCAGTTTTTATCCCACTTAGCAGGCATCTCACATCCTTGCTATCTTTTTCACCAAAATTTCAGCAATGACCATTCGCCATACGATTTTGAACTTTTTACTTCTCCTGATAACAGGCATAGGTACCACGTCCCACAACAACATAAGTACTTTTTAAAATTCTTCGCAATGTTTTCGCAGATAAAGTAAATTCACACCAATCGGAAATTTCAGCCATAGTAGTTTTGCGTTCTGGAAAGAGAATACGGTATTCCATAACACTACGTAACACTGCTGATTCCAAGCTTTCTATCGTTCCACAATGAAGGCAAACCGCCTCTTTTTCATTCATCACAACAAATCTACCACATTTTAAACACGTCATCCCTTTTCTTAGTCCGTTATAAGTATAGGCCGGTACTTGTGTAAATGGAGAATCTTCAATGTGAAGTGAAAGGAGTTGATTTGCAATTTGCAAATATTCGTTCTTCCCGTTAGCCGGTTGCAGATTTAAACTTTTAAAAAAGCGGTTGATTTGTGTCGGGAAAATAAATGGATGGTTCAATGGAGCATTATATAAATAAAAATCGGGGTTTACAAAAATCAAATAGGACTGAATCGGTGGACTGTACCCATAGTTTCGGAGCAGTCTTCGAAGGAGAGCTTCTGCGCGCTGTAACTGATGATAAGGATTCTTAACCACATCACCAACAATCGAATACCATTTATCACCTTCAATAAAAAAATCACCTTCGAAATTTTTTACATCGAAAAGATAAATTGGCTCGTGGGAAAAGATTAGTGAATCAATTTGAAAATGCGTATGATTTGTTGCCAATAATAAATCATTCGCAACAGGCCAACTTTTTTGCAATCTCTCCCTTAGCAATTTATCAAAAATCAGTTCACCTTGATACCCTTTTTCAAGATTCAAATAATGCCTTTCATCTTGAACGGACAGCTTCATGCGCGCCCTTAACGATCGCATCTTTCGTAATTCCAATGATTCTTTGCGTTCTTTTAAAATCATTTCACACATCCTTTCTTATGATAAATTTACCATATGACATATCTGCTATCACTACAAGGATTTGGATAAAATATTCACAAATATTTTAAAATTAACTGCATCATGATAGTAGTCCTTGGAGCAAATATTTTAAAATTAACTGCATCATGATAGTAGTCCTTGAAGACAAAAAAAGAATCTAAGTTTTAGCCTCCTTAGATTCCGACAATAAAATGAATTATTTGTTCCTGAGCGTTCTTTCTCCCTTTTTAACAAAATACCCACCATGTATCTGTAATCGTTTCATTTTTCTTAACAAACTATAGGAGATATGAATCTTTTCCTTTTCCAGCGAAATTCCCGGCTTCAATCGCATCCATAAGGATTTTGGATAGGCAACAAGCTGGTCCGGATAAACACTTCGATGGCCAATTATAATATAAGCAATAATACAGGCGCCCACAATATAGATGCCTGTAATATGTCCGAATAATTCAAAGCCCATAAAAATAGCAGCGATTGGCGTATTGGAGGCAGATGCCACAACAGACACCATTCCGGCCGCTGCCCCTAATGCAGGATTAAGATGGAAAAGATGTGCCAGTACATTTCCTGCAGCAGCTCCAATGACGAACTGCGGTGTGACAATTCCCCCATAAAAACCCGAACCAAGCGTAATTGCTACAAACAACGCTTTCCAAGCAAAAGCAAAATAAGGTATTTCACTACCTGCCAAAGCCTGATCCATTATAGGAAGGCTTAAGCCGAGATAGTCAGTGGGAAGAAAGAATAGTAAAATAGCTAAAATCATACCGCCCAATAACGGCATGAATGGCGGCCAAATTTGCCACCGCCGTTGAACAAAGCTAAACATCATCTTTATTTTTTCAAACAGCTCAATAAACCACCATGAGATTAATCCGCAAATCAGTCCAATGACAATAAATTTAATAAAAAGGCCTTCGGAAAAACCTGGAAAATTCATGAAGGGATAATAAGTATAGGTGAGTCCCCATCTTTTGCTTGACTCAAAAGAGGTAATTCCAGCAATCACTGCTGGAAAAAGGAAGTCGTAGCGAAGACGGCCAATTGTAAGGACTTCCACTCCATAAATCGCTCCAGCAACAGGTGTTCCAAAGACACTGGCAAATCCAGCGCTAACGCCGCATGCAACCATTCGTTTTTGCAGCTCGGGATTTAAATGCAGCAAGTGGCCAAACCAGGAGGCAAGGGTTCCGCCAATATGGGAGCAAGGGCCTTCTTTTCCAGCCGAACCGCCTGAACCTAAAGTGATAATAGCTGCAAGCGGCTTTAAAGGAAGCGTCTTATATGGCATGATCCCAGACTGCTCATGAACGGCAGCAATGGTTGAATCCTTTAAATTTCTTGTTGAATTGCGATACCCGTAATAAATAATGAGCCCATTTAGAAAACCACCTACGGGCAAAAGCAACATTTGAAACCAAAGAGGGATTTCCGCGGTTTGATCCGTTGAAAAATAGAGGATATGTAAAAACCAGCTTGTTCCAGTACCAACAATCAATCCTGTCAGTGAGGCTAAAATAAACCATCTCAACAACGTAGCTAGCATAACAAGCGGCTCAATATAATTCCGAAACACAGCAGTCATCTCCTAAGAAAAGTCCCATCTTCAACGATAACATGTCTTCGTTCCATTGTCTATGTGACTGCTGTGCTGCTTCGCATTGTGTTTTATCGCTGATGAGGGGGATCTTGCTGCTGGTATAGCAAGGTTTGGCCAATTCCGATAAAGTATTCCGATTCGCGAATAATATGGGTCAACACAACCTTTGCCGTCGGATTGGATGCCACAACGGCACTTGATGTTTTGATTTGCTCACAGAGCTGGATAAACAGTAAACTTTGTTCGAGACAATAGGCGATAAGCTGAAGAACTTGTTGGTGCAATTGGTCAGCTACGTAAGTACCAGAGCGAACGACCGATTCAATGTAACGGATGACTTGCTGGTGTGTTTGTGCAAGGGCTGCTTCCCATTGCCTCAAGGCATCAACAAATTCCGCTTCAAGCCCTGAAACGAGCTCACGAATTACTACCGTATGTTCTTCCTCTTGATGTTTCCAGAACTCCGCTTCATCTAAAATTCTTAGCGGCATTTGCGGCCCATAGTAAAATTGCATCACTCTCATCCCCCATCAGTTATCTTCAGTTCAATGTATGGGGAAACAAGCAAACATATTCTTTTATAAAAATCGGGATTCTCCCATGCACCACAAAACCAAGGCCCAATCGTTTTGGGCCTTGGTTTGTATTAGATGACTTGTTTTTTATTTGATGCTTGAGCCAAGTTTCTTTTATGAAATCCTTTCATGTAATAAAAGGCGACTAAAAACACCAGCCATAATGGTCCGATTACTAGAGCAATTCTTGTTTCTGAGCTGTAAGCCATCAGGGCGAGGACAAATGCCAAAAAGGCGAGAGATACATAAGAAGAATAAGGGAACAAAGGAAGTTTATAGTTTAAACGTTTCTTCTCCTCTGGATTCAAACTTTTACGATAGCGAATTTGCGATAATAGAATTACTGCCCATGTCCAAATGGCCCCAAATGTAGCAATACTTGTAACCCAAGTAAATACTTTGGCTGGTACAATATAATTTAATACCACTCCGATCAATAATGCAGCGGCGGAAACAAAAACCGCAGCACCCGGAACGCCGTTTTTTGTCACCTTTGCAAATCTCTCAGGAGCTTCACCATGCTGCGCAAGGTTGAATAACATCCGCGCCGTGCTAAAAATTCCGCTATTCGCTGATGAAAGTGCAGCCGTTAGAACAACAAAATTAATGATGCCTGCTGCTTGCGAAATTCCAATTTGTTTAAACGTTAAAACAAACGGGCTTCCTTTCGTTCCAATTTCTTGCCATGGATAAATAGACATAATGACAAACAGCGCCCCTACATAAAAGATAAGAATGCGCCAAAAAACAGAATCGATCGCTCTAGAAAGAGACTTCTCCGGATTTTTCACTTCACCGGCTGTAACTCCGATCATTTCAATTCCTAGGTATGCAAACATAACCATTTGCAATGACATGAGAACGCCTTTAACACCATTCGAAAGAAAACCGCCATTTTTCCATAAATTTTCGATTCCTGTGGCAGCACCGTTACCCAACCCGAAGAAAATAATCCCTGCTCCAACAATAATCATTGAAAGAATCGTAACAATTTTAATAAGAGCAAACCAGAATTCCAATTCACCATACGCTTTTACGGCAAGGAGATTTACAGTTGACATTGCGATTAATGCGGCAAGGGCCCAAATCCAGCGCGGAGTATTTGGAAGCCAATATTCCATGTAAATCCCTACAGCCGTAATTTCTGCCATAACGGTTACAATCCACAAAAACCAATAATTCCAGCCTGTAATATAGCCTGCAAGCGGGCCTAAATAATCCCGTGCATATTTACTGAACGATCCGGCCACAGGTTTCTGAATCGCCATTTCGCCAAGCGCCCTCATTATAAAAAACATAATGAGTCCCGCAAATGCGTATCCAAGTAAAATGCCGGGTCCCGCCATTTTGATTGCAGTTGCGGAACCTAGAAACAGACCTACCCCAATCGCGGCTCCCAAAGACATCAACGTAATATGTCTTTCTTCCAAACCACGGTGAAGCTCTTTTTCAGGAGTATTTTTGCGCATATTATTTCTCCCCTTATCTTGAGATTCTTTCTCATCCCATTGACTTCGTATTTAGTGCAGTTCCCCTACAATGTTAGCCAAATAAAATTTTGTTACTATACGAATTTCGATTTGATCACTTAATTTCCCTGCAATATTGTAATCGCTTTAAATTTTTCTTAAAATAATACTGAAGCAATCCCGATACAAGCTGATCCATGAAGGTCGGAAACTTTTTTTATCCCAATCTCTTTCACCCCCCTTGCTATTGGTAACGCTTTCAAAAGTTCAATTTTTATATCCAGACATGATCTGAATATATTCTATCATTTTTGTGAATTCGGTTGTTTATAAGAATTCGAGAAAATAATGGTAGCCATTTGTACATTTATACAAATCAATTTGCCCTAAATTCTATTTCACGATCCGGAGGAATACATCATGAACTCTTTACTAGATAATCCTTTTATCGCAACATTTGATCGTCTTGAGGAATTTGCCGACCTCATCAGTCAAGTTTTACACTGTCCCATTACGATTGAAGACGCCAACCACCGCTTGCTTGCCTACAGTACACATGATGAAAGAACAGATCCTGCAAGAATTTCGACAATTATCAGCCGCCGGGTTCCCGAAAAAGTAATCAATCAATTATGGAAAGAAGGGATCATCCCTGCATTAAACCAATCGAAGAAACCGATTCGAATTAAAAATATGAATGAGATTGGTCTTGGCAGGCGGGTCGCAATCTCCATTTGGCTGCAAGATGAAGTGATTGGTTACATCTGGGCGTTAGAAATTGACAAAATTTTAACAGAACAAGAACTAGGCCTTTTGATAAAAGCCGCAGATTCTGTGAAAAATAAACTTTTACAACTACAGACTCATAAAAAGAAAAAGGAAGAGAGATTCCAAGAATTCTTTTGGCAGCTATTAACCGGCCATGTAAAAAGAAAAGAAGAAATGATCGAACACTTTCAACTATTACAAATAACTCCACAAAATTACTTTTCGATTCTTGTTTTTCATTTTCAACAAACGATTTCAAGCAAACAAGAGCAAAATTTATCGTATTTCTTCAAAACAAGTAGTCGCCTCGAGATTTTGCTTTATACAATAGACCATGACAAGCTCATTTTACTTGTATCCGCCTCGAGTAAAGATAAATTGCTGGCTGCTTTAGATCAGTTTATTAAAAAATTCAAATGTCAGATGAAAGAACGTTTTGGTATTTCGAAGTTGGAACCGGCATACAGCAACATTTATGAGGATTATCAAAAAATTAAAAAGGCCTATCAGGAAGCATTGACTGTTTTAACGATTAAGGGAAAATTCCCTTTCGAAACGGTGAGTATTGATAGTTACCAAAAACTTGGTATTTATCAATATTTCGATCTTCTATTAGAAAAAAGAAAAAGGGAAAATTATGAGAATGTCTCGATAAAAATGCTTCATGAATATGACAAAAAGCATCAAAGCAATCTCGTCGAAACACTGGAAGTCTTTCTAACCAACGATACCAATATGAATGATACAGCAAAAGAATTAAACGTCCATACGAACACATTAATTTATCGTTTAAAGCGAATCAGTGAAATTGCCGGTATCAATTTAAAGAATCCGAATGAAAAAATGATGCTCTTCCTTGATTTGAAACTTGAAAAATATCAGCAAAATTGAACGTTTTGTAAAAATCACCAAAAAGCATGCATGCTTTTCTCCTTTCTTAACAAAGAAAATGCAGGATCCTCACTTTATACTTTAGTCATAAGATACATTCACTTATTTGTTTAAGGGAGGAAATACAAGTATGATTATTGGTCTGCCAAAAGAAGTTAAAAACAATGAAAATAGAGTCGCCCTCACCCCGGCAGGAGTTGTCTCCTTTGCAAACGCAGGACATACTGTTTTAGTTGAAAACAATGCTGGTGTTGGCAGCGGTTTTACAAATACAGAGTATGAAAAAGCTGGTGCCAAAATCGTTGAAAGCGCTTCAATTGTTTGGTCAAAAGCCGATATGATTTTAAAAGTGAAAGAGCCGCTTCCGAGCGAATATGGTTACTTTCGTCCGGGGTTGATTTTATTTACCTATTTGCATTTAGCTGCTGAACCTGCTTTGGCACAGGCGCTAAAAGAAAGTGGAGTCATTGCGATTGCTTACGAAACGGTTACTGCAAACCGTTCCCTTCCGTTGCTTACGCCAATGAGCGAAGTGGCCGGAAGAATGTCTGTTCAAATCGGTGCCCAGTTTTTGCAAAAAAACAATGGCGGCCAGGGTATTCTTCTTTCCGGAGTTCCCGGCGTAAATCGGGGCAAGGTAACGATTATCGGCGGCGGCACCGTTGGAACCAATGCAGCAAAAATGGCAATCGGTCTTGGTGCTGATGTCACAATCATTGACTTAAGTGCAGATCGCTTACGCCAGCTTGATGATATTTTTGGAACGCAAATCAAAACATTAATGTCAAATCCGATGAATATTGCTGAAGCGGTAGCGGAAGCAGACCTACTGATCGGTGCTGTCCTAATTCCAGGGGCAAAGGCTCCAAAACTTGTTACCGAAGAGATGGTTAAAACGATGAAGCCAGGTTCTGTTATTGTCGATGTTGCAATCGACCAAGGAGGCATTGTCGAAACGATCGATCATGTGACAACACATGATGATCCAACATTTGAAAAATATGGAGTCATTCACTACTCAGTTGCAAACATGCCAGGAGCAGTTCCAAGGACATCAACCATTGCTTTAACAAATGTCACTGTTCCATATGCGCTTGAAATCGCCAATAAAGGAGTTGCCAAAGCGATTAGCAAAAACGTCTCCTTAAAACAAGGTGTTAACGTAGCAAACGGTGAAATCACCTATGAAGCCGTTGCACACGATCTTGGCTACGAATATATCACCGTTGAAGATGCACTAGAAAAAGAACTAGCTGCTGTAAAATAAAACTTTCTGCATCTACTTACTCCCTCAAGACTGATAGATGCATATCATGAAGATATATATGGGAATGTTTAAAAAGGGACACCAGTTCCAACTGGCGTCCCTAATATACAGCACCTGCAAGAAGTGCAGTGGCTCATTATGGAGAGAAAGAAAATAACCTAACCCTACAACATGGCCAAGCGCGGGTGGGTTATTTCTTTTTTGATTTCCATTAAATAAAGCAACCCCCTAGTTGTATATTAAGGGGGCACTTAGCTAAACAATATTCTTCCCATAAAAAATCTCATCCATTTCCAATTTTAGCCGTTCGGTGATTTCCTCGACTTCGTCCGGATGGAGTTTCTCTTTTGTATAGCCAAAAAGATAATTGTTCAAATCAAACTCGCGCAGCTTGCATTTTGTATGAAAAATGTTTTCCTGATAGACATTGACATCAATCATATCAAATAATTCGATAATATCATCCGGGATGTAATTTTGAATGGAGCTGATTTCATGGTCAATAAACAGCTTATGACCATTCTTGTCCCTTGTGAAGCCGCGCACGCGATAATCGATCGTCATTATATCCGTATCAAAAGAACGGATTAAATAATTTAATGCTTTTAACGGTGAAATTTCCCCGCAGGTCGAAACATCAATATCGGCGCGAAACGTACTGATCCCTTCATCTGGATGGTATTCGGGGTACGTATGGACGGTGATGTGGCTCTTGTCCAGTTGCATCACAACCGACTCCGGCAGCGGCCCGGGTGATTCTTCAAACGACTCATCTGGCACACCTTCTACCGGACCTTCGGATACAAGCAACGTAACACTCGCCCCCTGCGGTACAAAATCCTGGCTCGCCACGTTCAGCACATGGGCTCCGATAATCTCGGAGACATGCTTGAGGATTTTCGTAAGGCGATCTGCGTTATACTGCTCGTCAATATATTCCAAGTAGGCTTCCCGTTCTTCTTTTGTTTTCGTAAAACAAATATCGTACATATTAAAACTGAGCGATTTCGTTAAATTATTGAAACCATGCAACTCGATCCGCTGCTTTGGTGATAAGTTCACCCCAACATCCCCCATTTCCGCAAAGATTCTTCTTTTATCGTACCCATCTTTGCAAAAAATTAAGCCGGAAAAGCACAGATTGCGAAATGCAAACGGCCTCTTCCGGCTTTAAATCGCCTACTTTCCTGGAACGGCTATCAACCCGCTCAACGAACTGAACCCTATGCTGAGCAAGAAAACAATGACAACGATAAGAATGGCTTTATTTTTGCTCAACCCTGCAACAATCCTAAAGCCAAGAGCCAACACAACATAATACCAAATTGTAAAAATATCAAAGTTTTTAAAAATGGCACTTAAGAGCTTATTCTCTCCAGCGAGCGGTGCCAAACTCGTATAAATTGGCTCATAGCCGCCGACAGCAAGGGCAATCAACCCATTGACCAAAAGCCCCAGTGAAGAAATAATACTAGAAAAAACGACAAGAGCGAACAGCTTTTTATAGGATGTGTCATTCCCGAAAATCACCATAAACAATTTGTAAATGCCGGCAGCAATCAAGTACACAATCGCACCGCCAAAGATGGAGCCAAATGCGCCGGCGCCAATGGTTAAACCAACCGGCATTTGAACCCCGCTCGCCGCTGTTGCCTCTTTTAACAGCGGATTTCCTAAACTTATATAGGAAACAAGCGCACCAGTCACCGCCGTAATGATTAGCATAATAATCAGCGGAAAAGCAACCGGCGTCTTCGTCTTCATGCGCTCAAATTGGACGCTTGGTGATGAAATCATTCCTAGCAATGACGGCTTTTTTCCATTTCCTTCTTCGATTACCGTTTTCATTTCCATTTACACTCACTCCCATTAATAGAATTTGACCCCTCTAGCGGTTGATTAACGCCCTTCATTTTTCCTATTCATATCGCAACGCTTCGATTGGATCAAGCTTTGCGGCTTTATTCGCAGGCATTAAGCCAAAAACAATTCCAAGTGTCATCGAGAACAAGACGCCGCCGACAACGACCTGCCATGAAACAAGTGGCGGCCATTTTGCAAACGTCGAAACTAAATATGCACCGCCAACCCCGATGCCGATTCCGACAATCCCGCCTAAAAGGGTCAGCATCATCGCTTCAATCAAAAATTGCAGCAAGATTTTCCCCCGGGTCGCACCAAGTGCTTTGCGAATTCCGATTTCCCTTGTCCGCTCTGTCACCGAAACAAGCATAATATTCATGACCCCAATTCCGCCAACAAGCAAAGAAATACTGGCAATCCCGCCAATAATCATCGTCATAATGTTTGTTACCTGCGAAATGCTTTTTTGGATTTCCTCCAAATTAAATACTTCATATTTCCCTTTTAAATCAGCCGACTTCGTGTCATTAAGGAGATTTACCGCTTTTTGGCCGGCTGCCTCAAGCTTGCTGACATCCTTCGCCTGCAGGGTGACCGATTGAATCTCGTCCGTGCCATACAGGACAGGCCAAAGCGACAGCGGCATGAGCAGCTCCGGAATTCCTAAGTCGAAAAGACCGTTTTGCGCTTTGTAAACGCCAATGACTTGAAACGGTTGTCCCTTCAATTCAATGATTTGCCCAATTGCACTCCGATCTTTGAAAAAATCTTTTGCTGCTTTTTCATTGATCATAATCAAATTGTTTGACTGGGAAAAATCAGCTTTCGTTAACTTTCTCCCTGCCACCATTTTTATGGAATTTACCGAAAAATATTCGTCCGTTATTCCGTATATTTGCGTTCCAATGTTTTTTTCATTTATTGCTAATGTTTCCATCGTATTATTCGTTGTAATCACATGGGAAATTTCAGGGATATTTTCCAGTTGAAGCAGATTTTCCTGGGTAAACGTCGGCGGCTGATCGAACGGCATCGCAAAAGGGTCCTCGCTATCCGGTTTAAAGTTAATTTGAATCGTATTGTTGCCCGCGCCGGCAAACTGCGATTTTAGTGCCGCCTCTCCGCCTTTCCCGATTGCAACAACGGTAATGATTGAGCCTACCCCAATGATGATCCCCAGCATGGTCAAAATCGAACGCAATTTGTGGGCAAGGATGGAAGAGAAAGCAATCTTAATACTGTCTACTAAACTCACCTGTATCGCCTCGCTCATCCTGCAAAATTTGACCATCCCTTAACGAAATCCGCCGCTTGCTGTATGCGGCAACCTCATCTTCGTGGGTAACCATAATGATCGTTGTTCCTTCATTGTTTAACTGTGTAAAAATCTCCATTACCTGCTCTCCGGACTTTGTGTCAAGCGCTCCAGTCGGTTCATCGGCTAAAATAAAGACCGGATTGTTGGCAATGGCTCGCGCGATCGCAACCCTTTGTTTCTGGCCGCCGGAAAGCTGGTTTGGCAAATGGTCAACACGATCTGCTAATCCGACCTTCGCCAACGCTTCCAACGCTCGCTCATGACGCTCTTTGCGATTGACTCCAGCGTAAATCAGGGGGAGTTCGACATTGGCTGTTGCCGTCAGACGGGGCAAAAGGTGAAATTGCTGAAACACAAAGCCGATCGACTGATTGCGGATCAGCGCAAGTTTTGTTTCGTCGGCCTGAAGGACATTCGTATCATCCAGGATGTACTCCCCTTCTGTCGGGCGGTCAAGGCAGCCGATAATATTCATCAACGTCGATTTCCCCGAACCGGACGGCCCCATTATCGAAACAAATTCTCCGTCCTCAATCTCAATGTTGATATCATGGAGGACCGGAACTTCAAGTGCCCCTTGTTTATACGTTTTAAAAATATGCTGCAAACGGATCATTTGCCGTTCACATCCATTCCATCTTTTAGACTCGCTGATGGATTTTTGACAATTTTCTCACCCGCTTTTAAACCTTCTAGCACTTCTGTCCATTCTCCGTCACCCATTCCCATTGTGATCGTTTGCTTATGAAGTTTGTTCTTTTTCACAACAAACACATACGGAGAATTTCCTTTTTCAATAATGCTGCTGCGCGGGATGGCAAGCAATTTTTTCGACGTCAGTTTGACTTGAATGGAAACATGATACCCCGGCGCCAACCCATCCTGTGAATCAAGCGATGCGGTAAAAGGATAATAGGATATGTTTTGCGCGGTCTGCCCCGCAGCGATGGCCGCGCCCTGCCCCGTTTGATCTGCCGTTGGATATTGACTGACTTCGGTTATTTTCCCGCTCCATTTTTTATCTTGGATCGCTTTTGCTGTAATCGTAATAGGTTGGTTCGGCTGAATTTGTGCTTTTTGCAGTTCTGATAGAGTCCCTTCCACTTTGAAAGGATCTTTTGAAGCAATCTGAATCAGCGGCGCAGCTTGGATGGCGGCCGCCTGTGAGGTGCTTTGACCGCCTGCTTCTTTATTTACTTTTTGCAACATGCCATCTGTGGTACTATAAACCGTCAAATCATTTTGTTTCCGCTGCAGGTCTTCAGATTGCAACTGGAGCTTCTCGATTTCCAGCTCGGTTGTTTTTTGCTGCAATTCCAAATCTTGCAGCTGCGACTCAAGCGGGTCTGTAACCTCTTTTGCCGCACCGGCATCCTTCGCCTTTTGAATTTGATCCTTTAATGAAGCCATTTTGTTCTTTCCCTGGTCATATCGCATCGATGCACTTTGCTTGTCAAGCGCAAGCTGTTTGATTTGGCTAGAAAGCTCAGTGTTTTCATAGGAAAATAGCTTTTGTCCCTTTTTCACTTCCTGCCCTTCGTTAACAAAAAACTCTTTCACCTTCCCAAGTGTCGGATCGGCATAAATCGTTTCTTGTTTTCCCGGCACGACCTGCCCCGCTATCAACTTCGTGCTACTCAATTCTCTCTCTGTTACACTAGTAAACTTTAAATCTGCCGCACTGCCATTCTGTTTTCTTTGCAAAAGATACACGTTCAGCGCGACCACCAGGATAATTAAAAAGATAACTCCGGCAACAATCACTTTCTTTTTCTTCGACTTGACTTGAGTAACTTCCATTTTACAAATACACCTCGTCTATGTTCCATCCTTTGACAATACAGATTAAGTATACTAATAAGCGTTTCGATTCACAATCACAAAAATGTAAAAATTGTAAAATTAGAAGATTATTTGTATATTTAACAGCTTCCTTTTGATTGTCCCTTTTTGTACATTGACATCCTATTAAAAAATGATATAGTAAGATAGTTGCTTTAACACATAAAAGCGTTTAAGTAAAAAAGGTTCTTATTAGAAACTCAAGAAAGGTTTTGACATCATGGAGAAAAATCCTCAAGAGTTAAAGCGAGGCTTGTTGCCAAGACATGTCCAATTTATTGCATTGGCCGGAATGATTGGAACCGGAATTTTCAAAGGGAGTGCCGATACGCTACATCTTGCCGGGCCAAGCGTAGTGTTTGCCTATTTAATTGGCGGGCTGCTGCTGTTTATTGTCATGACCGCTTTAGGTGAAATGGCGATTGCCTTTCCCGGTTTAAATGTCCAGCATTTAATTAAAAAAGCCTTTGGCTACAGGGCTTCCTTCATTGTCGGCTGGCTTTACTGGGTGAATTGGGTGCTAGTCACCGTTGTTGAACTGCTGGCTGCTGGAAGTTTTCTGAAATTTTGGTTTCCGCCTGCACCGTTATGGCTGTTAAGTTTCATTTGTGCCGTTTTTATTATTGGAATCAATTTGTTTCAAGTAAAATATTACGGTGAACTTGAATTTTGGTTCGCCGGGGTCAAAATTATTGCCTTAATTGCCTTTATTGTTTTAGGTTTTCTTCTTGTCATTGGGGTGATTCCAAGCCCCATTGAGAACCCGCTCTTCAATTACACAGGCTATGGCGGTTTTTTCCCAAATGGACTAAAGGGAACGTTTAGCGCCTTTTTGATTGTCATGTTTTCATATGGCGGTGCAGAGCTGATTGGCGTAGCCGTTACGGAAACAAAGGATTCAGAACGAGTATTGCCGCAAGTCATTAAAAGTACGATAAGCCGGGTGATTCTTTTTTATATTTTTCCGATTTTAATTATTGTTGGTCTTGTTCCTTGGAATCAAGTTTCAGGAGTCGACAGCCCCTTCGTGCAAGTTTTTAGTTTGGCAGGCTTGCCCGGCGCGGCTCATGTGATGAATTTTGTATTGCTCACAGCCGTTCTCTCAGCGGCCAACTCTGGAATATATGCCACATCGCGTACACTTTTTTCGATGGCCCAGAGCGGCGAAGCACCAAAAAGGTTTTTGCAAACATCGAAGAAAGGAATTCCACTGCAAGGGATTTTCATCACCGCGACGGCCATTTTATTCGGCATCTTTTTAGCTTATTTAACGCCAGACCGTGTCATTGGCTATTTAATGTCGATCCCAGGATTTACCGTCATGCTGATATGGATCAGCATCTGCTTTGCCCAATTAAAATTGCGCCCGCAGTATGAACGCCAGCCGCAATTTCGGTTAAAGGGTTTCCCCTATACAACACTATTGGCGATTGCCGCACTGTTGACCATTTTTGTTTCATTTCTTTTCAACAGCCAAAACAGCGTCGGCTCTATTGTCTCGATCACTACGGTTCTGGTCATTACCGTCCTCTCCTTTATAGGTAAAAAGCTTAGTATGTAAAAAGCCAGCGAACTCGCTGGCTTTTTTTAATCGTAAATCCAGACTGTTTAGTTGCGAATCCTGCTACGAAACGGCCTTTTCTTTTTCTCCAGATTCCGGCTTTTCCTTGGATAAAAACCAACCGATCACAGCAATTGCCACTAAGACAACATAGAAGATTGCCTTCCACTGCGGTGAATGAGCAAAATCTTCATTAAGTATTGCTAAAGCAGGGTGTGAAAGCGTATAGACGGCTAACTTCACCCCGACCCAGCCAACGATTAGATAGGCGGCAACTTCAAGCCCCGGCTTTTTTTCCAAAAGCTGAACAAATAGATCTGCCGCAAAACGCATCAACACAAGCCCGATAAATCCGCCGGCAAAGATGACTAAAAATTTGCCCCCATCCAAACCGCCGATAGTTGGAAGCGGCGTTTCCGGCAGGACAACAGCCATCGCTACTGCCGCTAAAATCGAATCAACCGCAAATGCGATATCAGCAATTTCAACTTTTAAAACAGTCATCCAAAAACCGCTCTTCTTGCCTTCTTGAGTTTTCTCCTCTTCTTCCCCAACATTCCGCTTCACTACTTTCCGGAAAATATGATTTACCGCTAAGAATAACAAATAAATCGCCCCAATTGCTTGAACTTGCCATACATCTACAAGGAATGAAATGGCAAACAGCGAAGCAAAGCGAATGACGAAGGCACCAGCTAATCCATAAAACAACGCTTTTCTGCGCTTTTCTTCCGGAAGATGTTTCACCATTATTGCCAGAACAAGTGCATTATCTGCTGCTAAAAGTCCTTCCAAAGCAATCAAAACCAGCAACACCCAGCCATACTCAAGTACTAAAGAAACGTCCATCAACATCCTCCTCAAGGATCAAATTTTTCTAAACTATTTCCTTGTGTCAAAAGAAAAAGGCCTTTACCGTTTGCGGTAAAGGCCCAGGAAATACAAAAGACCTTTACCGTTACAGTAAAGGTCTTGCTAACAACGTCCAAGTTGCCAATAAAGCCGGAGAAAAATTTCTCGTAATGACGACTTTATTGTATAGCTACTCCCCTTTAAAAAGGAAATATTTTATTACTTACAATATAATCGTTGACGAATAGGTTTGTCAAGAACAAATTCAGGCTGGCCTTCTCCTTATAAATCGGGGTTTTCCTGAATAATATGTAACGATCCCACTAGTTTACAAAGAAAACCATATTTGATTCTTAAATGGCGGAAGATTCGTCCCTGCCTAGATAGGGTATCGACACAATAAAGGTTGTTCCTTTGCCTTTTTGTGAATGAACCTCGATTTCTCCTTTTATTTTTTCCAGGCTTTGCATGACTAAAAACAAACCATAGCCGCGATTTTCACCCTTGGTAGAAAAGCCTTTTAAAAAAACGTGCCGCCTAAGCACCTCTTCGATCCCCTTGCCGGAATCGTGAACCTCAACATTTAAGAGATTTTCAAAGTAATCAAACCGAACGGAAACGTTCTTAGTTGGAGTGTCTGCTACCGCTTCCAGGGCATTATCGATTAAGTTCCCGAGAATCGTGATCACCTCGTGAACCGTCTCCTGATCGGCGGGTTCGGGCAAAATACCGTCACCGCTGATGGACAATTCCACTCCCGATTCTCTGGCAAAGCTTAGCTTTCCTAGTAAAAAGCCGGCCAAAATCGGATCCTTGAACCGGCTGGCGACAAAGCCAACCTCTGTCTGCTGATGATTGAGTATTTTTGCGATATAGGCTGAGAGCATTTGCTGATCGCCAATGTCGATTAACCCGGCGATGGCATGGAGCTTGTTCATAAATTCATGCGTCTGGGCCCTTAACGCTTCCGCATACAGCTTCGTCCCCGCCAACTGATCAGCAAGGAGCTTGATTTCTGTTTTATCGCGAAACGTCAGGATGGCTCCGACAGTCTTGCCATTTACGACTACTGGTACTTTATTGGCTAAAATCGTGACCCCATTTAGATCGAGTTCCACATCTACTTCCGGAATTCCCGAACGAAGCACAGCCGAGATTTTGGCGTTTGGCAAGTATTCATCCAACCGATTCCCAATTGGCGGTTCGTGTAACCCGCCTTTTTGAAAAAGCCGGATGCCTTCCTGGTTCACAAGTGTGATGAAGCCGTCTGCATCAACCGCGACCATTCCTTCCCTAACTGACTCCAGCATCGCACTTCGTTCTTCCAGCACTTTTGCAATTTCGTTCGGCTCAAGCCCCAGCAAAATCCCTTTTATTTTTCTTGCCAAAACTAATGCACCAATGATTCCAACCAACAAGCCAAATCCAACCGCTAAGTAAATAATTTTTCGACTCTCAGCAATGGCTTGATTGACTTTTTTCAACGAAATGCCAACCGCAACCGCTCCGATCTGCTTGCCGCTATTATCAAAAACAGGAGTAAATGAACGGAGTGACAACCCCAATGTTCCCTTTGCAACCGAGACGGATTCTATTCCGTGCAAAACTGGGCCTTCATCACCGCCAACAAAGCGTTTTCCAACTTTGTCTGGCACGGGATGGGTTTTGCGGATTCCCTTCATATCCATCACAACAACAAACTCCACATTTGTTTTCCGCTTGATCTCATTGGCGAATGCTTGAAGCTCTTCCTGTTTTCCCTGCTCAGTGAGTGCTTCCTTTACAAGACTTGTGCTGGCAACCATTCTGGCAACATCGGTGGCTTTTTCGGCAAGATTCCCCTCTACATCCTTTGAGGTTTGCCCAGTTATTAGGAGGTCGGTTACCAGCAGCGATAAAACGACTACTGAACATACAAGCAGGATAATCCTTGTCTGCAATGTGAATCTTCTTTTTCCCAAAATTCGCTTCCTTTGCACTCCTGAGATCCCCCTTTAAAAAATTAAAACCGGCATTGCGGCAGTTAGTTGGTGCACCTTACATTCCGTACCGATTAACCGGACGTCCGACTCCTCCGTATTGGACATGAATTTTTACCTTTCCCTCTTTTTCTAAATAATCCAAATATCTCCTCGCAGTCACTCTGGCGATCCCGATATTTTCCGCTACTTCTTCAGCTGAAACCGGACTGCTGGCATTTGAAATAAACTCTAGTATTTTTGTTAAGGTCGGCATTGTCAGCCCTTTTGGTAATAGCTCTTCTTCTTTTTCTTCCATATTGTTCATAAACAATAATTGATCAAGTTCAGGCTGGGAAAAGGATTTCTTTTCCTTGAGTTTAAGGCGAAAAAATCGATAGTTTTCAAGCGATTTTTTAATCCTTTCAAATGTAAAGGGTTTCATAATATAGTCGACTGCGCCCTGCTGGAGCACACGATGAACAGTCTCAATATCCTGAGCAGCGGTGATCGCAATAACATCGACGAGGAAACCTTCCGCCCGAACTTCTCGCAGCATTTCAAGCCCGCCCATATAAGGCATATACATATCGATTATCGCGAGATCAGGTTGAGTCTGCCGAATAAGCTGGAGTCCTTCATGGCCGTTTGCAGCAATTCCAATAATCTTAAATCCGTCAATCCGTTCAATAAATTGCCTATGAACCTCGCGAACCATGGGATCGTCTTCAACTAAAATCACTGAAATCATCCCAGTTTCCCCCCTTTTTGTTCCGTAACAGGATTCCTATTTTATTAGAAGTATAACACTTATCGAAAGTCAATTTAAAAGGATTCAATAACAAAAAGAACTTTATGACCAATATGATCAAAACCTTATTATTTTCTGAATTTTCTATTACGATATATCCATGAAAGCGTTAACAAACAAAGGGGTGTTGTAAATGAAACTAAATTTTAAAAATCTTACCGTTCAAGTGTTGATGGGAATTGTCGTCGGTATTGCGATTGGCTTTCTTTTTCCAAAGTTCGGCGCTGAATTAAAAGTCTTGGCCGATATCTTTATTAAGCTGATCAAATTGTTGATTGCACCAATTGTCTTCTTCACCATTGTCATTGGAATTGGGAACATGGGGGATGTAAAAAAAGTCGGCCGAATCGGCGGAAAAGCTTTGCTGTATTTTGAAATTATTTCAACGTTTGCTTTAGCAATCGGGCTTGTGGTCGTAAACATTATCAAACCGGGCTCAGGCTTCAATACCCAAGCTGCAAAAGGCGGGGATGTTTCGCAATTTACTGAGCAGGCAAAAGAAACGAGCCACGGCTTTATTGACTTTATTGTTGGCATCATTCCGGACAATTTTGTCGGCTCATTAGCGAAAGGCGATTTGCTGCCAATTTTGTTTGTAGCCGTATTATTTGGAATTGCCACGGCTTCATTAGGCGACAAAGGCAAGCCGGTTATTAAAATATTTGAGCAATTCACTGACGTATTCTTCAAAATTGTCAACATCATCATGAAGTTTTCACCATATGCGGCATCCGGCGCAATGGCTTATACGATTGGGAAATTTGGAATTGGCTCACTTTTCTCCCTTGGAAAATTAATGGGCAGCGTCTATTTGACCATGTTTATTTTCATCGTTGGAATCCTTGGAATTGTCGGCAAACTCTATGGTTTCAATGTTTTAAAATTTATTGCATACATTAAAGAGGAAATCTTGCTTGTGCTTGGGACGTCTTCTTCGGAATCGGCTCTGCCAAGAATGATGGAAAGGCTCGAAAAATTTGGCTGTTCCAAATCGGTTGTTGGTCTTGTTGTTCCCACTGGCTATTCGTTCAACTTGGATGGAACGGCGATTTACCTTTCAATGGCCGCGATCTTTATCGCCCAAGCCTATAATGTCGATCTGACCATCTGGCATCAAATTACGCTGCTTGGCATTTTGATGCTAACATCAAAAGGAGCTGCAGGCGTAACAGGTTCTGGCTTTATTACGCTGGCGGCCACACTTTCAGCGTTCCCAACCATTCCTGTAGAAGGTATTGCCCTTCTGCTTGGCGTTGACCGCTTTATGTCCGAAGCTCGTGCGATCACCAACTTAATCGGAAACGGCGTTGCTACCGTTGTTGTTTCCAAAATGGAAAATGAGTTCCATCCTTCCGTAACGGAGATGGACACACGATTGTCAACCATCCCTGTTAACGCAGAAAAAATATAAAACCTGGATTTTTAAAACCCGCTAATCCAAATGGATCGAGCGGGTTTTTTGTGAAAACAAGTCATTTTTCTTTGATCGGCTTCTCCTAGACCTCATTCCGCCGATTTCTACCTTTTTTCCGCCATTTTTATACGAAATTTCGCCTTCCATTTGAGGAATTCCGTGTAAATTTCTTGTACTTCTTGAAATTCCGCCTTCCAAATCAAGTGCACAATCAAAGCCCGGCATGGACAGACTTCGGTTAAATAATTCTTTTCCGCAAATAGCCTGAGATCAGATCGATAATTGTGACCATAACGATGATTCCCAAGAGTATAATCCCGACGCGGTTCCAGTCCCGTGAAGTCAAGGCAAAAATGAGCGGGGTTCCAATTCCGCCCGCACCGATGACACCGAGAATCGCAGCAGAACGCACATTGATTTCAAATCGATAAAGCGTGTATGAAAGAAATCCGGGAATTACCTGCGGAATGATTGCAAACCAGAGGATTTGAAAACGATTTGCTCCGGTAGCCATTAATGCTTCCGTAGGACCTAAATCCATATTTTCAATTTCCTCGGAAAACAGTTTACCCAGCATCCCGATCGAATGCAGGCCCAATGCTAGTACACCGGCAAACGAGCCAGGACCGACTGCTTTAATAAACATAATCGCCATCACCAGCTCGGGGAATGTACGGATAAAACTGAGTACAAACTTACCGGAGCCAGACACTGTTCGTCCTTTACTCCTATTGTTTGCCGCCCAAAAAGCAAACGGAATACATAAAAATGCAGAAATAAATGTACCGAGCACAGCGATCGCCAACGTGTCAAGCAGGCCATGCAGCAAATCTTCCCCGCCTGGCTCAGAGACATAGCCCCAATCCGGGTGAAAGATTCCGCCAAAAATAGCTTTGGAAATTTGGCCGGCTGTTTGTTTTACCTCAGGAACCCCCATACCAGCAAATGCCCAAACATATATGAGAATTAAGATCAGATAAATACTCCAGAGTTTAAGCCGACTTCTTTTTGGCTTTTCGATTCTTTTCGCTGCTTCCATCATAATAACTTCTCCCGTAATTTCGTACTGATGTAGTCGATTATTAACACGACAACTAATGTATAGACGATAATCGAACTGGCTTTATCGTATTCAAGAAATCCAAGGGTTTTATTATAAAAGAGACCAATGCCACCAGCCCCGACCAATCCGAGTACGGCAGCGGCGCGGACATTAATTTCAAATGTGTAAAGGACATAGGAGATGAAATAAGCCAATACTTGGGGAATGACGCCAAAAACAATCAGCTGAATCTTGTTGGCTCCCACGGAAACCATTGCCTCAAGCGGGCCGGGATCAATTGATTCCATCGCCTCATACGTTAATTTCGCAATTAATCCAATCGAAAAAACAGTTAACGCCAAAATACCTGGCAATGCCCCCAAACCAAAAATTGCCACAAAGATCGAGGCCAATAAGAGATCGGGAATAGTTCGAATTAAGTTTAAAATAAACCTCGCCGGATAAAAGAGCCAAAAACTTTGAAAAACATTGCTTGCCGAAAAAAGAGCAACAGGAATTGAAAGGATTGCTCCAACAGTCGTGCCAATAACAGCCATGCGGATCGTTTCCAACATTGCCCCGGTAATATTATCAAAATAAGCCCAATTCGGGGGAATCATTTGAGTCAATAAGTCCATTACATTGGGAAGCCCTATAGCCAACTCAGTTAATGAAGATCCCGTTTGCAGTGAGCTTCCCCAAAGAAGCAAGATAACAACCAAAATAGTTACATAGGTTTTAATTTTCGTTGGAGGTTTAGGCATAACTTTTGTTTGATTTTGATTCATCAGGCGTTCTCTCCCAATAATTCATCCTTCTTAATTGGCCGTCCGTAAATTTCTGCAAACGTTTCGTCGGAAGCCGCTTCTACTGGTCCGTCAAAAACCACTTCCCCGGCGCGCATACCAATAATTCTTGTCGCATATTCTCGTGCCAAATCCACATGGTGCAGGTTGACGATCATCGTGATCCCTAATTCCTTATTGATTCGTTTTAAGTCATCCATTACTTGCTTTGTTGTCAGCGGGTCAAGCGATGCGACAGGTTCATCCGCTAAAATAATTTTAGCCTGCTGCGTCAATGCCCGTGCAATCGAAACCCGCTGCTGCTGACCCCCCGAGAGTTGATCGGCTCGCGTATACGCTTTTTCCAAAATATTGACCCGGTCTAACGCATCAAATGCAAGATTTTCATCGTCTTTTGGAAAAAGCCCAAAAATGGTCCGCCATGTGGAATGATAACCAACCCTTCCTGACAAAACATTACGCAGGACGGTTGAACGTTTGACCAAGTTGAAGCTCTGGAAAATCATCCCGATATCGCGGCGGATTTTTCGAAGGGAAGAGCCTTTTGCTCTTGTAATCGAGCTACCATCAATTAAAATCTCGCCTTCTGAAATTTCATTTAATCTATTGATAGAGCGCAGCAATGTTGACTTACCTGCACCGGACAAACCAACAATCACAACAAACTCTCCTTGTTCAATTTTCAGGTTAATATTTTTCAAACCTTTGACTCCATTTGGATAAGTCTTGGAGACATGTTTAAATTCGATCACTTCTATACCAACTTTCTGGATTTGATCTATAATGGGACACCAATAAGCAAAAAAAGCCTAGCCAGTAAATGAAACATTACTGGCTGGCACCTTGTTTTGCTGTGTTGCTACTCCGTTTTTACTTTCTTCGCATAATCGCGGACAATATCAAACACTTTATCGTTTGATGGCGTATATCCTTCGTGAGAATAAATATCTTTGATAATTTTATGTCCTTCTTTATCTTTGCCGATTGCAACAAAGGCGTCTTGAATTTTCTTTACCCAATCCTTGTTCATATCAGAACGTACGGAAATGGTGTCGTTTGGAATTTTTTCCGTAAATTTAATCACTTTTGTATCATCAAAAACTTTCGGATAATCTTTTTTAACAATATTCCGTGCATCCTGGAAAACAACAGCAGCGTCTACATCGCCATTTAATACCGAAATTACCGCTTGGTCATGCCCTTTAACGGTGACACCTTGTACATCTTTCGTTGGGTCAATGCCAGCATCCATTAACGAAGCAGCCGGCCATACATATCCAGCTGAAGAAGTTACATCTTGGAAGGCAATCTTCTTCCCTTTTAAATCTTTGATGTCATTAATTTTCGAATCTTTTTTCACAATAAACATTGATTTATAGAAATCAACAAGATCTGTCGTAGGTTGTCCTGTTTGATCATCTACTCCATAACGCTGCGCTTGGAGCAGTACATTTGCTGCGCCTTTATCATGTGCCATAACATAAGCAGTTGGCGGCAAGAAGCCGATATCCACTTTCTTAGAAGCCATTGCTTCAATAATCGTATTGTAGTCGGTAGATACACTTACCTTAACAGGAATACCCAGTTTGTCGCTTAATAATTTTTCTAATGGTTTCGCTTTTGCTTCCAATGTACCTGCATTTTGCGATGGAACAAACTGAACCGTAAGAGTCTTTGGAACATATCCATCCCCGCCATTACTTTTCGTTCCCGCATTGTTTGTGTCTTTGTTCGTTCCGCAAGCGCTAAGAACTCCAACAGCCAATGCAAGAGACATCCCGATTGCAGCCAATTTCTTAAGCTTGAACATTTGCTACCTCCGTTTTAAATAATTTTTTCCTTACCTGTAAAGTGTAGCATAATTCTGAAATACTTTCGTAAAGATTTTGTAAAATTTGTTCATAATTTAGCATTTCTTGTCTTTTTAATTTTTATCCATTTATAATACAATTTATAAGAAAAAGTGAGGATGTGGGTTAAATATGGACTGCGAGTTGATTATTCTTGAAACTAGCGATATTCACGGCACGATTTTTCCAATAAATTATGGAACAAATCAGGAAATCAATGCTGGTTTTGCAAAAATCGCTACAATTATTAGCCAGGAAAAGCAAAAACATGATCATACATTGCTAATCGATAACGGGGACGTCATTCAAGGTACACCCCTGACCTATCATTATGCGAAGTTCCTTTATGATAAAAAGAACCCAATTATCCGCATCATGAATGAGTTACATTATGATGCGGCGATTATCGGAAATCATGAATTCAATTATGGACTGGAGCTATTGAACCGATCCGTTGACGCGTCAAATTTCCCATGGCTTTCAGCAAATAGTCTAAATCAACATCGTGCTGAACCCTACTTCAGCAAACCTTACTTGATCAAGGAATTCGAAAATGGTTTGCGTATCGCTGTATTGGGTGTGACCACTCATTACATACCCAATTGGGAGAATCCAAATCATATTAAGGCATTAGAATTTGCAGACGCCTTTGAAACAACGAAAAAATGGGTAGATTATTTGCAGAAAAATGAACAATACGACCTGCTTGTTGTTTCATACCATGGCGGCTTTGAACGCGATCTTGTCACAGGGGAGCCGACAGAATCGCTGACTGGTGAAAATCAAGGTTACCGGATTTGCCAGGAAATCGATGGCATTGACGTTTTATTAACAGGCCATCAGCATAGACGGCTCACCGGTGAATTGCATGGAAAAACAATCCTGCAGCCTGGATTTAACGGCCAGGCGCTTGGCAAGGTAACCATTCCGTTTTCTTTTCAAAATGGAAACTGGCAGGTTGAACAAAAGACTTCTGAGATCATCGAAGTTACGGATTCAATTGCAACGGACAATAACCTGCTGAAACTCGCAGCCGATTTTGAAAACCAAACCCAAGAATGGCTTGACCAGCCAATCGGCGAAATTGTCGGCGATATGACGATTTCAGATCCATTTGAGGTTCGATTAAAGGATCATCCGCTCATTGAATTTATTAATCAAGTGCAAATGGATGCGGCTGGAGTTGCGATATCGAACACTGCTTTGTTCCATAATGAATCCCCCGGTTTCTCCAGCAACGTAACGATGCGGGACATTGTTTCGAATTACATTTATCCAAATACCCTGAAAGTCATCCGGATTTCCGGACAGGATATAAAAGACGCATTGGAAAAATGTGCTACCTACTTTGTTCTAGACGAGAACAAAAAGCCGCAAGTGAACCCATCATTTGTTGAACCAAAGCCCCAGCACTACAATTACGATATGTGGGAGGGCATCGAATACGAATTAAATATCGCCAAGCCGGTCGGCTACCGTGTCGTGAAGTTGAACTTTAAGAGTCAACCTATGGATCTTTCAGGCCAGTATGAGGTTGTGATGAACAACTATCGTGCTGGCGGCGGCGGAGATTATGAAATGTTCAAGGATAAACCTGTCATAAAAGAAATTCAGACAGACATGACCGAGCTTCTGGCCGATTATTTTCTAAAAAGAAAAACCGTTTACGCAACCTGCAATGAAAATTGGAAAGTTACCTACTAAACGTTTAGCGTCCTCAAATCGTCTTTGATTTGGGGACTTTTTATTAAAATTATTATACGAATGTAAAAATTGTAAATTTTTATAAAATGTATGGTCAAATCCTCCATTTTATTGGTAGTTTTAAAGTGTCAATTGACGAAAAAGATTGTGGGGGTGTGAGAATTGAGGTTTACAAAACTAGTAAAACTGTTTTTAGCCATCCTGCTTGTCATCCCTGTTCCAACAGTGATGACTTTCGGAAACAAGGTAAACGCTGAAACAGCAGCGGATCCTGCTCCAACCATTACACACAAAGGAACGACACTAAAAGGAAAAATTCTTTTTGACAATACCCATGGGGAGACAGCAGGAGCTGCGGATTGGGTTATCGATGGCGCTTTCTCAGACTTTGCCAATGCGATCGCCGGGCAAGGTTATGAAGTGAAAGAATTACGGCAAACGACTCCGATCACTCTCGATAGCTTAAAAAATTACGATGTTTTTGTTTTAGGAGAAGCCAATATTCCATTTAAAGCTTCTGAGCAGCAAGCGATGCTTGATTACGTTAAAGGCGGTGGAAGCATCTTCTTTATCGGTGATCATTACAATTCCGACCGCAACCTAAATCGCTGGGATTCTGGGGAAATTTTTAACGGATACCGCCGAGGCGCATGGGATAATCCAGCTAAAGGCATGAGCACTGAGGAAGCAAATTCACAGGCGATGCAGGGTGTCATCAGCTCGGATTGGCTCGGTGAAAACTTTGGCGTCCGTTTCCGAAGCAATGCTTTAGGGGACATTCCTTCAGGGGAAACAGTCGTCGCTCCGGAACAATCATTTGGGATAACTCAAGGCGTTACAACCGTTGAAATGCATGCAGGTTCCACACTTGCGATTCTTGATCCAACGAAAGCCAAGGGCTTAATTTATTTACCGGAAAATCCGCCAAAATGGGGGCCTGCCGTCGATCAAGGCGTCTATAACAACGGTGGTATTGCAGAAGGCGCATTTGCAGCAATCGCCAAAGTTGACAAAGGAAAGGCAGCCTTTTTAGGCGATTCCTCACCCGTTGAAGATTCAACTCCAAAATACCTTCGTGAAGATAATGGCAAAGCAAAAACAACATATGACGGATTTTCAACGGAAGGGCAGGATCGTGTTTATTTGATTAATACGATCAACTGGCTTGCGAAACAGGAAGATTACACCAGTCTTGACCAAATCAATGGTTTGCAGCTGAGCGAGAAAACAGTGCTGCACGATTTTGAAATCCCGCAACATACAACAGAACCACAGCCTGAACCATGGGCGGCTCCGAGCGGCGGGTATAAATGGTATGATCCAACTACCTTTGCTGCCGGGTCATATGGTTCAAATAAAACGGTTCAAGCACAGCCAATCTATACTTTCCAACATCAAGCAACACTTCCAAATCAACAGGAATTCCAGATCCGTTTAAATGGTAGTGATTTAGCAGCCGGTCAGACCGTTTCGAATTTACAGGTTGGCATTTATGCCCCGGGCGGCAAACAATTGGCCACTTTTCAGAACAGCAGCGGATGGGCAACAACTGCCGGCTATAGCGAAAAATTTGCGATTACTGCCGATGCAACTGGTCAAGCCCATCAAGACCTTACATTAAAATTAGACCCTTCTTACAGTGGATCGGCCAATCTTCGGTTAAAAATAAACGGTTCAACCCGTACAACGGTTGCGGTTACCATTGGCAACGTGCCTGCTGAACCGCTGCCAGGCTATGAAACTCCAGTACCGGCTGCGGTTTCCATTGACAAGGCTCGACAAGCTGCCGATGGTACGAATGTTACCGAAGAAGGGGTCATTACGACAACGCCCGGTTCCTGGGGCGGGGGCGGCTTTTACCTTCAGGATGATTCGGGTGGAATCTCATTTGAATTTGATGCCGTAAACGGCACGACAACCACAAGAGTGCGAGTTGATAGCCGAACTGGCGTCACATACGACCAATTCACATCCCAATATAAAGAAAATAATGTCCTTAACATTACTGGCATTGCATCAATTTTTAAAGGGATCTATCAATTGAAACCACGGATGGCAGCAGATTTTGCCGATACCCCTCAACAGAAAGATCCTGTCAATGTCCAATTGTTAGGGATCAATGACCTGCATGGAAAAATGGATCCGCATTATTCGGTTGATATTGATGGCGATGGAAAGACTGATGGCACATACGGCGGGGCTGAGTACCTTGCCACCTATATCCGGCAAAAGCAAGCAGCCAAGCCAGGCCGCACTCTGTTTGTGGGTGCGGGTGATTTCACCATAAAAGCGAAGAGACTGATGGGAACTCAGCTAAAGCATGCAGCAACGCACTCCCGGATACCGCAACAAAGATATTTAATTACTTATTTGCTAGGCTTCTAATGATTGCATTTTTATCAAACAAAAAAGAACCATTTAATAGATTCACCTATGCAGTCTTTGGGGCTGCAACCAATAAAAATAAAGCCCGGTGAAAGAGCGTAATCACGTCCTTCACCGGGTTTTTCTTTTAAACTTGTTAATTAAATTGAAAACATTCACAAAACAGGGAGTTTTTTAGCAGTTTTTGAGGAAGATCTCGCCCTTTTGACTCTTGAAACTTTTTCTCATTGACCGTTCGATGCCTTTTTTGCCTTTCACGGGTCTTGAAGCACTCTCTCATCGACCCTTCGATGCCTTTTTTGCCTCTCACGGGCGTTGACTCTCCCTCTCATTGACCGTTCGATGCCTTTTTTGCCTTTCACGGGTCTTGAAGCACTCTCTCATCGACCCTTCGAAGCCTTTTTTGCCTCTCACGGGTCTTGAAGCACTCTCTCATCGACCCTTCGATGCCTTTTTTGCCTCTCACGGGCGTTGACTCTCCCTCTCATCGACCGTTCGATGCCTTTTTTGCCTTTCACGGGTCTTGAAGCACTCTCTCATCGACCCTTCGATGCCTTTTTTGCCTCTCACGGGTCTTGAAGCACTCTCTCATCGACCCTTCGATGCCTTTTTTGCCTCTCACGGGCGTTGACTCTCCCTCTCATCGATCGTTCGATGCCTTTTTTGGCTTTCACGGGTCTTGAAGCACTCTCTCATCGACCCTTCGAAGCCTTTTTTGCCTCTCACGGGTCTTGAAGCACTCTCTCATCGACCCTTCGATGCCTTTTTTGGCTTTCAAAGGCGTTGACTCTCCCTCTCATCGACCGTTCGATGCCTTTTTTGGCTTTCAAGGGCGTTGAAGCACTCTATCATTGACCGTTCGATGCCTTTTTTGCCTCTCACGGGTCTTGAAGCACTCTCTCATCGACCCTTCGATGCCTTTTTTGCCTCTCACGGGCGTTGACTCTCCCTCTCATTGACCGTTCGATGCTATTTTTTGACTTTCATAGTCGTTGAAGAATGGATTTCTTACACGATTTTCGGCAAAGTAAAACCTTATTATAAAATCATTACGCTAAAACGATCCCCCCATATACAAGTGAAGCTACGATTACATATGCGGGGTGTACTTTCCATTTTTCCATCAATAGAAAACTGGCCAGCATTAGGAATATCGTTTGCCATGACCCAATTCCTTTAAAGGATTCTGCAAAAAATGAATAGGCCATGATTCCGAGTAAAACGGCAATGGTAGGTCGAATGTAGAGCGTCATCCGCTTGACCTTTGGCGAATCTTTGAATTTATACAATAAGCCAAGCAGTCCTAACATCAGAATCAACGAAGGTGCAACCGAGGCAAACTCGGCGACCAGCACACCTGGTATCCCCGCCTGTTGGTAACCGACATACCCCGCCAATTTCGTAGCGATTGGCCCAGGGAGTGCATTGGCTAACGCAAGGACTTCACTAAATTCACTAACAGTCATCCACCCATAATGTTGAACGACTTCATTTTCAACAAGCGGAATCGATGCTGGTCCCCCTCCGTAACCAACTAAACCAGGTATAAGGAAAGCCAAAAATAATTTCCAGTAAATCACGCCGATATACTCCCTTCCTTCTCTTTTTTCTTAGATCTATCTCCTTTTTGCAAAAGAGCGATAGCGATCAATATTGCTATGAGAATACCGGGGTTTATATTTAAAAACTGTAATAATAGTAAACTGACAGCAGAAAAAATGATCGTTTTAATCCAGCCCAATCCTTTTTTAGCATTCACTAGGAATTCCCACGTTAACACAGCAAGCATTACACCTACAACAGGCACCACCGCTTTCGTCATTCCCGAAACCCACTGCAAATGCTTAAATGTTGTAATGGATTTTAAAAGCACAATCATGAGCAGAATCGTCGGGATAATGGTAGAAAGAATGGCGTTTACCATGCCAAAAATACCGCCAACCCGATAACCAATATACCCTCCAAGTTTCGTAGCAATCGGCCCAGGAAGGGTATTTGCCAATGCTAATACATCGGAAAACTCATCATCATCCATCCATTTATAATGATCGACCACTTCCTTGTGAACAAGTGGAATGGATGAGGGGCCGCCCCCGTATCCAAGCATACCAACTTTAAAAAAAGCATAGAAAAGATGTAATTGTTTCATCAGAACTCCTTTCGGTGAAAGTGCCAGGTAACCTGTTAACAATCAAACAGCGACCATACCTTTCACAAAAATGATTTACCTCGCACGCTTGTTGCTCAGAACTGCTTACCCTTTTCGAAATTCGATTACCATGCTGCAATCGCCCCATCCGTCCGATGCTCTGTCCCTCCGGAAAGAACACCCGTTTGCGGATCTCGCCAAATAATTTGACCGCGTCCGAAACTTCCAGAATCTAAGGCAACCTGAATTTCATGTCCCCTTCTCGCAAGTTCTTGGGCAATATGCTGGGGAAAATGATGTTCAACCAGCACTTTCTTCCCCTCAATCCATTGCCATCTAGCAGCATCCAATGCCGCCTGTGGATTCAGGTGAAAGTCAATCGTGTTCATCACCACTTGGACATGCCCTTGGGGCTGCATATAGCCGCCCATCACGCCAAACGGTCCAATCGCCTCCCCATCTTTTGTTAAAAAGCCCGGAATGATCGTGTGGTATGTTCTTTTTCCAGGTTTCAGGGCATTTTCACTCGTTGGATCCATTGAGAAATCATATCCGCGATTTTGCAGGGCAATCCCTGTTCCAGGAACAACAATCCCTGACCCAAATCCCATGTAGTTGCTTTGAATATAAGACACCATGTTTCCTTCATCATCAGCTGTTGCCAAATACACTGTACCTCCGCTTGGCGGAGTTCCAGGCTCTGGATGAATGGCTTCCTCGCTGATTAGATTGCGCCGTGCTGCAGCAAAATTGTCAGATAACAGCGCATTGACAGTAATGGACATGTCGGATGGATCTGTAATGTATTTTTTTCCATCTGCAAACGCCAGTTTCATTGCTTCAATCTGTTTATGATAGGTATTTGCTGACTCTTTTTCAGTAAATTGAAAACCCCTCAATGTATTTAATGCCAACAAGGCTACTAACCCTTGGCCATTTGGCGGAATCTCCCACACATCATACCCGCGATAATTTACCGATATCGGCTGTACCCATTCAGGCATGTATTCAGCCAAATCCTCAGCAGATAGAAAGCCATTATACTTTTTCGAAAATTCAGCAATAGCTGAAGCTAATTCTCCGCGATAAAAGCTTTCTGCATTTGATTCCGCAATCAATCTTAATGTCTTGGCATGACCTGGCGAACTCCACATCTCACCAATTTTTGGTGCACGGCCATTTGGAGCGAATGTATCAAACCAACCCTGAAATTCTTCTCCGGTAAAAGTTTTTTTAAAAATGGTATACGCCAAATTCCAATACTTCCCCAATATCGGCGTTAATGGAAAACCATTTTCCGCATAATCAATCGCTGGTTTTAATACTTCAGTCAGTGGAAGCTTACCAAAGCGTTTGGATAATGCCGCCCATGCTGAGGGAACTCCCGGAACGGTTACCGGGATAAGGCCATGCTTTGGCAGTTCGTTAAGTCCTCTTGCTTTGACCGCATCAATTGACATGCTTTTCGGCGACGGACCGCTTGCATTTAATCCATATAAACTTTTATTCATCCAGACAAGCGCAAACGCATCTCCGCCAATTCCATTGGATGTCGGCTCAACAACTGTTAAGCATGCAGCTGTTGCAATCGCTGCATCAACTGCATTTCCACCCTTTTTTAAAATATCCAGTCCCGCATTTGCCGCAAGCGGCTGGGACGTGGCTACCATTCCTTTTTTTGCAAAAACAGCCATGCGCTGTGATGCATAGGGATAATTCAAATAATTTACTGTCATACAACGCCCACCCTCTCAAACCTTCCTTCAAAAAGTTCATTAAATTTACTAAATGATTTCAAATGTAAACCGAAATTTAAAAAATAATTAACAAATGATTTTATCCTTTTTATGAGTATAAACCAATTAAATGAAAAATTCCATAACTTTTAATAATTCTGAAATTTATTTTTTCGGAGAATAAAGACATTGATCTTTTAAGAATTCATACGTTATGATGGTGTTACAAAAACGATGAAATGGGGATTGTGAATGAAACTGGATGAAATAGATAAGAAGATTTTAGAATTACTAAGCGAGCATGGGCGAATGTCCTATGTCGATATAGGGAAAGAATTGAATTTATCGAGGGTTGCGATACGAGAGAGAGTGAATCAGCTTTGGGATAATGGAGTAATCGAAAAGTTTTCTGTGGTAATCAACTCTGAACGAGTTGGAAAAAATGTATCTGCTTTTTTTGAGGTGGATTGCGAGCCGGCTTCCCTTGTCAGAGTGGCGGAAACACTGGCAAACAATCCGGTTGTCGCCAGCTGTTATCAAATGACTGGGCCAAGCACCCTTCATATGCATGTACTCGTCGAAGACTTTGCCAGACTTGAACAATTCATAAACGAAGAACTATACAGCTTGAATGGAATTACGAGAGTAGAAAGTCATATTTTGCTGCGCCGGTTTAAGAGCCGGACAGGGTTAAAGCTGTGACACGGTCCTCCTCTCCTTTTTTCTGCATTTTAAACTTCTTTTCAAAAATGAGCTGAACGATCCTCAAAGAAACAATATTATTTCTCAGCTTTCATTGAAAAAAGCAACCCATCCTGCGCTGTGGTCGGTTGCTTTTTAAAGGTGCTGGACTATTTTACTTCATAATCCTTCAAAATTTGAATTTCTTCTTCCGTCAGTTCCCGGTACTCTCCGAGTTCTAATGTTTCATCTAATTCAAGCGGCCCCATTGTAATCCGCTTCAAGTAAACGACCTTTTTGCCGACCGCTTCAAACATTCGTTTTACCTGATGAAACTTTCCTTCAGTGATCGTTAGTTCGATATCCGATCGAATGCCGGATTTTAAAATCACTAGCTCGCCCGGCTTTGTACTATAGCCGTCATCAAGGGTAACGCCTTCTTGAAAAGCACGAACATCTTCTTCGGTCACCTCACCATCAATCACTGCAAAGTACGTTTTGGGCACATGCTTTTTCGGTGAAAGCAGGCGGTGGGCAAGCTTTCCATCATTCGTTATCAACAGCAGTCCTTCAGTATCTTTATCCAATCTTCCAACAGGAAACGGCTCATACACCTGGTCTTCAATCTCCAGCAAATCAATCACCGTCTCACTCCGGTTGTCTTCTGTCGCTGACAGCACTCCTGGCGGCTTATTCATCATCAAATAGATGAACTCCTTGTATTCGATTACTTCGCCATGAAGGGTGACGCTGTCTTTGTTCGGATCGACGTGTTCCTTCGCATCCTTTACAACGGCACCGTTGATTTTCACTTGGCCGCTTTTCAAAAGTTGTTTCACTTCTTTTCTGCTTCCATAGCCAAGATTGGCCAGAAGTTTATCCACTCGCACCTTTATTCACCCCCTAAGAAACAGTTAAACTGGCAGGCGCAGCTTCCGCTTAATGCTGTCAACCCTTGAACCAAATAAGCGGTATGCCAGCTTTGATTTTAAACTTAAGTAAAAATAAATTCCCGCACCGACTGCTCCACAAACCAAAATAATGATAAGTGATTGGATCTTAGAAGAAGCTGGGGACATGAACAGCAACAAAAGTTTATACGTTACTTCCGTTCCAATCCACATCAATCCCGCAAAAATAACAATCAGCAAACTTCTGCGATAAACCAACCGAAATGGATAGCGTGAAAACACTTTAATCACAATCAGATTAATTAGAATAGCTGCGGAATAGCCGATGGCAGTGGCTAATACAGCTCCCTTCGTTTCCATCATCCGAATGAGCGGAATATTCAAGCTTAACTTTAATAATAAGCCGACAAGCAGGCTTAAAATGGTAAAACGCTGCTCATTGATCCCTTGTAAAATAGCGGCCGTTACGGAATAGAGTGAAAATAAAATCGCTACTGGCGCATACGCTCCCAGCACACCGATACCAAGCGGATCATGCTCATAAAAGACCGTATAGACAGGCTCGGCTAACAGCGACAGGCCAATCGCTGCAGGCAATGTTAAAAACAGCAATACTTGAAATGCCTGGTTGAGCTGGTAATTCATACTTTGGCGGTCGTGCTCAACAAATGCTTTTGTGATGCTTGGCACAAGTGTCAGCGAAAAAGCGGTCGCAAGGGAAACAGGAATAATGACGATTTTATGCGACTCGAAATTCAAAATCGAAAATGCCGTCTCCGCTACCTTTATCGGTACAATTCCGGCCATTGCCCGACTAAACGTAAACTGGTCAATTAATTGAAACAATGGATTGGCAATGCCGACAAACACAAATGGCGCAGCATACACAAGAATCTCTTTATAAATCTGCCCCAAGGAGATTTGTACTGTCCCCTTGTCTTCTTTAAGCAGTTCATCTAAATAAGGTTTACGTTTATACCAGTACCAGAAGAGCACAAAGAGACTCCCAATCGCACCAATAAAAGCGGCAAACGTTGCCACACTCACCGCCCTAACCATACCGGATCTCATCCAGTTTAACACTACATACGCACCAATGAGCGTGAAACCAATCCGGACAATTTGCTCAACCACTTGAGAAACAGCTGAAGGCCCCATCGATTGGTGCCCTTGAAAATAACCTCTGATCAAGCTCATAAACGGTACAACAATCAGTGCGAAACTGACCGCACGAATAACGGTCGCTACTTCATTTACAGAAAATGATTGCTCTTTGTCGTTCGAATTTATACTCATCTCCGCAACAGCCGGCGCACTGAGATAGAGGATTAAAAACGCAACAATCCCGGTTGACATCATAATCAGTAAACCGGATTTAAACAGCTTCCTGCCAACAGCGTATTCTTCAAGCGCATTGTATTTTGATATAAATTTTGAAACCGCAAGCGGAACTCCTGCCGTTGCGATGCTGATAAAAATGGTATATGGAACATAAGAAAACTGATAAAGCTGGGTCCCATGTTTTCCAACAATTTGGTAAAATGGAATCACATAAAACAAACCTAGAACCTTGGAAAGAATCGTACCAATCGTTAAAATGAACGTCCCTCTTAAAAGCTTTGATGACATAAAAATCCTTCTCCTTACATAAAAAAAGAAGTGCAAGTTCGACTTTTTTTGCACGATACTAGTAGTGTACAACTTCTCAACCCACAACGCTACACTCGTATAAGGCAATTTTATAAAAAATCTTTTAAAACGAGATTTCCGAAAAGGTATGATATGATCAATTCTAGTTTACCCTTAATGGAGAATCTGCAAAAGTTGGTGAAATAATGAAATACGATGTTATTGTGGTAGGCGGCGGCCCTTCCGGTTTAATGGCGGCAATCGCTGCCGGTGAGCATGGAGCAAAGGTGCTGTTGATTGATAAAGGAGACAAGCTTGGCAGGAAACTTGCCATCTCGGGCGGTGGACGCTGCAATGTCACCAATCGCATGCCCATTGATGACTTGATAAAACACCTTCCTGGAAATGGAAAGTTTTTATACAGCGCTTTTTCGATTTTTACTAATGAAGACATTATTGCTTTTTTTGAAAAAATGGGCATTGAGCTGAAAGAAGAGGATCATGGCAGAATGTTTCCGGTCACCGATAAAGCGCAATCCGTTGTCGATGCCCTTTTGGAAAAATTATCATCTTTCCATGTGGCCATTATGGAAAATTCCCCTGTTTCCGATGTGATATACGAAAATGGCGAAACGGCTGGGGTACGTCTAAAAGACGGACGGAAAATCGCAGCCAAATCGATTGTCATTGCCGTTGGCGGCAAATCCGTTCCCCACACCGGATCTACCGGGGATGGCTATGCCTGGGCTGAAAATGCCGGCCATACAATCACCGAGCTGTTCCCTACAGAAGTGCCGGTTACTTCAAATGAACCATTCATTAAAAACAAAACGCTTCAAGGTCTGTCACTTAGGGATATTTCGTTGAGCGTACTGAATCCGAAAGGAAAGCCAATCATTTCCCACCGGATGGACATGATTTTTACCCATTTTGGGATCAGCGGGCCGGCCGTTCTGCGCTGCAGCCAGTTCGTCGTGAAAGCGATGAAGAAATGGAAGCTTCATGAAGTAACGATGAGCTTAGACACCCTTCCGGATCAAACGGAAACGGCTATTTTTGAAGAAATCAGCCACTTGCTGAAAAACGAGCCCAAAAAGAGCATAAAAAATACGCTGAAAGGGCTGCTGCCCGAGCGATATCTCCTTTTTCTCCTTGAAAGAAGCGAAATCGATGCGAATGCTCAAGGTGGAACGAGTTCAAACGAAAAAGTGCGGGCCTTTGCAAAAAACTGCAAGCATTTTACCTTTACTGTAAATGGAACGCTGCCGCTTGAAAAAGCGTTTGTGACCGGCGGCGGAGTATCTGTGAAAGAAATTGAGCCGCAGACAATGGCTTCAAAGAAGATGGCCGGCCTTTATTTTTGTGGAGAAATTCTTGACATTCATGGCTACACAGGCGGTTACAACATTACGGCAGCGCTTGTGACAGGAAGAATTGCTGGAACAAATGCGGCAATTACAGGAAAAAATCGGTCCTGAGCTTGTTTTCAGGACCGATAAATAATCATAGCCGTAAAACAATAGATTTGTTCTTCCTCTTCATCCTCTGGAAGGGCGGCAACATTGTATTTAATATCAATGAGTTTCTTTTCATCGATTTCTTTTAAAAACCGATTCATTTCCCACTCCAAATCTTTTTCATGTTCGCGGTCAAATAATTTCACCTTAATCACGATCCAGTCTCCTTCCCTTTTTTCTTTTATTCTGTCCACTTTTCTAAATTTTTAAAATATTATTTTGTGAAGATTTTAAGAAAATTTTAAGATAAACCTTGTATAGTTTTTGTAGTCAATCGATTTACCATTTGAGGGGAGCCAGAAAATTGAACCAAAAACAATACACTTCCTGGGGAGTCAGTTTCGGCAGTCTTGCATTAGTAGCCGGAATGGTATCGTACTTAGGAATAACAAACGGCGTAAAACCGAATAAATCAAATCGATCCAATCAGGTGCCAGCGACCAGCCAGCAGCAAACATCACCAAGCCAAAGCAACGGGGGTAATTCGAGTGATGGCAAAGCCCTTAATCCGTCAATTGATCAAAGCCAGCCATCATCCTTTTTCTCAGATGGGAGCAATTCCTCAACCAGCGATAGCAGTACATCATTTGACAATGGGTCACAGTCGCTTGATGAGCGCAATAACTCATTTTCAAATGATGGCACCTACAGTCGCCGCTATGGAAGATTTGACACAACAACGGGCGGTTCCTGATGAACGAATATCGTTTCAATTCGATGAGCACCATGGTGCATATTTCGATTACAAGGGAACTTTTTGCAAATGATCTCATGCCAGTTTATAAAAAGTTTGAACAAATTGAAGATCTTTGCAGCCGATTTCGTCCTGATAGCGAACTTTCAAGGATAAACCGTCAAATTGGCAAAGAGATCCCCGTTTCAGAGGAGCTTTATACCATTTTTGAGGCGGCGCTTCGCTTTTATGAGGAAACCGATTTCTTGATTCTCACCATCGTAACGTCAAAGGCCCGTAAAAAAATCGGCTATCAAAGATGGCGAAAGTTGCATGCCCTTAACCCGTTTCTCTATATTTTTGTCACCGTGCACGGCCTGTTAAGCGGCACTGATTTTCAAGGAACAATTCTTTCAGTCGTCAATTTGGCGCCACTCTTGATGATGGGAATGATGATGCTGGAGAAAAAAGAAAAAGCGACTGCAGCGAATTAAAAAGCCGGACTCATTACAGAATCCGGCTTTTTGTCTTTTGAGCAAGTTTATTTCGTTTCTCCCGTCCAGTTCATCATCCCGCCAACCATGTTGACGACATTGTAGCCCTGGTTGTGAAGATAGTGACAAACGTTTCCACTCCGTGCACTTGAACGGCAGATAAAAATATATTCTTTGTTTTTATCAAACTGATCCAGTTTTGCCGGGATATCTCCCATTGGAATATGCTTTGCTCCAGGAATCATCCCTTGCTCAACTTCATCGTATTCCCTGACATCAACAAGCTCAAGCTTCTCTCCTGCTTCTAGCTTTTTCCTCAATTCCTCTGGTGTGATTGTTTTGATTTCGCTCATTTTCATACCCTTTCATTTGGGAATATCCCTCGATGCGCGAAAGGGATATTCAGATTAATTGGCGACGATGTTCACTAATTTCCCCGGAACGGTAATCACTTTGCGAACCGTTTTTCCTTCAATCTGCTCTTTTACTTTTTCATCATCCATTGCCAATTGTTCCAACGTTTCCTTTGTAGCATCTGTCGGAACGGTAAGCTTATGCTTCACTTTTCCATTTACTTGAATAACGATTTCGACTTCTTGATCCACAAGTTTGGATTCATCATAGGCAGGCCATGCTTCATAGGAAATCGTTTCACTATGGCCGAGTTTTTCCCAAAGTTCTTCCGCAAGATGAGGGCAAATCGGCGAAAGCATTTTGACAAAACCCTCCATATAATTCTTTGCTAGAACAGTGGATTTATACGCCTCATTAATAAACACCATCAATTGCGAAATCGCCGTATTAAAACGCAAGCCCTCCAAGTCTTCCGTCACTTTTTTCACCGTTTGATGATAAACTTTTTCAAGACTTGCCGACTCTTCACCCTCTTGAATTTTTGGATTTACGCTTCCATCTTCTTCAACGAACAAGCGCCAAATCCGGTCAAGGAAGCGGCGTGCTCCGTCAAGACCGTTGGTTGACCAGGCGATTGAAGCGTCAAGCGGCCCCATAAACATTTCGTATAACCGCAGTGTATCGGCACCATGGCTTTCGACAATCGCATCCGGATTGACAACATTCCCTTTCGACTTACTCATTTTTTCATTGTTTTCGCCTAAAATCATGCCCTGGTTGAATAGTTTCTGGAATGGTTCTTTTGTTGGAACAACGCCAAGATCATACAAGAATTTATGCCAGAAACGGGCGTAGAGCAAATGAAGAACCGCATGCTCGGCGCCGCCAATGTATACATCGACCGGAAGCCATTCATCCAGTTTTTCACGGGAAGCAAGCTCCAGACTATTTTTCGGATCAATATAGCGCAAATAATACCAGCAGCTTCCCGCCCATTGCGGCATCGTATTCGTTTCACGGCGCCCTTTTTTGCCTGTTTCAGGATCAACAACAGTTACCCACTCCGAGATGTTGGCAAGCGGCGATTCCCCAGTTCCTGATGGCCTGATTTCTGTTGTTTTTGGCAGCATGAGTGGCAACTGGTCTTCAGAAACAGCCGTCATCGTTCCATCTTCCCAATGAATAATCGGAATTGGTTCACCCCAATAGCGCTGACGGCTAAACAGCCAGTCGCGCAGGCGGTAGGTCACCTTCTTTGTTCCAATCCCTTTTTCCTCCAGCCAGGAAATCATTTTCTGAATGGCATCTGTCTTATTTAAGCCATCCAAAAATTCTGAATGAATATGCTCACCATCACCGGTATAGGCTTCTTTATCAATATCACCGCCAGCTACTACTTGCTTGATCGGGAGTTCAAATTGTTTGGCAAACTCGTAGTCCCGCTCATCATGGGCAGGAACCGCCATAATCGCACCCGTTCCGTAACTGACTAATACATAATCGGCAATCCAAATCGGCATTTTTTCATTATTGGCCGGGTTGATCGCATAGGCTCCGGTAAACACGCCTGTCTTTTCTTTCGCCAAATCTGTCCGTTCCAAATCGCTTTTGCTTTTAATTTTTTCCAAATAAGTATCCACTGCCAGCTGCCGTTCTGGAGTCGTGATTTTGCTTACAAGGGCATGTTCTGGCGCCAACACCGCGTAAGTTGCTCCAAAAAGAGTATCCGGTCGGGTGGTGAACACAGTAAAGGATTCATCATGATCGGCAATCTTAAACGTGACCTCAGCACCCGCTGAACGGCCGATCCAATTGCGCTGCATATCTTTAATGCTTTCAGGCCAATCCAATTCTTCCAAATCTTCAAGAAGGCGGTCGGCGTAAGCAGTGATTTTCAGCATCCATTGTTTCATTGGCCGGCGTTCGACCGGATGGCCGCCGCGTTCGCTTTTTCCATCAATGACTTCTTCATTTGCCAAAACCGTGCCAAGAGCGGGACACCAGTTTACTGCTACTTCATCAATATAGGCGAGTCCTTTTTTAAAAAGCTGCAGGAAAATCCATTGGGTCCATTTGTAGTACTCCGGATCGGTTGTATTCACTTCCCGGTCCCAGTCATATGAAAACCCAAGCGACTTAATTTGCCGGCGGAAATTATCAATATTTTTCTTTGTAAATTCAGCCGGGTCATTCCCTGTATCCAATGCATATTGCTCTGCTGGCAAACCAAAGGCATCCCAGCCCATCGGATGAAGGACATTATAGCCCTGCATTCGCTTTAAGCGGGAAAGGATGTCTGTCGCTGTATAGCCTTCAGGGTGGCCTACATGTAATCCGGCTCCGGAAGGATAGGGAAACATATCAAGCGCATAGAATTTCCGCTTGCCTTTTTCTTCATTTGTTTTGAACGTTTTTGCTTCTTCCCATTTTTTCTGCCATTTCGATTCGATTTGCTGATGATTGAAGCTCATGGACTTTTCCTCCTAATTTCTCCAGCCTGGCTGGGCAAAAATAAAAAACCTCCCATCCCCAAACGGGACGAGAGGATTATGTAACAATCTCCCGCGGTACCACCCACATTAGTGCCAAACAACACTCGCTTTACTCAACCTTAACGCGGCAAACGGCAAACATTACTTTTCGGTAGCACCGAAAACTTTCATGTGTGCAACTCCTAAGGCGAGTTCATGAACTTCCCGGTTGGCTTGCACCTGCCGCCAACTCTCTACCATTCGGGAATGCATCATTACTACTCCTCGTCATTGTTATTGTCAATATGAAAAGTATACGGTTATTTTAATAAACTTTCGGGTTGGATGCAAGTTTTGGCAAAAACAGCTTGATTTTAAGCTTCATTTTCCCCCTCCGTTAAACCTCGATCATACGAAACCGTCGTGAAAAGTGAAAGGATAAATAAACCAATCAACACAAGAAACAGCATTGACATTCCATACAGGTCAACGAGCATTCCGCCGAGAAGCGGTCCCACCATCCGGCCGCCTGTTGCAGTGCTGTTCACAATGCCCTGGTAAAATCCTTCCCTCCCTTTTGGCGACAAATCAAATGCCACAGTCGGTACGGCGGGCCAAACAAACATTTCCCCAATCGTTAAAATCACCATTCCGGCCACAAAACCGGCAAACGCATCAGCAAAACTCGCCACTAAAAAAGAAAGAATAAAAATAAAAATTCCAGCCATCATTTGGATTTTTAATGTTTTTGCAAAGTGTTTTATAAACAGTTGAATCACCGGCTGACCGAGGACAATGAAAGCGCCGTTTAGGGTCCAAAGCAGACTGTATTGTGTAAGCGAAATATTGATTTGCTGTGTGTAAGCTGCGATCGTGGTTGACCACTGGACATAGGCAACCCAGCATAACAAATAGCCTATACTGAGAATGATTAATGCGCGCAGATTCCGATTGTTTTTAAATGACAATTTCGCAGGCTTGGAGGCGGTTCTTTTGCCAGCCTGAACAGACATGCCTTTATAGCCGAAAACGGCAATCAATAAAAAGACAATATAAAGAAGGGTATTTGACAGAAAAATGTACTGAAAAGAATAATCTGCAACAATCCCGCCTAGCGACGAGCCGATTGCGACACCGAGGTTTTGGGCTACATAGATTGCATTAAAAGCTTTTCGCCCGCCTTCTTCCCAGACAGATCCTGCCATCGCATACATAGCCGGAAAAATTATACCGGTTCCAAATCCGATAATGATAAGGAAAACAACATATTGCGGCCAACCATGCCAAAGTGTTAATCCAATGAGTGCAAGCAAGGCGATGCCAATTCCCAAGAGGATGGAACGGTATCCGCCAATTCGATCGAACAAACTCCCGCCAACCAGATTGCCGAGCACACTGGCTGCCGAGTTGAGCATGAGAACGATACCTGCAACAGAGAGCGATTTCCCTAAAGAATCGTGAATATAGATTGTATTTAACGGCCATAGAAATGAATTGCCGGTGACATTCACAGCCATTCCAATCACTAAAAGCCATACCGCACGGGGCATAAAAAGAGCTCCTTTTATTTTCAATTTCAAAACAAATGCTATTGTAGACTTTTTTCAAAGGAGGTGCAATCATTTTTTCGGAATCGCTACTTCGTTTTTAAGCCAAATGGTCCCTTTTTTATGCGAAATGAAAATAAACACCCTTAACATTGCTGTTAAGGGCAAATTTTTTAGGATGATTGTTCCGGTTCTGGGTGGAATTTTGATTTTACAGGCTGGCCGCCGGATTTTTCATATTTCTTTTTTGCTGTTTTGACTAGGTCGTAATCCTGGCCCAGCTCCAGATCTTGATTGTTTTGACCGTTTCGCGTTTTTTGTTCAGGGTTTTGTTGCTTTGACCGCTTTTTCAATTTCTTATCCCCCTTTATTGATCTTGGAGAATCAATGTATTTTGCAGCTGCTGAATTTGCAGCCTCATGCGGTGAAGCTGCTCACGCTGTTGGGCGTTTGCACTGTGAGCCATTTTTGCCAAATCATGATAGGCCTCTTCAAGCTGTTGCAAAGCAGCCGTGTAATTGTCATTGTTGTAATGCTCTTGAAGGCTGCTTTCCTTGAATTGATCTTCGGCATAAGCAATCGCATCTTCGCATTGTTGCAGTAAATTTTCGACTGATTCACGAGTAGCCATCTAAAAACCCCTTTCAAACTGCATTGAAGCATCTTGCTTCTTTTCTTATTGTGTTCACAATCATCTTTCCTATCACGCAGTGAAACAAATAAATTCTGGTAAGCCTTTTGGAAAAAATCTTCCCATTGGCGATGCCAATCACTTCATGTTACAATTTTTCGTATGACTTATTTTTTAAAAAGGAGGGTCTGGAATGATTCAGGCGAAACCCTTTCCATATACAGCAGATACTAAACGATACCATACTTGGAATTATCATCTTCGCCAACAGTTTGGCCATAAAGTATTTAAAATTGCTCTGGACGGCGGCTTTGATTGTCCAAACCGCGATGGCACGGTTGCTCATGGCGGCTGTACATTTTGCAGCGCCTCAGGATCCGGCGATTTTGCTGGCAATCGTGCCGATGATCTTGAAAAGCAATTCCGTGAGATAAAAGAAAAAATGCATACAAAATGGAAAGATGGCAAATACATGGCCTATTTTCAGGCGTTCACCAATACGCATGCTCCCGTTGATGTACTAAGGGAAAAATATGAAACCGTATTAAAACAAGATGGCGTTGTCGGCCTTTCGATTGCTACCCGACCTGATTGCCTTCCCGATGACGTTGTGGACTATTTAGCGGAGCTGAACGAACGGACGTATTTGTGGGTCGAACTTGGCTTGCAAACCATCCATGAGCGGACAGCAGTATTGATTAACCGCGCTCATGATTATCAATGTTATGCAGACGGCGTCAAGAAATTACGAAAGCATGGCATTCGTGTATGTTCCCATATCATTAACGGCCTCCCGCTTGAGTCAAAAGAGATGATGATGGAAACAGCACGTGAAGTGGCCAAGCTGGACGTCCAGGGGATCAAAATTCACTTGCTGCATCTTCTAAAAGGAACGCCATTGGTTAAACAGTACGAAAAGGGGATGCTTGAATTCCTCTCGAAAGAAGACTATGTAAACTTAGTATGCGACCAATTGGAAATTTTACCGCCGGAAATGATTGTTCACCGCATTACTGGAGATGGGCCGATTGATCTGATGGTCGGTCCAATGTGGAGCGTTAACAAATGGGAAGTATTAAATGCGATTGATGCAGAACTGAAGCGGCGCGACAGCTGGCAGGGTAAATCTTATCAAGCAGCGGGGAATGCACGATGAAGCTTGAACGCGTTCTCCCCTTTGCGAAAAAATTGCTCGAAAACGCAGCCGGGTTCGGCGATATCGTGGTAGACGGGACAATTGGAAACGGGCATGATACCCTCTTTTTAGCAGAGCTTGTCGGCGAGAACGGTATCGTTTATGGTTTTGATATCCAGAAGGCAGCCCTGGTGGTGACAGAAGAACGGCTTCGGGAGCATAACATGCTTGAACGTGCGGTTCTAATTCAAAAAGGACATGAAACGGTAAGCACCAGTATTCCTGAAGAACATCACGGAAAAATCAAAGGAGCAATCTTTAATCTCGGGTATTTGCCCGGCAGCGACAAAACGATCACCACCAAAGCCAATACAACAATTGCTGCTGTCGAACAGCTGCTCGACATCATGGCACCTGAAGGCATCATCGTGCTCGTGATCTACCACGGCCATCCAGAAGGTGCAAAAGAACGTGACGCGCTTTTAAACTTTTGTTGCCAAATCGATCAAAAAAAGGCCCATATTCTTCAGTACCAATTTATCAACCAAAAAAACAACCCGCCGTTTATCATTGCAATTGAAAAAAGCCAGGCATAGCGCCTGGCTTTTTATTTAAAGATCAGACGGGTCAATCCGGCCGGGACCCATTTTTGTAGCGAGCGATAGGCTCGTCCATTTAGATAGAAAAAATAACTGATCCTTCCCCCTGTTTTAATCATTTCTTTTGCCAGCTTGCGAACATTCTTTTGCCGCTGAACCTTTTGATCGGAAAGGTACACTCCGAGCAAACCGCGGTTGATCAGCTGATGAAATTTTTTATCAGGAAGCTTTTCGGTATGGCGATCCGCTTCTGTTAAAAAATGCTTCAGCCGTTTAAACAGCTCGTCTTCACTCGAATAATAAAAACAAAAATTCAAATCCCCTCCTGTCCGATCTTCTTCCTGATCAATAAAATAATCAAGCAAAATATGCAAACCTTGGATATAAGGAAAATAGCCGCTGCGAATCTTTTCGGCATCTTCTTTTTGAAAATCATCCCTTAGGGCATAGGAAACCAAGCTGAAAATCCCAAGCGTTGAGCCGGAACAAGCGGAAAATTCGTACCATTCCATTTCTGGCAATTGCTGGCGGTATTCCTCATGCCAGTGTTGCAGGCGAGGTACGCGCTCCTTCGGGATCACATGTTTATGAACTTGCAAATCACAATAATAAAGGCAAAGTTCATCCAAATACGTTTTTATGTAAGCGAAATGAACAGGCTCAAGTTCCCGTAACACGGTTCGGCACGTTTCCGCCAATTCATTTAAATAATTGCCATCATTTTGATCATTCCGAAGCCGGTAATAATTTTTCCAATCCGCTTCGAGCGACAAAGCATCAGCCATTGAATGATGAAGCACCGCAAAATCATCCGGGTCAAGCGAAGTGGAGCGGTCGCAAAGATTATCCAAATAATCGCTGATTGTTTGATAGGCAACAATAAATTTAACCGCAGTCCTGTACTTTTCACCAGCCATCAAAGCGAGTATGGCTCCCCCTTCACAATGAAATGTTTTGCCGCCAATACTTGCCAATGCCTGTTTGCGCAGCTCAGGATTGGGAATCTGCTGCGCCCGGCTTTTCCAATAATCCAATTCCCGATGAACAGCCGGGAAAATTTTCCGATACACTTGCACCATTAGATTAATTGGTGCCATCGTCAATGACATCCTTCTACACCTCTAAACAATATAGCCAATCGATTTTAGCTGACTGATGACAAAATCCTTTGCGTATTCAAACACTTCATCCCGCTCCGGTTCATTAAAAATTTCATGATAGCATTTTTGCCATTCCTTAAACCGTTTTTCCGACAGCGGTGCTTGATTAAACCATTCCCTGACAACCTGTTTGTTGACAATTTTGTCATCGCCTCCCTGCATGACAAGCATTGGCACATCTTGAATTTTCTCAAGGTTTTCAAAGGCATTCTTCATTGCTACTACAAGCTCGCGATACCAGCGGATCGATACTTTTGTGACATACAAGGTATCATTCAAATCTGCTTCGCGAACATCCTCGTTTCTTGTTGCCATCTCGACGGTTAAACCTGAATTCATTTTCAGTTTTGGGTAAATGACATTTAACCCAAGCGAGAGAATATTTAAAAAATTGGATGGCGTTTGAACCAATCCTAAACATGGAGAGGATAAAATCACGCCAGCAAGATTAAGATGCTCTTCCTGCAGCAAACGAATAGCAATCAGCCCGCCCATACTGTGTCCAAGCAAAAAGACCGGCAGATCATACGTATAGGCCGCCTGGATCCAATCTTTCACTTCAAAAATGTATTCATCAAAGGAATCAATATGGCCCCGGCGCGACCTTGTTGTCATACCTTGGCCCGGAAGATCGCCCATAATAATATGAAAGCCTGATGTCCGCCACATTTCGATCAGCCAGCCATAGCGCCGATGATGTTCCATTGCGCCATGAACCATCACGATCACCGCTTTTGCTTCGCCTTCCGCTTCCCACTTCCACATATTTCTTCCTCCTACAATCCGCAAAAATAAAGTACTATTAGATATAGAAAAGATCTCCGATATTCTTATAATAAAAGTACTATACCATAAATACATAAAAAACTTGATACAAAAGGTCTTTCAAAACGAACACTGTAACTTTTTAAAAAGGGGAGAACGATCATGATATATCCATACAAAGGTAAAACACCGAAAATTGCCGATTCCGCCTATATTGCCGACTATGTCACGATTACCGGTGATGTTGCAATCGGGGAAGAGTCAAGCATTTGGTTTAATACTGTGATCCGCGGTGATGTGGCACCAACGATCATTGGACGCAAAGTGAATGTCCAGGACAATTCCGTTTTGCATCAAAGCCCAAACAACCCGCTTATTTTAGAAGATGAGGTTACGATCGGCCATCAAGTGCTCCTGCACAGCTGTATAATCAAGAAAAAAGCGCTTGTCGGCATGGGTTCCATTGTGCTGGATCAGGCTGTAATCGGCGAAGGCGCATTTATTGGAGCAGGAAGCCTCGTCCCTCAAGGCAAAGTCATTCCTCCGAACACGTTGGCCTTTGGCCGCCCTGCGAAAGTCATTCGTGAACTGACTGCCGAGGACATTGCCGATATGGAACGGATTACAAGAGAGTACGCCGAGAAAGCCGCTTACTATAAAAGCATTCAAGCGAGCAGCCATACATCTAAATAGTATTCTCCAATAGACGATTAAAATGATTAGGTGGTCTCATTATTTTGATTTCAATTGCACTATTTATTCTGTCAGCTATTCTTCTATTGCTTTTAATCCGAAAAAGCAGCTATTTTTTAAAATTTTTCATGTTTTCACTACTTGTGGCTGCTTTCTTATTTGTGAATGTAAAAAATGGACATGTCGCCATGGCATTTTCCTCGTTAAAAAACTGGATTCAGGCGACTAACCTAAAAGAAGGCGACCTTTCGGAAGCGCAGGATCCATTTCCGATTGTCAAAATTAAAGATCGGGTATTGCTGAATGCCCCAGCTGTTTCACAGTTTCCCGAACTGCCGCGCGGCTGCGAAGTGACCAGCCTTGCGATGATGCTCAATCAAGCCGGGATTCAAACAAACAAAATGGAACTGGCTGAAAAAATAAAAAAAGATCCGACCCCATTGAAAATTGACAATGGGCAAATTTTTTACGGAAACCCGAATGATGGTTTTGTCGGTAATATGTATGATTTGAATCAGGCAGGGTTCGGCGTGTACCATAAGCCCATTGCTGAACTTGCCAATTCGTTTCTGCCTGGAAAAATAAAGGACTTAACCGGAGCCAGTTTTGAAGAACTAACAACCCATTTATCCGACGGTCGATCTGTATGGGTGATCATCAATACAAGCTTTAAAAAACTGGATGACAATCAGTTTCAAACGTGGGATACCCCAACAGGGAAAGTAAAAATCACCTACAAAGAACACTCTGTCCTGTTAACTGGATATGACAAACAGTTTGTCTACTTCAATGATCCATTGTCAGGCGAAAAAAATAAAAAAGCTCCCTTAAAGGAGTTCGCAGATGCGTGGGTGCAAATGGGCAGTCAGGCAATTACCTATTTTCGTTAAAAGGAATGGGCACCTGTCCGATCATATCAGAAGGGAATCCCTTGGATCATTCAGCAAAAGCGGACCGATGCAATAATTGCATCGGTCCGCTTCCTTTTTACGCTTGGAATGCTTTTTCTTTTGCAAAGGAATACTTTTCTTCGACATACACTTGATGCCATACCATAAACATCAGTACCGTCCAAATCTTCCGGCTGTTATCCGCCCTGTCTTGGCAATGATCGTCAAGCAATTTCAACACATACGATTTATTGATCAAATGCTCCGTATTGCTTTCACGGATGATCGTCTTTGCCCAATCGTTCATTTCATTCTTAAGCCAGTGGCGGATTGGCACAGGGAAACCTAACTTTTTCCGGTTCAGCACATGGTCCGGAACGACGCCTTCGGCAGCTTTGCGCAACACATACTTTGTTGTCCCATTCGCCGTTTTCAGGCTCGTTGGAATTTTTGATGCCACTTCAAAAACCGCTTTATCCAAGAACGGAACCCGCAGCTCAAGCGAGTGCGCCATCGTCATTTTATCCGCTTTTAAAAGGATATCGCCGCGCATCCATGTATGAATGTCAATATATTGCATCCGGTCAACCGGATCATAGCCCCTGCTTTCCTCATAAAGCGGCTTTGTGATATCTGTGTATTCCAGACCGGTCCGATAAACGTTTAAGAGATCGCGTTTCTCTTCTTCCGTGAACATTTTCGCATTGCCGATGTAACGTTCCTCCATTGGCGTTACTCCACGCTCGATAAAGCTTTTGCCTCTCATTCCCTCGGGCATAATGTTGGCAATTCCTTTCAACAACACTTTACCAACCCGTGGAATTTTGTTAAAAACCTCCAACGATTGCGGTTCACGGTAAATATTATAGCCGCCGAACAGTTCATCTGCTCCTTCGCCTGAAAGCACGACTGTGACATGCTTCCGCGCTTCGCGAGCAACAAAATACAATGGTACACAGGCTGGGTCAGCAAGTGGATCATCCATATGCCACATAATTTTTGGCACTTCTTCCATATACTCTTCAGGAGTGATCACATAGCTGATGTTTTCCACCCCCAGTTTCTCAGCTGTTTCTTTCGCAACGTCAATTTCGCTGAAACCATTGCGTTCAAAACCGACAGAGAATGTCTTGATCGCCGGATGAAACTCTTTGGCAATTGACGCGATAATGGATGAATCAATCCCGCCGGAAAGGAATGAGCCGACCGGAACATCGCTGCGCATATGCATTTTCACCGAATCAAACAGAACATCCCTGATTTCTTTGATAAAATCGTCCTCCGATTGATGAACGGGTTTAAACTGCGCTTTCCAGTAGCGTTTGATTTCCAGCAGCCCGCCCATTTTTTTCGTAAAATAATGGCCGGGCTCAAGTTTTTTAATGCCGGTGGACAGGGTATCCGGTTCGGGAACGAATTGATAGGTTAAATAGTGCTGAAGGGCGTCATAGTTTAGCACATCGTTTTCAAGTGCAAGCAAAATGCTCTTTTTTTCCGATGCAAAAAACGTGCGCTCCCCGTCTTCCATATAGAAAAACGGTTTGATCCCAAACGGGTCGCGGGCTCCATACACCAGTTGCTCCTGCTTATCCCAGATGACAAATGAGAACATCCCGCGCAGCTTTTCAACCGCTTTTTCTTTCAAATGGCTGAACAGTGCAATAATGACTTCTGTGTCGGAGTTCGTTGCAAAAGTCAATCCTTCATTGAGAAGCTCTTCACGCAATTCAACATAGTTATAAACTTCGCCGTTGAAGATAATCCAATAGCGTTCATTTTCATACGTCAGTGGCTGGTGGCCGGCTTCGATGTCGATAATGCTCAAGCGGCGAAAACCAAATTGGATATGGTCATCATAATAGAATCCCTCATCATCCGGGCCGCGATGGGTAATCAAGTCATTCATATTTTTAAAAAGCTGTTTTTGCTCATCTGTATAAATTTGGGTTTTGTCGTGTACACAACCAATAAAACCGCACATTATGTACTCACCTACTCCGTTTCTAAAACTTCATCATTAATGTTTTTGAATACATCTCTCTAATACTACCACTAAACACGATCAAATTGCACCTGCAAAGAAAGGAAATTTGCCGTAGACATGCACAATTTACACGATTGTAACCGAACAAACATGAAAATGAAATAGAGAAGAAAAATTCGTATAAAGCTCCACTAAAAAAGAGAACTGTCATCACTGTGACAGCTCTCTAAAAATCTTACCTATTTGCTTGTTCTTTTAGTGCAGCAGCTTTATCTGTGCGCTCCCATGGCAAATCCAGATCGTTGCGTCCGAAATGGCCATATGCTGCTGTTTGTTTGTAAATCGGGCGACGAAGATCCAGCATCTTAATAATGCCTGCAGGACGAAGATCAAAGTTTTTGCCGACAAGGTCAACTAAAAGATCTTCGCTAACTTTTCCCGTTCCGAATGTATCAATCGAGATGGAAACCGGCTTGGCAACACCAATCGCATAGGCAAGCTGCACTTCCACTTTATCAGCAAGGCCAGCTGCAACAATATTTTTGGCAACATAGCGAGCCGCATATGCCGCAGAACGGTCGACTTTTGTCGGATCCTTACCAGAGAATGCACCGCCGCCATGACGAGCATAACCGCCATACGTATCAACGATGATTTTCCGACCAGTCAGACCTGCATCTCCTTGTGGCCCGCCGATCACGAAACGGCCAGTCGGATTGATAAAATACTTTGTATTTTCGTCAATCAATTCTTCGGGAACAACCGGATTGATGACATATTCCTTGATATTGCGCTGAATCTGCTCCAGTTCAATTTCAGGATGATGCTGCGTTGAAATTACGATTGTATCAATCCGAACCGGCTTATCATTTTCATCATACTCAACCGTTACTTGCGTTTTTCCGTCTGGGCGTAAATAGGGAAGGATTTCTTCCTTGCGCACTTCTGTTAACCGGCGGGACAGCTTATGGGCTAACGAAATTGGAAGCGGCATAAGCTCTTTTGTTTCATTGCAGGCAAAACCAAACATTAACCCTTGGTCTCCGGCACCGATTGCCTCAATTTCTTCGTCCGTCATTTGGCCTTCACGGGCCTCAAGCGCCTTGTCCACACCCATAGCAATATCTGGGGACTGTTCGTCGATTGAAGTTAACACGGCACATGTCTCAGAATCAAAACCATACTTTGCGCGATTGTAGCCAATGCCCTTAATCGTTTCCCGAACAATTTTTGGAATATCGACGTAAGTAGAGGTTGTAATTTCTCCTGCGACTAAAACTAAACCAGTTGTCACTGAAGTTTCGGCTGCAACCCGTGCATTCGGATCTTTTGCTAAAATGGCATCTAAAATGGAATCAGAAATTTGGTCGCAGATTTTATCCGGATGACCTTCAGTTACTGATTCAGAAGTAAACAAACGACGTTTTGTTGACATCTGAATTCCTCCTCTATTTCAAAATAAGGCGAGGCTCTACATACCGTTTCACCTCTATTTGATACGGAACTCATCCCTACTAGTATGAAATAAACATAGGTTTTTTATGAAATCTCTCGATGACGTGTTTTGAGATAAACAAAAAACCTTTCCAATGTGAGGAAAGGTTGAAAGCTTGCTGTTTCCACGCCTTTCACTCTTATCGTTCAAGGTCAAGCCTTGCATCAGGTTAAGCACCTTTGCTCGGAAAATTGCTTTTTTCAGCTGCATTCCGCGTTAGCAGGTTGCTGGGTTTCATTGGGCCTGTCCCTCCACCAGCTCGGGATAAGAGAGTATCCGTTCAAGGTAACATCATAACGTACGATGTCGAACAGTGTCAATGATTTTCAAACAATTTTTCACGAAAAAATCAATCCATCAAAATCAGGTTTCTCCTATTATCATGCAGGAATCTTCAAGGAGAATCACGAATCATACAAACAATAATTTTATAAATCCTTTAATTAGTATAGACTATTCCAGTGAAAGTGTTATACTAATTTTAACAAACTACATCAAAACTATTGTAAAGGAAGGTTTTTCGTCGATGAATTCTGTTCACATTCCAAATGGGCACGTTAAATTGGTAAAGAAGGACAATGTTCATGTCCAGCTATCTATTCCGCAATTAGTGGAAAAAGTGTTAAGCCGTGGAGAAGGATTGCTGACTTCAACTGGAGCTGTGAGTGTGTCGACCGGTAAATATACAGGGCGATCCCCTAAAGATAAATTTATTGTCCAAGAACGCTCGGTAAAAGAAAAAATAGCTTGGGGACCGACAAACCAGCCAATATCGGAAGAAGCCTTCTCCAGACTTTATGATAAAATGATCAACTACCTGGATCAGCAAGAGGAACTTTTTGTGTTTAACGGTTTCGCTGGCGCGGACAAAAAACATCAGCTTCCCATTCAAGTCATCAATGAATTCGCCTGGCATAATTTGTTTGCCCAACAGCTTTTTATCCGTCCAACAGTGGAAGAGATGCATACCCATGAATCAGAATTCACGATTCTTTCGGCACCAAATTTTAAAGCAGATCCCACTCTTGATGAGACGAATTCCGAAACATTCATTATTATTTCTTTTGAGCGCAGAGTCATTTTAATCGGCGGAACGGAATATGCCGGAGAAATGAAAAAATCGATTTTCTCGGTAATGAACTACTTGCTGCCTGAAGCCAATGTATTGTCGATGCACTGCTCAGCGAATGTCGGTCTAGAAGGCGATGTTGCTCTATTCTTCGGTTTATCCGGCACGGGAAAAACAACACTGTCAGCCGATCCGAATCGGCGCTTAATCGGTGATGATGAACACGGCTGGTCATCAAATGGGGTGTTTAATATTGAAGGAGGCTGCTACGCTAAAACGATCAGCCTATCACGGGAAAAAGAACCGCAAATTTTTGACGCAATCCAATTTGGCGCAGTTTTGGAAAATGTCATGATTAACCCTAATTCCCGAATTGCCGACTATGATGACAGCACATTAACGGAAAATACTCGTGCTGCTTATCCGCTTGAAGCTCTTGACAATATTGTGAAGCCTAGCGTTGCCGGCCATCCTCACACGATTGTCTTTTTGACGGCGGATGCCTTCGGCGTATTGCCGCCAATTGCCAAACTGACAAAAGAGCAAGCGATGTACCATTTCCTAAGCGGCTATACATCCAAGCTTGCGGGCACCGAGCGCGGGGTGACTTCTCCTGAAGCAACATTCTCGACTTGCTTTGGCGCGCCATTCCTGCCTCTTCCGGCAACGCGCTATGCGGAAATGCTAGGGGAAAAAATACTGGAGCACAATGCCAATGTCTTTATAGTGAATACGGGCTGGACCGGCGGTGAATATGGCAGCGGCAGCCGCATGAAACTGTCGTATACTCGCGCTATGGTTCAAGCAGCACTTGAGGGTGAACTCAATAGCGTTGAAACCGTGCAGGATGCCGTTTTCGGCTTAAATATTCCTGTTCATGTCGCCGGCGTTCCCGATGAAGTACTGCAACCGCAAAAAACATGGGCGGATCCGCAAAGGTATGAGCAAAAATCTAAAGAGCTGGCCGCAAAATTCCGTGAGAATTTCAAAAAATTCACAGATGTCGCAATGGAAATTTCCAGAAAAGGTGGCCCACTTCAGTAAAACGGTGGGAATTTCGGAAAAAACAGACACCTCAGTAGAGCGGTCGGAATTTCGGAAAAGGAAGGCCCATTTCAGTAAAAATGTTCACAACCAAAAACCCCTTTTAAGGGGTTTTTTTCAGTTGGTTGTATTAAGCGAAACCAGTTCATAGGTTACAAAGGTTTTTCCTTCCTGCCAGGTAACTTTTTTAATCAGCCCTGTTCCACTTGAGTCGCTCTCAATTGTTTTTCGCACATCGATCGGAATATCAATCGGATACAGCCGGTAACCAGCCTTCTCCACCAAAAAAAGATTTTCCTCAATCCGCTGTTCCCTTCCTTTTGTCACGATCATCGTATTCAATTCAAGGGGCATACCCATGGCGTCCGCTCCTTTATTTCGTCATTTTCTTTTATTGTATCACCATTTTGGAATAGTTTTCATCCACATTGTTAAATCTTCAACAACTTTGCGATTCACCTTTGGCGGAAAATAATGCGTAAATTCGGAAAAGTACCAGGCTTCAACTGGCTTGTCCAGTGCCTGTAGGCGCCGTTCCAGCCGATAAGCATGCTCAACGGAGACATTCTGATCAAGAACACCATGGATAATGAGAACAGGCGATTGAATTCTTTCTATTTCGTATAACGGCGTACGTTTTTTGTAACGTTCAGGATATTTTCCGGGCGTACCGCCAATTACCCGTTTCATCATCCGCCGCAAATCTTGCCGCTCCAAATAAGTCAACTCCATATCGCTTACGCCACCCCAAGTAACCACTGAAGCACATTCGGGAAAGTGGATTCCAGTCATCAATGCCATCACGCCGCCTCTTGAAAATCCAAACACATGCACTCGCTTGATTCCCGGCAATGATTTTAGTAATAAAAAACCGGAAAATGCATCCTCTCTATCATCGCCAGCGAAATCTTCATATCCCTCGCCCCCCTCGTTGCCGCGATAAAATGGCGCAAACACGGTAAAACCTTCGGCCGCAAATTGAGCAATCCTTGCCGGACGAACCTTGCCAACCCCTTTAATTCCGCCCCGCAAATACAAAAACCCCTCATCCGTTTGGATATTTTTTGGAATAGCCAGCATCCCCTTCACCCTCAGACCCTCCGAAAAATAAGTAATCAGATTAAGCTCCACCTGCGGATTGGGTGAAGGGAAACGTTGCACTGAAACAATCCGCCCGTTCATTTCTTCTATTTCCATACCATCAGTCCTTTTTAACAATCAGTAAAAAACCTCTCCTGCGTGATGAACGATTCATACAAAAGATAATTCCCACTATCCCCTTTAACGTTTCCACCATTTCTATTCTAAACGACAAATCGATTCTCAAAAAATTTTTCACACCTCACTCACATCTTTCCGCCCAGTTCATACGATATTCTAGGCGCAAGTACTGCCCAGAATAAGGAGGTTTATTGAATGAACAAATGGCTGCGAGTTAGTCTGATGATCTTTTTAGCTGCCCTGCTTATTTTTCCTTTAGCTGCCTGTAATAGCAACCAAAGTCAAACACCAACAAGAAAACTCGAAAAAGTCCGGGTTGCCGAAGTCACCCGCTCGATCTTCTACGCTCCGGAATATGTTGCTTTAGCAAAGGGCTTTTTTAAACAAGAAGGACTTGATGTTACCCTTACTACCACGTGGGGCGGCGATAAAACAATGACAGCCCTGCTCTCTGGCGGCACGGACATTGCCCTTGTCGGCTCCGAAACATCCATTTATGTCTATGCCCAAGGCTCCAATGATCCGGTCATCAATTTTGCACAGCTCACTCAAACAGATGGCACCTTCCTCGTTTCCCGTGAAAAAATCGACAAATTCTCATGGGATCAATTAAAAGGAAAAACGTTTTTAGGCCAACGAAAAGGCGGCATGCCGCAAATGGTCGGTGAATTTGTCCTGAAAAAGAACGGCATTGACCCCCATAAGGATTTGAAACTGATTCAAAACATTGATTTTGCAAACATTGCCAACGCCTTTGCCTCCGGTACCGGAGATTTCGTGCAGTTGTTTGAGCCGACTGCGAGCATTTTTGAAAAAGAAGGAAAAGGTCATATTGTTGCCTCTTTTGGAACCGAATCCGGCCATGTGCCTTACACGGTTTTCATGGCAAAACAAAGCTATATGAAGAAAAATCCGAAACAGATTGAAAGTTTTACTCGGGCCATTTATAAAGCCCAGCAGTGGGTAGATTCGCATAGCGTTCAGGAAATTGCCAAAGCCATCCAGCCATATTTCAAAGATACTAACCTTTCCATCATAGAAACGGTTGTAGATCGCTATAAGAGCCAAGGAACATATGCCACCAATCCGATTCTCGATGATAAAGAGTGGAACAATCTGCAAAACATTATGAAGGAAGCTGGAGAATTGCCAAAAGCAATTGACTATAAAACGCTTGTTAATACCGATATCGCTAACAAAGTCATGCAAAAATAAACTGAAAAGGAAGGCCGGAATATGAGTTTCTTAACAATCGAAGACGTCCATCATACGTATTTTTCCAAAGCCAATGCCACCACGGCCCTCTCCGATATCAATCTTTCTGTTGAGGAAGGAGAATTTGTCTCCTTTCTCGGCCCAAGTGGCTGCGGCAAAACGACGCTGCTTTCGATCATCGCCGGACTGATTCGCCCGACAAACGGCACCGTTTTATTAGAAAACAAGCCTGTATCAACGGTAAAAAATCAAATCGGCTACATGCTGCAGCAAGACTATTTATTTCCATGGAAGACGATCGAGGAAAATGTTCTATTGGGGTTAAAATTATCGAAGCTTCTTACAGAGGAATCAAAAATGGCTGCCCTGAACCTTTTAGCTCAAATGGGGTTAGCCGGTGTTGAAAAACAGCTGCCAAAGCAATTATCCGGCGGGATGCGGCAGCGGGTCGCACTTGTCCGTACGCTGGCAACAGAACCAAAACTGCTGATGCTTGATGAACCATTCTCTGCGCTTGATTATCAAACAAAGCTCAAGCTGGAAGACCTCGTTTCAAAAACGCTTAAAGAATTCAAAAAAACAGCGATTCTTGTAACCCATGATATCGGTGAAGCCATTGCGATGAGCGACCGGGTGTTTTTGTTTTCCCCTCGTCCCGGCAAACTGCACCGAGTCTTTCATGTACCGGAAGAATTAAGGAGACTCTCTCCTTTTGAAGCAAGGGGACATGAAACCTATTCCGAGCTCTTTCAAACCATCTGGAAGGAGTTGGATAGCCTTGAAACCATCAAACCATGATGTCCAAAGGTTGCATAAAAATTTTCTTCATTCCCTGGAAATTGAAAAGCGATGGGTTCGCTTTTATCAAGCGATTATTTTCATTGCCTTTTTTGGCAGCTGGGAACTTGCCAGCCGTCAACAGTGGATCGATCCGCTGATTTTCAGCTCACCATCGAAAATTTGGCAGTTATTGTTGGCAAAAATCCAGGACGGCACGCTTGCTGCCAATCTTGGCATCACCTTAACGGAAACGGTGTTTGGCTTTATCCTTGGAACATTGCTCGGAACCATCTTGGCAGCGATCCTTTGGTGGTCGCCGATGGTGTCGAAAATTCTTGATCCATATCTCGTCATTTTAAACGCGATGCCAAAAGTTGCTCTAGGTCCAATTTTAATTGTTGCCATGGGTCCCGGACTTTCCTCGATCATTGCAATGGGTGCCATAATCTCCGTTATTATCACAACGATCGTCGTGTATACATCGTTCAGGGAAGTCGATCCGAATTATTTAAGAGTGTTGCAAACCTTTGGGGCAACAAGGCTGCAATCCTTTAAAGAAGCGATTTTACCAGCTTGCTTCCCGACCATCATCTCCACCCTGAAAGTCAATGTCGGCTTATCATGGGTCGGCGTGATTGTCGGCGAATTTCTCGTTTCTTCGAAAGGGCTTGGCTACATGATCATTTATGGTTTCCAAGTTTTTAATTTTACGTTAGTGCTTTTATCCTTGCTTGTCATCGCTGTTTTTGCAACGATTATGTACCAGCTAGTTGCGTTATTGGAAAGAAAATTAATCAAAGAATAGCGAACCGCCAATCGCTATTCTTTGATTTGGTTAATCCGTTTCACACATTCCTCAATTACCTTGTCTTTCATAATAAAACTGTATTCATCACGGTCGCGAAGCTTTAAGATGTCTTCTTTGACAATGACTGGGCCTCTTGTTTCCAAATAATCGTTTTTAGCGTCAATTGTTTTTACTTTTCCCAAAAAAACCGCCTTAACAAATGGGGATTCGGGATCGTTTACCCGGTACTCAGCAACCCATTTCAGTTCACCAATTACTCCGCCAGTCTCTTCATAAACTTCTCTTCGTGCTGCTGCTTCCAGCGTCTCACCTTTTTCTGCTTTTCCCCCTGGAAACTCCAGGCCTCGCATTTTATGATTGGTTAGCAGCCAGCCAGCGTCTGTTTCCGTAATGACAAGCACATGCCTTGCCTCTTGATGAAACTGGTTATGTTCAAAAGACAATTCGACTTCATTCCCGGTATGATCAATAAATTTTTCCATTCCTCGTTCGCCCCATTAAATTAAGTATATTTTTATTATAAAATAAAATTGGATTTTTTGTACTTTTTCATTTTGTTTGGGTTTTATTAACTTGCCTAATGACCATTTCTCATGTTCTTTTCGACTATACGGGCGTTAGTCCCCCTGCCTAATGACCATTTCTCAGGTTCTTTTCGACAAAACGGGCGTTAGTCCCCTGCCTAATGACCATTTCTCAGGTTCTTTCCGACAAAACGGGCGTTAGTCCCCTGCCTAATGACCATTTCTCAGGTTCTTTTCGACAATACGGGCGTTAGCCCCCTTCCTAATGACCATTTCTCAGGTTCTTTCGACAAAACGGGCGTTAGCCCCCTGCCTAATGACCATTTCTCAGGTTCTTTTCGACAAAACGGGCGTTAACCCACCGCCTAGTGACCATTTCTCAGGTTCTTTTCGACAAAACGGGCGTTAGCCCTCCTTCCTAATGACCATTTCTCAGGTTCTTTTCGACAAAACGGGCGTTAGCCCTCCTTCCTAATGACCATTTCTCAGGTTCTTTTCGACAAAACGGGCGTTAGCCCTCCTTCCTAATGACCATTTCTCAGGTTCTTTTCGACAAAACGGGCGTTAACCCCCCTTCCTAATGACCATTTCTCAGGTTCTTTTCGACAAAACGGGCGTTAACCCCCCTTCCTAATGACCATTTCTCAGGTTCTTTTCGACTATACGGGCGTTAACCCCCCTTCCTTATGACCATTTCTCAGGTTCTTTTCGACAATACGGGCGTTAGCCCCCTTCCTAATGACCATTTCTCAGGTTCTTTTCGACTATACGGGCGTTAGCCCCCTACCTAATGACCATTTCTCAGGTTCTTTTCGACAAAACGGGCGTTAGCCACTTTCCTAACGACCCTTTCTCAGCTTTCCTCCCCTATTTTGCCATAAAATAACACTGAACATTGTACTTTTTCAATTTGCCAATCATTTTCAATAAAACCTCACATAAAATGAAGGAAATACCGCTTTCGTAACGAATTGTTTATTTTATTTACAATGACGGATTGTAGGATATTTTTCAACTTTTAGGGTATTGAATAAGTAAAGATCTTTTTCTATCAAAGGAGGTGCGGAAAATGAGACTTGTTGATGAACTTTATGATTTATACAGAAATAAGCTGACGGGTGATGAGGAAGATATTGATATGCTGACTTTTGCCTTTCTTGAAGAAATGTCGCGGGAAGATTTATTGGGGATTATTCATGATATGGACACACAGGAATTGTATGATTTAATGGGGTTGTACTTGATTGAAAGCCTTAAAGGCAAGTTTGCCCAAGAAGAGTACGGACAACGGCGCACACCAACATTTTACCCACGAAATATTCACTAATGTACATACCATAACAAAAGAAAAAACATGTACCTTTCGATGTACATGTTTTTTCTTTTTCCTATCCTAAAAATGCTTTCAGCATCCAAACATGTTTGCCAAGGCTTTCGGAAATGCTAATAAACATGTCAGCTGTTACATGGTCATCGGCCTCTTCTGCCAATTTAATCGCTTCTTTCATTTCGGTGATCATTTTGGAAAAATCATCAATGACCGCTTGAACCATTTCCTGCTCTGTTTGCTCACTTGTTGCTGCTTCCGTGATGGAAGCCGTTTCTAAACATTGCTTAAGAGTTGACAGCGGTTTTTCACCGATTATTAACAGCCGCTCGGCAATCGCATCAAGATGTTCGGTTACTTCGTTGTAAAGCTCTTCAAATTTCACATGCAGGGTAAAAAAATGATGTCCTTTTAAAAACCAATGATAATGATGCAGCTTTTCATATAAGACGGTAAAATTGGCTACTTGTAGATTGACTGCTTCAATGTATTGTTTTGACATGTTCATCCCTCCGGGTACTATTTTCCCCAGTGGGCACAAAATGAAACATCTCTTGCTCGAAAGAAAAAACTCCCTATCGTCGTGAATAGGAAGTTTTTTGCCCCGTTTAAGCGAAAATTTGCTTTAAGTCGGTTTTGCTGTGTTTTAGCCAGCCATGCATTAATTCTTTTGCCCCGGCTAAATCGTGCAGGGCGGCTTGACCGCATTGCACCTCATTCGCTGCCGGCACTTCATTCATTTCCAGTGCATCTTTCATTGTGTTCTCAAGCAACTCAATGATTTCATCGACTGTTGGTTCACCACTAACCACAAGGTAAAAACCGGTTTGGCATCCCATTGGCGAAATATCAATAATATCAAAATGATCATATTGATCAGCATGCTTGCGAATCGTATAAGCCAATAGATGTTCGAGCGCATGCAGTGCAGCGGGCTCCATCGCCTCTTTATTTGGCTGGCAAAAGCGAAGATCAAACTTGTTCACAACCCCATCGCTTCCTACTTTATGAACACCGCAATGTCTCACATAGGGAGCTTTTACAGCATTATGATCCAATTCGAAACTTTCTACTGACGGCATATAGCACCTCTCCTTTTCCTAAACTTCTTCCATCATACCGCAAATTTCTGCGATTTTCATTAAGCAAAATTTAGACGGGCAAAATGAGTTTGTGGTATTTTGGAGATAGATATTTAGACAAGGAGCCAAAATTATGTTAAAAACTCTGCTTATTTATCTCATCCGCTTTTACCAAAAAGTTATATCGCCTTTAAAACCGCCAACTTGTCGCTTTTACCCAACTTGTTCGCATTATGGTGTCGAAGCGATCCAGCGCTTTGGTGCCTTAAAAGGGGGGTGGCTTACGATTAAACGGATTTTCCGTTGCCATCCATTCCACCCGGGAGGAGTTGATCCTGTTCCAAAAGAGTGGTCGAAGAAAAAGCAAGAGTAACAGCCATTATTCCAGTTCTCATTCGCCCGCTATTTTGGCCGTACCCGCTTCCGTTTTCGTCTGATATCCGTCAACAACGAGATCAAGCTTCCCTGTTGCCGGATCAATCACCAATCCATGCACTGGGATTCCTGCAGGCATTAAAGGATGATGGTTGATGACGCTGACACTTTGCTCCACACTTTCAAACACATTATCAAAGCCGTGCAGCCATTTTTCAAAGTCAACCCCTGAATAGGAAAGGGTGTTAAGCGTATCCTCGGAAATCCCCCGCTCTTTCATTCGCTCAATCATTTCTCCCGCCTTCAACGCACTCATGCCGCAATCATGGTGACCGATGACAAAAACTTCGTCGGCTTGCAGCTCATAGACAGCGACAAGAATACTCCTCATAATGCTGCCAAACGGATGGCTGACGATTGCCCCAGCGTTTTTTACAAGTTTCACATCCCCATTGCTAAGATTCATTGCCTTTGGCAATAACTCAAGCAGCCTTGTATCCATGCATGTTAGCACAACCATCCGTTTTTTCGGAAACTTGTTCGTTGCGTATTTTTTGTATTCTTCTCTTTCAACAAAATGTTGATTGTAGTCCAAAATTTCCTTTAATAAGGTCACACTTGCCACATCCTTCTTGGTATTCCTGTTTAATGGCATCATACTAAACTCCCTGATGATACGCTCTTGCGCTCATTTTATCCAATACCGATAGAATAAACAATAAAAAAAGCAAATCTTCCTTTTGATTTACTTTTTACATTCGAAAAGCTCTTTTTCATTATCAACTTTAGGGAAATTTTACATATCTTCTCAGAGTTTGTGAATAATAAAAAAAGTTGATTGGAAAGGAAGATGGGGATGAGTGATTTACTTCTAGCACGCAGCTTGTTTGGTACAACAATGGGGTTTCATATTATTTTCGCGACAATTGGAGTTGGCCTTCCGATGATGATGCTGACTGCCGAGCTGCTTTATCAAAAAACAAAGGATTTGGATTATGTTGTCATGGCAAAAAGATGGACAAAAGCATTTGGGGTGCAGTTGGGCGTCGGCATTCCAACCGGTACGATTGCCGGAATGCAGCTTTCGCTTTTGTGGCCTGGGTTTATGGAGGTCATTGGAAAAGTAATGGCCTTGCCGTTTCAAATCGAGATCTATGCTTTTTTTGTTGAAGCCCTGTTCATGTCGATCTATGTATATGCAGCAGAACGAATCAAACCATGGGCAAGAATAGGAAGCTTGGTATTGGTAACACTTGGTGCATTAGGCTCGGCCGTTCTCATTACAAATGTCCATGCATTCGAAGGAACTCCGGCCGGTTTTAAAGTCGTTAATGGAAAAATTGTCGATATCCATCCATGGCAAGCCTTTTTTAATCCAAGTTTTTTTGTGACATCCGGCCATGTGGCCTTATCAGCCTACACAACCGGTGCTTTTATTATTGCCTCCGTCTCCGCTTTTAAAATGCTAAAAGCTGGCTTTGGTACAAGAATTTATCAATTTCATAAAAAGGCTTTAATAGTTGGCCTTGTTGTCGGGTTTGTGTTCTCCTTATTGACGGCCGTTAATGGACACGATTCCGCGCAATATCTTCACAAGTATCAACCGGAAAAGCTGGCTGCCGCGGAAGGATTATTTGAAACCCAGTCCCACGCGCCACTAGCAATTGGCGGTTTTACCGATCGAAAGACTGAAACAGTCAAATGGGCAATAGAAGTTCCTTGGGCACTCAGTTTTTTAGCCGGTAACAGCTTCGATACAGTGGTGAAAGGGCTGCATGATTTCCCGAAAGAATTTTGGCCGCCGCTGTTTGTCCACACACTATTTAATGCAATGGTTGGCGTTGGAACATTGTTAATCATTATTTCACTCATTGGGCTTGTTTGGCACAGAATTCTCAAGAAAGATCGCTTTCCAAAATGGCTGATGTGGCTGTTTGCCGTTTCAGGCCCGCTTGCCATGCTTGGAATTGAATTTGGCTGGATTTTTGCCGAAACCGGCCGTCAGCCATGGACCATCTATCATGTGTTGGCAACGAAAGATTCGGTGACAACTGCAAATAATCTTGGCATATTGTTTATTTTATTTGTGCTTGTCTACCTTGTGCTGGCATCATCCGTTTTGTTTGTGCTTCGCTATTACTTTAAAAGGAATACCGTAATGGATGATTTAAAACGGGCAGAGCAAACAGGAGTGCCGCTGTTTGGCTCAAATTCATAATTTTTTCCATGCTGAAATAGAAAATGATGCTTTGATTTCCTGAGGAGGTGTTTCCCATGGTCGATCCTTATAAAGCGGTAACCGTGTTGTGGGGATTTGTGTTTATTTATGCTGTCATGGCGACAATGGATTTTGGCGCCGGCTTTTGGTCGATGTTTTATTTTAACCGAGAAAAAACAAAGGCAACAAATATCGCAAACCGCTATTTATCACCAACATGGGAGGTAACAAATACATTTGTTGTCGCGCTGGTAGTAGCCGTTTACAGTCTTTTTCCAAGAGGCGCCTACACCTTAGGCACCATTCTGCTCATTCCCGGCAGTTTGATTTTATTATTGCTTTCCATTCGCAGTGCCTTTCTTGTGTTTTCTCATATTGCGGATGAATACGAAAAAGTACTAACCTATATTTCCGGTATTTGCGGAATTCTAATTCCGGGTCTATTGATTAGTGTTTTACCGGTAACCCACGGGAACTATGTCGATTTTTCCGCCCAGCGGCAAACATTGGATTTAGCCGGGTTGTTCACCAGCCCGAATGAATATGCGTTTTTCGGTTTTGCAATCACTAGCACACTGTTTCTTTCATCGCTTTTGCTGGCCGACTATTCAAAGGTCTCAGAGGAATTTGAGGCATATTCTGTTTATCGAAAAGATGCGCTGCTGATTGGCCCAATTTCTCTAATCATGGCGTTATTAATTGTCTATACGTTGCGCAGCGAAGCTTCATGGCTTTACGATAAAATGATGAACGATTTCGCACTGCTCGTTCTTTCCCTTGTTTTTTTCATTATTGGCTATGCCGGCCTTTTTCTGCCGTCAAAAAAAGGCCGAATAGGAATGCCGCGGCTTGCTGTCGTTGCCGTTACCCTTCAGTATTTGATCGGTAGCTACGTGTATGGAAAAGCGCATTTGCCGTATATGGTTTACCCTCATGTGACGATCCAGTCTGCTTTTACTGACCCAAGCTCGTTTCGTGCCGTCTTTATCACATACATTGTCGGCTTCGCTATTCTTTTCCCCGGCTTCATCTATTTCTGGAGCCTGTTTATGAATGACAAACGATATTTGCGGCGCGAAAAGGCAAACCCGGCGCGGAAATAACAATCTAAAGGCCAAGCATTGCTGCTCGGCCTTTTCTTATGTTCAGGAATTCCCTTAAAAAACCAATTCCTTTTTGGCTATCATCACTTCTTTTAGCCGTTTTACATTGAGCGAAAAGCCAATCCCCGGCTCATCTGGTACATACACCATGCCGTTTTTCACTGTCACTTCTGGCAAAATAATGTCTTCGTCCCAAAACCGGTTTGATCCAGAAATATCGCCGGGTATGGAAAAGCCGGGAAGTGCTGCAAGAGCAAGATTATGGGCACGGGAAACGCCAAATTCAATCATCCCGCCGCACCAGACAGGAACATTACGCTCATAACAATAATCATGAATCCGCTTCGCTTCACTCAAACCGCCAACCCGGCCAATTTTAAGATTAATGACTTTGCAGCTCCCAAATTCTACCGCTTTTCTTGCATCCTCGAATGTGATAATGCTTTCATCAAGGCAAATCGGAGTTTTGATTTCGCGCTGCAGTTCGGCATGCTCGATCAAATCATCATAGGCGAGTGGCTGCTCGATTAACAGCAAATTGAACTCGTCTAGCGCTTTTAATCGGTCTTTGTCTTTTAACGTATAAGCTGAATTCGCATCAGCCATCATCGGCAGATCGGGATAATGACGGCGGATTTCTTTTAAAAAAGCAATGTCCTGCCCGGGATGAATTTTTACCTTTATCCGCTGATAGCCTTCCTGCAAATAGGTTTCAATTTGCGCGAGAGCCTTTGCAGTTGTATCTGTTGCGACCACGACACCGGAGGGAATGCTAGATCGGGTTGCGCCAAGTAGTTTTGCGAGCGGTTGCTGCTTCCTTTTTGCATACAAATCCCAAAGAGCTGTTTCAATCGCGGCCTTTGCCATATTGTTTCTGCGGATCGCTTTGAACTGTTCTGCAACCTGTGAAGGATGTTCAATTGGCTGTTTTTTTAAAAGCGGGATTAATAGGTCAGCGAGCATATGCATGCTCGTTTGCACTGTTTCTTCCGTGTACCATGGGGTTGAAAAAGCGACTCCTTCGCCGTAACCGGAAACCCCATCCCGATCCCTTACTTCAACGATGATGCCTTCCCGCTCGGAAACCGTTCCTAAATGGGTTAAAAATGGCGATTTAAGCGGCATTTTAATTACATAAAGCTGAACAGATGCGATCTTCATGATCGCGTACCACCTTTTTCCCAATCCTCTTGAAGCTTGCGGCGCAAAAGCTTTTTGGCAGCGTTCCGCGGCAGTTTTTCAACAAAAACGAATTCTTTTGGAATTTTGTATTTTGCAAGCCGCTCTGAGCAAAACTGGCTTAGTTCTTCAGCAGTTACTGCACACCCATTTTTTGTGACGACGAATGCGGCCGGAACCTGTCCCCATACTTCATCGGCAATGCCAATGACCCCCGCATCCACGATTTTTTCATACCCAAGCAATGCTGCTTCAATCTCTGCTGGATAAATATTTTCACCGCCAGAAATAATCAAATCCGCCCGGCGGTCGAGCACAAATAAAAATCCATCTTCCTCCACATAGCCGACATCACCCGTATAAAGCCAGCCATCCTTCAGTTTTTCCTTTGTTGCATCCGGACGGAATAAGTACCCTGCAGTCACATTTGGCCCTTTCACCACGATTTCACCTGCTTCCCCAGCGATCGCTTCCCTGCCATCCTCGAGAACAATTTTCAATTGAGAAGGAAACAGCGGCTTTCCGGCTGAACCGAGTCTGCTTAAGCTGTACTCTGGTGAAAGGGTGACAATTTGCGAAGCGGTTTCCGTCATCCCGTATGATTGAAATACGGGGATATTTTTTCCCACACATGCTTCAAGCAATGGCCGTGGTGCAGGCCCCCCGCCGAGAAGCATGCAGCGAAAATGCTGCGGCAGGCTGGTATGGTCTAGATGATCAACGATTTTTGATAGCATCGTGCTTACAACGGACATGATCGTTACCTTCTTCGCTTGGATATCTTCTATCGTTTTGTTGACATCAAAGCGTTCATGCAAAACAATCGGCATGCCGTAAATCACGCTGCGCATCAGGATCGAGTAGCCGCTAATGTGAAAAAGCGGAACCGTGCACAGCCAGCAATCCTTTTCCATGAATCCAAGATTTAAAGCGGAACCGATCGAGCTCCACCAATGATTCCCGTACGTTTGCAACACCCCTTTTGGATTGCCGGTTGTCCCTGAAGTATACATAATCGTACAAACACCGTTTAAATCGATTTCAGCTTGAATGGCAGGTTCGGCGATCGGTGCAGCGAACAATTTTTCTTTTGTAATGGTTTTGATCGATTGCGGTATTTCGTTTAAAACTGCTTCAAAATCAGATTCCAGCACGAGAAAAGCCGAGTGGGAATCCTTCAGCTGCCAGCTTAGTTCTGCCGGAGTCAGCCTGTTATTTAATATGACGGCTTTTGCTCCCAATAACTGCAAAGCAAACAATATGACGACGGTATCAAGATGGTTTTTGAGCAAAACTGCAGCGAAATCGGCTTTCTTTAATCCAAATTGCTGAAACTGCCCAGCTGTTTTCCGTGCACATTCGTACAGCTCTTTGAATGACAATTCCTCGTTGTTAAAATAAACTGCCGTTCGATCAGGAGTCAAAAAAGCCCTTTTGATCAAAAAATTAGGCATCACTTGCATCCTTTTCACCTCTTTCATTAACGCAGCAGATTGGTAAAAAAACAGCCTGATGGAACTCCATCAAGCTGCCGTTTAATGTATTAAGGAAAACGAGGGAACTGGCCGAAGTCTGGCTTGCGCTTTTCTTTAAATGCGTCACGACCCTCTTTTGCTTCATCCGTAGTGTAATAAAGCAATGTTGCATCCCCGGCAAACTGCTGAATACCTGCAAGACCATCTGTATCGGCATTAAACGCGGCTTTTAAAAACCGGATTGCCGTTGGGCTCTTCTCAAGAATTTCTTCGCACCATTTAATCGTCTCTTCCTCAACTTGATCGAGCGGAACAACGGTGTTAACCAAACCCATGTCAAGCGCTTCCTGCGCATTGTACTGGCGGCATAAATACCAGATTTCCCGTGCCTTCTTATGTCCGACAATACGGGCAAGATAGCCGGAACCATAGCCTGCATCAAAGCTGCCGACTTTCGGGCCGGTTTGTCCAAAAATGGCATTCTCCGCCGCAATCGTCAAATCGCAAACAATGTGAAGAACGTGACCGCCGCCAATTGCATACCCTTTTACCATCGCAATGACCGGCTTTGGAATGACTCTGATTAAGCGCTGAAGATCAAGCACATTTAGCCGGGGAATTTGATCCTCTCCAACATAGCCGCCGTGGCCGCGCACTTTTTGGTCGCCGCCGGAACAAAACGCCTTGTCTCCTGCTCCAGTTAAAATAATAACGCCAATATCGGAATCATCGCGGGCATACGCAAACGCATCAATCAATTCCATCACTGTCTTTGGTGTGAAGGCATTGTGAACATGTGGGCGATTGATGGTGATTTTTGCAATCCCCTTATAGGTTTCGTAAATAATTTCATCATATTTACGGCCTGCAACCCATTCTACTGTCAAACTGATTTCCTCCTTTAATATGTATTATAAACAGCTACATTAACTGAGTTAAAAACCCACTTACTATTGTACCAAACTTTTCTGGTTCTTCCACATGTATTGCATGTCCACTATTTTTTATCATAGCCCAGCGGCTTTTTTTCAATTCAGCGGACATCTTTTCAGCAATTCGGCAAAATTTCTTGTCTTTTTCACCCGTCACAAGCAAGGTTTCATTCTCGATAAGATGAAGTTTGTCCCACCATGACGGCTGGGAGCCTGTTCCCATACCAAGAAGACTATTGGCTAGTCCATCGGGATTTTGCGAAAGTCGCTGTTGTCGTATCGCTTCTTTTACATCACCTGGAGCCTCTTTTACAGTCGAAAACAACGGGATATTTTCCCAGTAATCAACAAAATCCCCAATTCCTTTTTCAAGAATTGTTAAAGCCAACTTTTGATCCTGCTTACGGCGCTGAGAACGATCTTCTTCTGTTAACAATCCGGGCGAACTGCTTTCCAAAATGAGTTTGCGTACCCGCTCAGGAAAAAGTAGCGAAAACGTCAGTCCAAGCCGGCCGCCCATCGAGTATCCAAGTAAATCCACTTGATCGACCCCGATTTCATCGAGCAGGAGCCGTAAATCATTGGCAGCAGACTCAATTGCATAACGCTTCAAATCTTGAAGTGATTCCGTTTTTCCGTGACCGATCAGATCGGGAATAATCAGCCGCGAGTGTCGACCCCATTTTGAACAAAATGGCAGCCAAGTCGAGGAGTCTCCTGTAAAACCATGGAGTAGCAACAGCGGATATCCTTCGCCACAAGTTTCGACATAATAGCGGACATCGTCGATAAAATACTCCATCAAGCGTCACCTTTGACAAAATTTGATATTTCCCGGGAAACGAGCGACCAGATTTCGCGATGTTCTGCAGTGCTTTTCTCCCGATCTGTCACAACTTCGATAACATTTAAGCTGCTTGTTGTTCTTGATGCCGCCATTGCCGCTTGAAAACCTTGCAAATCGGTAACAGTAGTGAATTTTCCACCATACATCCGGACTACATGTTCAAATTCCAAATTGAGCGGTGTTCCAAATAATTGTTCAAAATTCTTCGGATGCTCTGCTTGCGGCAGAAACGAAAAAATCCCGCCGCCATTGTTATTGACAAGAATAATCGTAATATCCAAATGGTATAGCTTAGCTGGCAATAATCCGTTTAAATCATGGAAAAACGTTAAATCGCCAATTAACAGATAAAGCGGCTTCGAATAAAGCGATGCACCAAGGGCTGTTGAAATTGTGCCGTCAATCCCATTGACACCACGGTTTGCCAGAATTTTAATCGATTTCGGATTCGTAAAGAAAAAGCTGTCCACATCGCGAATCGGCATGCTGTTGCCGACAAAAAGGGTCGCTTCATCCGGAAGCAGTCGGGCAAGCTCATAAAACATACGGCTTTCATTAAAATCGTGAAATTCACGAATCTTAGTCATATTCTCTTTTGTTAAGTGGTTTGCCGCCTGCCACTTTTCAAAAAAGTCTTTCTTTTTCTTCGGCTCAACGTACTCTGCCATTTTTTTGCAAAATACCGTTTCATTGCAATAAACCATATCAGTTGACAATACAGCTGGATCACGCCAGCCGCCACCACCATCGACAACATATTGCACAGCCTGGTAGTTTTCTTTTAAAAAGATTGTTAACGCTTTAGAAACCGGCATTGCCCCGAATCTTAGCACGACATCCGGTTTTAAATAATCCTTTGCCTCGTTATTCCGTAAAAATGTATCGTATGTTTCAACGATCATATCCTGGGGATGGGTTCCGCTTCTCAATTGGGACAACGGGTCAGCAATAATCGGATACTGCAATTTTGCTGCAAGAGCCGTAACGGCATGGGCAAATGCCTCATCGGCAAGCTGACCGCAAACAATGATTCCTTTGTCAACATCATTTACTGTTTGCGCAATTGCCCTTAGTTCCTGTTCGTCAATTGTTAATTCGCCAGTATGGATTTTCACATAGCGGTTCGGCCGTTCTGTAAGCGCAAACAGATTTTCCCCTAAGAAAGGGACTAATGGTTCGCGAAACGGAAAATTCAAATGAACCGGACCGGCTGGAGCCTGGCTTGCAACTGCTGCAGCCCGGGCACAGACCGTTCGCACATAGCGGAGCATCTCGCTGCTTTTTTCCGGTAAAGCCATTTCCACAAACCACTTCACATGCTGGCCGTAAAGCTGAATTTGATCGATTGCTTGCGGTGCCCCGACATCCCGAAGTTCATGAGGCCGATCAGCAGTCAGTACTAGCAGCGGAACGCGCGAGTAATACGCCTCGACAATTGCCGGGTAATAATTAGCTGCCGCCGTTCCGGATGTGCAAAGCATGGCAACGGGTCTCTCTGATGCTTTTGCCAAACCGAGGGCAAAAAACGCCGCTGAGCGTTCATCCACATGGATATGAAGATGCAAATCCGGATGTTCAGCCATTACCATTGCCATTGGGGTGGATCTGGAACCGGGACTGATCACTACATCGGTAACCCCCGTCTGCACTAATTCAGCGACAAACGCCGCTGTATAAGCGGTTAAAGCTTCTTGATGATCATTCATGTCAATTTCCTCCAAGTGCTCGAAGCATTGGTCTAAACTTCAAACTTGTTTCTGAATACTCACTTTCTGAATTAGAATTGGCGACAACCCCGCAGCCGGCAAAAAGGGAAGCTTCTTGTCCTTGGATCAGCCCTGATCGTATCGAAACGGCAAACTCACCATTTCCTTTATAATCAACCCAACCGAGTGGAGCTGCGTAAAACCCGCGATCCAATTGTTCAACTTGGCGAATTTTGTCAACCGCTTCCTTTTTGGGCAGTCCGCCGAGTGCAGGTGTTGGGTGAAGGCTTTCAACAAAATGAAGCAGTGAGATCCCTTGCTTGCTTTTTCCGATAACCGGTGTATAAAGATGCTGAATATCGCGCATTTTCATTAACTGCGGCTTGTCCGGCAGAACCACCCGTTCGCACGACTTCTCCAACGCTTCCTTAATCATTTCAACAACATAATGGTGTTCAATCAAATTTTTATGATCGTTCAGCAGTTCATTCCCGAATGCTTCATCCTCCGCAACTGTGCTGCCTCGCGAAATCGAGCCGGCAAGGCAGGTTGAAAAAACATCGTTTCCCTGCTTTTTTACAAGCCGCTCCGGAGATGCACCGAGAAAGCAGTCGCCGTTTGCTTCAAAGGCAAAAATAAAGCTTTCATGCTGCTCTTTTAGCAAGCGGGACAAAACGGTTCCTGCTTCAACAGCATCGTCAAAATAAAGCCGTAATTCCCTTGCAAGAACGACTTTTTTCAATACCCCGTCTGCTTTTAAATCGGTAACAATTTCATCGACGGAAGCCTTCCATTGATCAGGTGAAATTTCTTTTGTTTTTACGATAGTAGGGTTTTCTGCTTTCAGATCCTTTTGCAGCATAGGGAATAGCTGATTTCTTTCCTTTGTGATGTTGTTTAGTAGTTCAAGATCATCATGCTGGGTACAGACAATATTGGTAGTTAAATAAGCTTTTCCTTTAATAACACTAAGCATATATTTAGGGATATGGAACAGTGAATCAGCAAATTTTGACCATAACGCTGTCTTTGGTTTATACGGATCAAACGAGAAACCGCCAAACATTAGGGGTCCAATGGCATTTTCCGCAAACGGATTAAGAACGATGCTTTCTTTCAAAAAACCCTTCCAATTTTTCTCAACATGAAAAAAGCGGTCAGCAGCCTGATCCGATTGGATTTGTTTCGCGATTCCGATACCGGCCAGAATGATCTCATCCAAAGGATCTTTCCAAAAAAACCGTTCGCCAAAATACTTTTCTTTCCCTATTTGAAAAAAGAATAAGGGATCTGCCGGCTCCACACGATGAACTTCACTCAGCAAAACTGGCCGTCCCAGTTGCTTAGCCCGATTGATCGCCGTAAGCCCCTTTTCGATTAACTCCGATTCTTGAATGGTAACCAAAAAAATCCCTCCAAAACAGCCATTTACGACTGTAATCCATTCATCTACAGCTTATTTTAAGATACTACTCCAATTGGAACAATGTCAACAACCCGATATTCGTGGACGTGTACATTCCTTATTATATATGAAAACTTCTTTGCTGAGCGAAACGAATGTTGTTGAATGATTTCCTCAATTATCCAGATGAGGATAGCCTTTGTTATTTAGCTAACAGAAAGTCATTGACACTCGGAGATGGATTCCATAAACTTAGTTTTGGGAAAATAGGTTTCAAATTGAACGAAATTAATAGAGAGATTTATTTTTAAAGGGGAGAGGAAATTATGCAGCCGCATGTAAGGTCGAATTCCAAACCAGCTGTGGAGGCGAATCGGGGCTTTCAAGTATGGTGGCAAATGACGCGCCCGCACACCTTAACCGCTTCATTTGTTCCTGTATTGCTTGGCACTGCTCTTGCATTACGATATGGAAAAATCAACTTCAGTCTTTTTTTCGCTATGTTGTTTGCGAGTCTCTTGATTCAAGCAGCGACAAATATGTTTAACGAGTACTATGATTTCAAGCGCGGGCTTGATACAGAGCATTCAGTCGGAATCGGCGGTTCGATCGTCCGCGATGGCATCAAACCGGTAACTGTTATGAAAATAGCACTAAGTTTTTATGGTATTGCCTTGTTGTTAGGAATCTATATTTCTGCAAACAGTAGCTGGTGGCTTGCGGTAATCGGTGCATTCAGCATGGCGGTCGGTTATTTTTACACGGGAGGGCCGGTTCCGATTGCCTATACGCCCTTTGGCGAGCTTGTAGCTGGATTTTTTATGGGGATGCTGATTGTGTTAATTGCGTTCTTTATCCAGACGGGAACTGTTGATGCAACAAGCGTGCTTGTTTCAATTCCGATTATGATTCTTGTCGGCGAAATCCTGTTATCGAACAATATTCGCGACCTTGATGGTGATAAAGAAAACGGGCGCAAGACGCTTGCAATTCTGTTAGGAAAAAGAAGAGCCATCTATTTGTTAGCTGGTCTGTTCACTTTATCTTATCTTTGGGCATTCTTGCTCATCATCACCGGGGTCGCTCCTGCATGGATCGCAATTGTGATTTTAAGCGTACCGAAAGCGATCAAGGCGACGCAAGGATTTATTAAAAACAACCTGCCGATCCATATGGCACCAGCCATGAAAGCAACCGCGCAAACCAATACTTTCTTTGGCTTCTTGCTTGCGATTGGCCTGTTTATAGGACATTATTTTTAAACGAAAGAGCTCCCGCCGTTTCAGGCAATGGAGCTCTTTTTTTACAAGTTTTTTTTACGAATATAAGAGAAATTCGACGATATTTGTCTTGAATTCGACGTTTTCGGGATTAATTCAACGCCATTTCCAAGGAATTCTGCAGCTTCATAGCTTATCTCAAAACAGCAGCTTCAATGACGTACCTGTCTTATGTTCCAAATCCCATCTGCATATTCCTGAATCGTCCGGTCACTCGAAAAATAACCGGCATTCGCGATATTGATCAGGCTCTTTTGATACCAGTCGGATCGTTTTTTATACGCTTGCTCCACCTGCTTTTGTGTTTCGGTGTAAGATGCGAAATCCCTTAAGACAAAAAATTGATCATTTTCGGCCAACAGCGAATCAAAGATTGGCTCAAATTCATTATGAACATTCGGGAAAAACCCATTCACCAGCTGATCAACAACCTGCTTGATCCGATGATCATGATGGTAATATTCAATCGACTGATAGCCTCCATGCTGCAAGTAATGCAGTACTTCGTCCGCAGTCAGACCAAATGTAAAAATGTTTTCATCCCCTACAAGCTCGCGAATTTCAATATTTGCCCCGTCCAATGTGCCAACAGTCAAGGCACCGTTGAGCATAAACTTCATATTACCAGTGCCGGAAGCTTCCTTTGAAGCAGTCGAAATTTGCTCGCTGATATCAGCTGCCGGGAAAACTTTTTCTGCCAGTGACACACGGTAATTTTCCAAAAAAATGACTTTCATCCGCTCAGCAATCTGCGGATCATTGTTTACTTTTTGGGCAACCGTGTTAATCAGCTTGATTATTTTTTTCGCATAATAATAACCAGGAGAAGCTTTGGCTCCAAAAATAAATACCCTTGGTTCCATCTCAAAACTTGAATCTTCTCTCATCCGGTTGTATAAGTGCATAATGTGCAAAATATTTAACAACTGTCTTTTATAAGCATGAAGCCTTTTGACTTGTACGTCAAAAATCGCTGCTGAATCCACCTGCATCCCTGTTTGTTTAAAAATCAGATTGGCAAGCCGCTGTTTATTCGCGATTTTGATCGAATGCAATTGTTCCAGAAGCGCAGGATCGGTCTTCATTTCCAACAAGCGGATTAACTCGCTTGGCGATTGTGTCCATGACGAGCCGATGGAATCATTGATCAGCTCCGACAATAGCGGATTTGCTTTCAACAGCCAGCGGCGATGGGCGATTCCATTCGTCTTATTATTAAATTTTTCAGGAAACAGCTGGTAAAACCCCTTCATTTCCCGCTGTTTTAAAATTTCCGTATGAAGCTTGGCAACACCATTGACGCTAAAGCTGCCAACAATAGCCAAATGCGCCATTTTTACTTGGTCATGTGCGATAATGGCCAAGTTTTCAATCCGTTTCCAATCTCCTGGATACCGCTCCCACAAATCTCTGCAAAAGCGCTCGTTTATTTCATTGACAATTTGATAAATTCGAGGCAGCAGTGGTTGAAAAATCCGGATTGGCCATTTTTCCAACGCCTCTGTTAAGGTCGTATGGTTTGTGTACGATATCGTCTTCGTCGTAATCTTCCAGGCTTCCTCCCAGCCTATCCCTTCTTCATCAAGCAAAATTCGCATTAATTCTGGGATTGCAAGCACTGGATGTGTATCGTTGATATGGATACATACATATTCATTGAGTTTGCGCAAATGCCCGTGCTGTTTCCGGTGATCCTGCAAAATGGTTTGCAAACTGGCTGAAACTAAGAAATATTGCTGCTTTAGCCGCAAGATTTTGCCTTCATCATGCGTATCATCCGGATACAGAAGCTCCGAGACAGATTCTGTTTCACGCTTATAGCGCAAAATATCTCTGTTAACAGGGAACTGGGAAGGTTCGGCACTCCACAACCTCAACGTATTGACCGTCTTTGATTGATACCCAATGACCGGGATGTCATGGGGAACCGCTGTGATCGTCTCGGCATGAATATGTTCAAACGTGAGCCGGCCAGTGACTTCTTTCATTTCAACTTCGCCCCAAAAGGAAACTTTAACAGAGAGATCTGGTTTGCGGACTTCCCATACATTGCCGCCGCGAAGCCATTGTTCCGGCAATTCTACTTGATACCCATCAACAAACTTTTGTTCAAACAGGCCATGCTTGTAGCGGATGCCATATCCATGGCCAGGCAAATTCAGAGAAGCGAGAGAATCTAGGAAACAGGCAGCAAGGCGGCCCAAACCGCCGTTCCCTAAACCGGCATCTGCTTCCATCTCTTCAATCTCACCCAACTCAATCCCTAGCTGTAGCAAGCCTTCCTCAACCGTCGCTTCAATGCCAAGATTGATTAAATTTTGCCGCAGCAGCTTGCCTAATAAATACTCAATCGACAAATAGTATACTTGTTTTTCGTTCGTATTGCGATTTTGCTCATTTGTCCGGATCCAATCGTTGCTGACGTATTCACGGATCATCTGGCCGAGCGTCTGATATTGATCCGCTGCCGTGCTTTCCGCAAAACTTTTCCCGCATAACATTTCCAGTCTTTTTAAAAAAGTCGTCTTAAACTCCGTTATGCTAGAAAACATGCGTTTCACTCCTCGATACTAAATCTGCGTACAATTGATTGTACTGAAACGCGGATTGCGCCCAGCTATAGTCCAGTCGCATCGCATTTTTTACGATCTCCGGCCAATCCTCCTGATTTTGATAAAAGCTGACAGCTCTCCGAATCGTATAAAGCATATCGTGGGCATTAAAATTGGAGAAGGTAAATCCGTTCCCTTCTTTTGTATATTCATTCCAAGCCGTCACGGTATCATTTAATCCACCGATTTCCCGGACAATCGGTACTGCACCGTATTTCATGGCAATGAGCTGCCCAAGCCCGCAAGGTTCAAACAGTGATGGCATTAAAAATAAATCTGCAGCCGCATAGAGCCGGTGAGCCAATTCCTCATTAAAACCAAGATATACATCCATCTTCTCCGGAAATTGCTGTGCTGTGTGCCAAAGAAAATGCTCAAACTCATAATCACCAGACCCGAGAATCACAACTTGGACATCATCCTGAAGGATTTCGTGCAACACACGCTGGATGAGATCCAGTCCTTTTTGTTTCGTCAGCCGGGAGACCATTACAATCAATGGAGTATCTTCCTTTTCCGGCAATTGAAACAGCTGTTGAATCGCCGTTTTATTTGCGGCTTTCCCGGAAAAATCGTGGTAATCGTATGGCTGATCGATCAGCAAATCGTTTTTTGGGTCGTAAAAATCTTCATCAATTCCATTTAAAATGCCAATAAGGTCTTCCCCTCTTGCCCTTAGTAATCCGTCCAATTTTTCACCAAATGTAGGTGTTTGGATTTCATTCTTGTACGATGGGCTGACAGTCGTAATCTTATCAGCGGCCACAAGCGCACCTTTCATGAAATTGATATTTCCGTAAAACTCGAGCTGATCCGGACGGAAAAATTCATCGCCAAGCCCAAGCAGATCCCGCAGTGTTTCTTTTGGAAAAATCCCTTGGAATTGCAGATTATGAATTGTGAATACAGTCTTGATTAGCCCGAAGTTTTTCCGCTTGTAATATTCTACCCGCAGTAAATATGGGATCATGGCTGTATGCCAATCATGACAATGGAGAACGTCCGGAAAAAAGTCCAAATGGGTCAATGCTTCCAAAACGGCCCGATTGAAATAAGCAAACCGTTCGCCATCATCGAAATAGCCATACAAACGATCTCGGTTAAAATAATATTCATTGTCGATAAAATAATAGGTTATACCTTGGTACTCAAGCTCTTCAATACCGCAATACTGATTTCTCCAGCCAACGGAAACGGTGAACTCTTTCACTTTTTTCATTTCCGATTTAAACTTTTGCGCAATTGTCCCGTATTTCGGAAGCATGATCCGCACATCGGTGCCAAGCATTTTTAATTCTTTTGGAAGAGAACCGGCAACATCGGCCAGTCCCCCCGTTTTTACAAATGGTCCACATTCTGAAACAGCAAACAAAACTTTCACGAATTCATCAACGCTCCTTGAACCGTACTTTTTGGAATGACATAAGGACTTTGGGCAGTGCCTGTTAGCACTGTACCGTCCTCAATTTTTACATCTTTATCGAGAATGACGGAATCAAGGTAGCAATTCTCGCCAATTTGACATTTTTGCATAATTATGCAATTTTTCAAAACGGCTCCTTTGCCGATTTTCACTCCTCTTGAGACAATGCTATTCTCTACTTTTCCGCGAATTAAACAGCCATTGGCAACCATCGAATTCTTAACCTCAGCACCTTTTAGGTAACGAGTCGGCGGTTCATCTTTTACTTTTGTTAAAATCGGCTGTTCTTTCACGAAAACCCTTCTCCATACTTCCGGATTCAATAATTCCATATTAGTCGAATAATAACTTTGAATCGAGTCAACCATTGCAGTATAACCATGGTATTGATAGTGACAAATAGCGTATGAATGATAAAGATCTTCAACTACATCTTTCATACAGGAATATCCGGTTTCATTTCTTGTCTCAATTAAGTTGATTAATAGTGAAGTTTTGATCAAATACATTTCCAACGATTGACCCTGTTCGTTTACAACTTCCGTCACATCGCACTCCGAAGCAATATGCCACTTTACCAAAGAGGTAAAATTCAGATTAAAAACAGTATAGCAATTGGTAATTAACGAATATTCTTGGGTACTTCTATAGAAATAATCCAAATTGGCGGCAAAATGGTGAAATGAACCAATCCGATTGTCTTCATACTCCACAAGGGGTGATGGGAAAAAGAACAACCCATCCCGTTTTCGATTCAAATCCCAATTCTTTCCCGATTCAAGATGATCCATTAATGCACGATATTGCATTTTTGGAAAAATCGCTACGCTTCTGATGCCTGAATTAACCATATTCGAGAGTACAAAATCGATAATGCGATACCTCCCTGCAAACGGCAAGGCAGCAAGCGATCGATGGTCAATCAGATCTTTTAAATCTTCATGATAAGTAGTTGCATCTATAACCCCTAACAGCTTTTTCTTCAACTAGAGTCCCTCCTGATATGATTAAAGCTCATAGTAAATGTGGTAATGCATAAGCGCAGCAATTAATTGTGTCACAGCAATCCCTTTAATAAGCAGAATACAAGCCCGTGACCATTTCTTCTGTTACAAGGATGATTTCGCCAACATCTGAGCGGATGACCATACCATCGGGAATCGTTAAATCGCAAGGAACAATTGCTTTTCCCAAATAAACGTTCTCCCCAATTTTCGCATCCGGCATGACAACTGATTCCCGGATCACGCTCCCTTTCCCCACGCTGACTCCTTGAAACAGTACCGAGTTCTCAATTTCCCCTTCGATCACGCAGCCTTCATTGACAAAGGATTCCTTCACCGTTGCTTCTGGTGAAATATACTGTGGCGGCTGATTCGGATTAACCGTGTAAATTTTCCAGTCAGCATCAAACAAATCCAATTCACTATCCTCATTTAGAAGATCCATATTGGCTTCCCATAGGCTTCGGACCGTTCCTACGTCTTTCCAATACCCTTTAAACGGATAAGCATAGAGCTTTTTCTGTTCTTCCAGCAACAGCGGAATTACATCTTTTCCAAAATCATGGGTCGAATTTGGATTTCGTTCATCCATTTCTAAAAACTCTTTTAAAATAGTCCAATTAAAAATATAAATTCCCATTGAGGCCAAATTGTTTTTCGGTTCTGCCGGTTTTTCCTCAAAATCAATGATTCTCTTTTCATCATTCGTATCCATAATTCCGAATCGGCTCGCTTCTCCCCATGGAACCTCGATAACGGAAATCGTTACATCCGCACCGCGGTCAATATGGTACTCCAGCATATTTTCATAGTTCATTTTATAAATATGGTCGCCGGAAAGAATCAGGACATACTCAGGCTGGTACTGTTTTAAATAATTTAAATTTTGATAGATTGCGCTCGCTGTTCCGGTATACCATTTCACCTCGGATGACTCGCTATATGGCGGAAGAACGGTCACCCCTCCATCTTTCCGATCCAAATCCCACGCACTGCCGATGCCGATATAGGAGTTTAATAGAAGCGGCTGGTATTGCGTTAAAACTCCAACTGTTTCAATTCCCGAGTTTGTGCAATTGCTTAAAGTAAAATCAATGATTCGATATTTCCCGCCAAACGGTACCGCAGGCTTTGCTAAATTCTTTGTGAGCGAATTAAGCCTACTTCCTTTCCCGCCTGCCAGTAACATGGCCACGCACTTCTTCTTTGCCATTTCCTTTTCTCTCCTTTCTCTTCTTAACTGGTCTTAACATGACGATGCCAAACGGCGGAATCGTTAGTTTCAAAGAATACGGCTTGCCATGGAACGGAATCTCTTCCGCTTTGATTACCTTCTTATTGACAGCTCCTGTTCCACCAAATTCCTCTTTATCACTATTGAAAATTTCGCGGTATTCGCCTGATTCGGGGATGCCGATGCGATAGTCTTGATAGTTAACCGCAGTAAAATTGCAAACAACCGCAATAAATTCTTTTTCATTTTTTCCTTTGCGAATAAAGGAAAAGATTGACTGCTCGCTATTATTCACATCGATCCATTCAAATCCTTCGTGCAGATGATCCATTTCATATAAAGCTTTTGTACGTTTATATACTTTTGTTAACTCTTTAACATATTCATTTACACTGCGGTGCATGTCATAATCTAACAAATTCCAATCCAGCTGTTCTTTATCTTTCCATTCCGAAAATTGTCCAAGTTCAAAACCCATGAACAGGAGTTTTTTTCCAGGGTGAGCAAACATGTAGCCTAGTAATAATCGCAGCTGCGCAAATTTTTCCCAATAATGTCCAGGCATTTTATCAAGCAACGATTTTTTTCCGTGAACCACTTCATCGTGGGAAAAAGGTAAGACGAAGTTTTCCGAAAAGGCGTACAACAAAGAAAAGGTTACATTTTGATGTTTCGGAGTGCGAGAAAACGGGGGCGTCTCCATATATTCGAGCATGTCGTTCATCCAGCCCATATTCCATTTATAATCAAACCCCAAACCTCCGTAGTGCACTGGCGCTGTCACGTTCTGAAAATCTGTTGAATCTTCCCCCATCATTAAAAAGGATGGATCATGCTCATGGACAGTTTGATTTAATTTTTTCAAAAAGCTGATACCAAATGGATTTTCATGTTTCCCAGGCGAATTCGGCCAATAAATAATATTAGCAACCGCATCGACTCGAAAACCGTCGATATGATAATTCTCCATCCAAAATAGCGCGTTGGAGATGAGAAAACTTTGCACCTCAGATTTCCCTAAATCAAAATTGGCCGTTCCCCATACAGGATTTTCACGGTCAATCTCTTCACGGTAGGAAAAAATATGGCCTCCATCAAACTGGTACAATCCATGAGCATCTTTGCAAAAATGACCAGGAACCCAGTCAAGAATCACACCAATTCCATTTTGATGACATTGATCGATAAAAAACATTAACTCTTCGGGTGTGCCGTACCGTGAAGTGGGAGAGAAATAACCCGTTCCCTGGTATCCCCATGAAACGTCGAGCGGGTGCTCAACAAGAGGCAGCAGTTCAATATGGGTGAATCCATGCTCTTTGACATATGGAATCAATTCATCCGCCATTTCCCGATAAGTGAAAAATTCACCATCTTCTTTCTTTTTCCACGAACCGAAATGTACTTCATAAATAAGGATCGGTTCCGTTAAAGCGTTTTTCTTTTCTTTTTTGGCATTCCATTGAGAATCCTTCCAGTCATAGGTCTTGATGTTGTAGACAATGGAGGCCGTGTTTGGTCTGAGCTCTGAATAAAATGCAAATGGATCAGATTTAAGCTGGACACCGCCGTGTTCTGTAAAAATTTCATATTTATACAAGCTTCCTTCAAGGTCTTCATCAACGAAGAGGATCCAAATTCCTTGATCATTTATCTTTTCAAGTTCGTATCCTTCCCCGCACCACTGATTAAAATCGCCAGCCAATCGTACTTTTTGCGCATTGGGCGCCCATACGATAAAACGCGTACAAACCGAATTGGATTGTTTCAAAACATGCGCGCCGAAAAGCTGATGACTCTGAAAAAGATTTCCTTCATGGAACAAATGAATCTGATAATCTGTTGGATAGTAAGTATTCACTGCCATTCGATCCCTCATCCCTACTTAAAAAATATATTTCCGCATTATTATATTAATTCTCCAGATAAGTCAAAATTCCTTGAGATAATTTATTTATTTTTCTGACATATTAATCTATAAATCGATATAGTTTAATCGATTTGCGCTAGAATTATGTCGAATTTAAAGTTTTTGCGTCACAAATCGACACAATCCTGCATTATTTCACAAAATTCTTCACTTCATAAAAATTTTTCTTGTTTAGAGGGAGACTGCTTATTTGTTTCGGTTGTCTACTTTTGTGGAATTTTTTTCGGAACGGTTTATTAAAAACAAAGAGAATATTATTGTATGTATAATAATTTTCTGGTCTAAGGGATTTAAAAAAGAGTATACATTTTATTCAAAAAGGAAGAAATAAGGAGAAAGCGGCTGTCGAGGTACTCGTGTTTCTTTGAATTTATATTTCCATGAAAAAGTAGAAATGGAAGCCTGTTACCCGCTCTTTTCAGTTCACGAATCGACCTCGAAACAGGGAGCCCAACAACGGCAAAGTAATCACCGTGTAGTTATATGTTAAAATTAGAAATAATTCTTTGAAGTTTGCAACTAATCTTTTTGTAAATCCAAACATCCGGCTGCCAAGCCTCATATGATCCCATTAATACTTATTGGCGAATACCCTTTCATCGTGCATCATACGCCTGCTTTGATTCCCTTTTTCGCTGGACTTCACCCTTTTCGGGAATCATACACCCGCTTTGATTCCCATTTTTGCAGAGCTTCATCCTTTTTGGGAATCATACACCCGCTTTGATTCCCGTTTTTGCGAATCTTCACCCTTTTTGGGAATCATACACCCGCTTTGATTCCCATTTTTGCAGAACTTCATCCTTTTTGGGCATCATACGCCTGCTTTGAATCCCGTTTTTGCGGAGCTTCATCCTTTTTGGGAATCATAGGCTCCAATCAATCATGATTGAGAAGCAGTCTTTTTGTCTATTGTAAAACCTGAGAATTGGGCATTAGGAAAACTAAAAAAAGATTTTGAGTCATTCTATCTGATAGACATCTTTTTAATATAAAAAGGGGCGACATATAAATTTTGATATACGAAAAAAGCTGATAACGTTTGTTATCAGCTTTTGCAAATGACCCCTACGGGATTCGAACCCGTGTTACCGCCGTGAAAGGGCGGTGTCTTAACCGCTTGACCAAGGGGCCAAAGTTCTGGCGGAGAAGGAGGGATTTGAACCCTCGCGCCGGTTACCCGACCTACACCCTTAGCAGGGGCGCCTCTTCAGCCACTTGAGTACTTCTCCATATGGCTCCGCAGGTAGGATTCGAACCTACGACCGATCGGTTAACAGCCGATAGCTCTACCACTGAGCTACTGCGGAATAATTATATTTGATTCATAAACCCATGTTCCCACCTCATTTTGTTGAGCCAAAATAAGGTTCGATGGGTATAACTCGAAACATATACATTACGTTTTGTTCGTTTCTGCCACGAAACTGATGAAAAAATAATGGTGGGCCTAAATGGACTTGAACCATCGACCTCACGCTTATCAGGCGTGCGCTCTAACCAGCTGAGCTATAGGCCCATTATGGAGCGGGTGATGGGAATCGAACCCACGACATCAGCTTGGAAGGCTGGAGTTTTACCATTAAACTACACCCGCATAGATTTTTAAATGGGGCGACTGATGGGAATCGAACCCACGAATGCCAGAGCCACAATCTGGTGCGTTAACCACTTCGCCACAGCCGCCATCATAAAATGATTGTAGTTAACGACAACAAGTAAGGTGGCTCGGGACGGAATCGAACCGCCGACACAAGGATTTTCAGTCCTTTGCTCTACCGACTGAGCTACCGAGCCATATTATTAAAGAACCCTAAAATTATTTCACAATCGTCCTTTGTTCGAAAGAATCTCTCGATCTTTCTCACATGTTGCACCGGAAGCTTATTCACAGATGCAAGCAACATGCTCTACCGACTGAGCTACCGAGCCATATTATTAAAGAACCCTAAAATTATTTCACAATCGTCCTTTGTTCGAAAGAATCTCTCGATCTTTCTCACATGTTGCACCGGAAGCTTATTCACAGATGCAAGCAACATGCTCTACCGACTGAGCTACCGAGCCATATTATTAAAGAACCCTAAAATTATTTCACAATCGTCCTTTGTTCGAAAGAATCTTACGATCTTTCTCACATGTTGCACCGGGAGCTTATTCACAGATGTGAGCAACATGCTCTACCGACTGAGCTACCGAGCCATTTTATTTTAATAACCTAAACTATTTCCCAATTGTCCTTTGTTCGAAAGAATCTCTCGATCTTTCTCACATGTTGCACCGGAAGCTTATTCACAGATGCAAGTAACATGCTCTACTGACTGAGCTACCGAGCCGTATTATTTTAATTATAGTGGCGGTCTGGACGGGACTCGAACCCGCGACCTCCTGCGTGACAGGCAGGCATTCTAACCAACTGAACTACCAGACCAGATTGCGGGGGCAGGATTTGAACCTGCGACCTTCGGGTTATGAGCCCGACGAGCTACCGGACTGCTCCACCCCGCGATAATAAAAAAGTATTTATTTTTTCCATGCCCTTAGATAGCATTGGACTGTCCTCAACTCAAAAGGCTTATTCAAGATGCTGTTCGTTGAGTACAACTCGCAGATAATTCAACGATGCTTTGCTCGTTGCTCCACCCCGCGATAATAAAAAAGTATTTATTTTTTCCATGCCCTTAGATAGCATTGGACTGTCCTCAACTCAAAAGGCTTATTCAAGATGCTGTTCGTTGAGTACAACTCGCAGATAATTCAACGATGCTTTGCTCGTTGCTCCACCCCGCGATAATAAAAAGTACTACATTTAAATGGCGGAGGAAGAGGGATTCGAACCCCCGCGCGGTTTAACCCGCCTGTCGGTTTTCAAGACCGATCCCTTCAGCCAGACTTGGGTATTCCTCCATAAATATAAGTATTAATGGTGGACCTTGTAGGACTCGAACCTACGACCGGACGGTTATGAGCCGTCTGCTCTAACCAGCTGAGCTAAAGGTCCAAATATAGTTCTCTTTACTTTTTTATGTCTGTCCCCATCTCAGTAAGACTATTCATGTTGTGGCTCGATGGGTACAACTCGTAGAGTATTCTTAGAAGCCCGGCTCGTTGCTCTAACCAGCTGAGCTAAAGGTCCAAATATAGTTCTCTTTACCTTTTTATGTCTGTCCCCATCTCAGTAAGACTATTCATGTTGTGGCTCGATGGGTACAACTCGTAGAGTATTCTTAGAAGCTCGGCTCGTTGCTCTAACCAGCTGAGCTAATGATCCTTAAGGTAATATATATATTGGTAGCGGCGGAGGGGATCGAACCCCCGACCTTACGGGTATGAACCGTACGCTCTAGCCAGCTGAGCTACACCGCCAAATAAATGAATTATATGTTGATTTTGGTGGAGGATAGCGGGATCGAACCGCTGACCTCCTGCGTGCAAAGCAGGCGCTCTCCCAGCTGAGCTAATCCCCCAAAAAAAACTTGATGGTCGGGAAGACAGGATTCGAACCTGCGACCCCTTGGTCCCAAACCAAGTGCTCTACCAAGCTGAGCTACTTCCCGATACAAGCGCGCCCGAAAGGAGTCGAACCCATAACCTTCTGATCCGTAGTCAGACGCTCTATCCAATTGAGCTACGGGCGCATTTAAATGGTGCCGAGGACCGGAATCGAACCGGTACGGTAGTCACCTACCGCAGGATTTTAAGTCCTGTGCGTCTGCCAGTTCCGCCACCCCGGCAATAATGGAGCGGAAGACGGGATTCGAACCCGCGACCCCCACCTTGGCAAGGTGGTGTTCTACCACTGAACTACTTCCGCATTTTAAAATGGTGCGGGTGAAGGGAGTCGAACCCCCACGCCTTACGGCGCCAGATCCTAAGTCTGGTGCGTCTGCCAATTCCGCCACACCCGCATGTTCATTAAAAATGGTGAGCCATGAAGGACTCGAACCTTCGACCCTCTGATTAAAAGTCAGATGCTCTACCGACTGAGCTAATGGCTCGTACACATGGTGCCGGCCAGAGGACTTGAACCCCCAACCTACTGATTACAAGTCAGTTGCTCTACCAATTGAGCTAGACCGGCAAACAAAAAATTATATGGTGGAGGATGACGGGATCGAACCGCCGACCCTCTGCTTGTAAGGCAGATGCTCTCCCAGCTGAGCTAATCCTCCATACAATCGCCTGGCAGCGTCCTACTCTCGCAGGAACTTGCGTTCCAACTACCATCGGCGCTAAGAAGCTTAACTTCCGTGTTCGGTATGGGAACGGGTGTGACCTTCTCGCCATTGCCGCCAGACTATGGGCAAGACATGTTTTATTATAATGCCTTTTTCAATTTTTTCAAGAGAAAATTGAAAATTCATTCCCTCAAAACTAGGTAATCAAGAAGAAGTAAAGGAAGAACGAGTTCGCACATCAAATGATATTGGTTAAGTCCTCGATCGATTAGTATCAGTCAGCTCCACACGTCACCGCGCTTCCACCTCTGACCTATCAACCTGATCGTCTTTCAGGGATCTTACTAGCTTGACGCTATGGGAAATCTCATCTTGAGGGGGGCTTCATGCTTAGATGCTTTCAGCACTTATCCCGTCCGCACATAGCTACCCAGCGATGCCTTTGGCAAGACAACTGGTACACCAGCGGTGCGTCCATCCCGGTCCTCTCGTACTAAGGACAGCTCCTCTCAAATTTCCTGCGCCCACGACGGATAGGGACCGAACTGTCTCACGACGTTCTGAACCCAGCTCGCGTACCGCTTTAATGGGCGAACAGCCCAACCCTTGGGACCGACTACAGCCCCAGGATGCGATGAGCCGACATCGAGGTGCCAAACCTCCCCGTCGATGTGGACTCTTGGGGGAGATAAGCCTGTTATCCCCGGGGTAGCTTTTATCCGTTGAGCGATGGCCCTTCCATGCGGAACCACCGGATCACTAAGCCCGACTTTCGTCCCTGCTCGACTTGTAGGTCTCGCAGTCAAGCTCCCTTGTGCCTTTACACTCTACGAATGATTTCCAACCATTCTGAGGGAACCTTTGGGCGCCTCCGTTACTCTTTAGGAGGCGACCGCCCCAGTCAAACTGCCCACCTGACACTGTCTCCCACCCCGAGTGAGGGGTGCGGGTTAGAATTTCAATACAGCCAGGGTAGTATCCCACCGACGCCTCCACCGAAGCTGGCGCTCCGGTTTCTACGGCTCCTACCTATCCTGTACAAGCTGTACCGAAATTCAATATCAGGCTACAGTAAAGCTCCACGGGGTCTTTCCGTCCTGTCGCGGGTAACCTGCATCTTCACAGGTACTATAATTTCACCGAGTCTCTCGTTGAGACAGTGCCCAGATCGTTACGCCTTTCGTGCGGGTCGGAACTTACCCGACAAGGAATTTCGCTACCTTAGGACCGTTATAGTTACGGCCGCCGTTTACTGGGGCTTCAATTCAGAGCTTCGCTTTGCAGCTAACCCCTCCTCTTAACCTTCCAGCACCGGGCAGGCGTCAGCCCCTATACTTCGCCTTGCGGCTTCGCAGAGACCTGTGTTTTTGCTAAACAGTCGCCTGGGCCTATTCACTGCGGCTCTTCGGGGCGTAAACCCCAAAGAGCACCCCTTCTCCCGAAGTTACGGGGTCATTTTGCCGAGTTCCTTAACGAGAGTTCTCTCGCTCACCTTAGGATTCTCTCCTCGCCTACCTGTGTCGGTTTGCGGTACGGGCACCTTTTATCTCACTAGAGGCTTTTCTTGGCAGTGTGGAATCAGGAACTTCGGTACTCTATTTCCCTCGGCATCACAGCTCGAGCCTATTGCCAGCGGGATTTGCCTCGCTGACAGCCTAACTGCTTACACGCACATATCCAGCAGTGCGCTTACCCTATCCTCCTGCGTCCCCCCATCGCTCAAACAATAAAGAGGTGGTACAGGAATATCAACCTGTTGTCCATCGCCTACGCCTTTCGGCCTCGGCTTAGGTCCCGACTAACCCTGAGCGGACGAGCCTTCCTCAGGAAACCTTAGGCATTCGGTGGATGAGATTCTCACTCATCTTTCGCTACTCATACCGGCATTCTCACTTCTAAGCGCTCCACGGGTCCTTCCGATCCCGCTTCAACGCCCTTAGAACGCTCTCCTACCGCGGACACCATCGGTGTCCACCCACAGCTTCGGTGATACGTTTAGCCCCGGTACATTTTCGGCGCAGAGTCACTCGACCAGTGAGCTATTACGCACTCTTTAAATGGTGGCTGCTTCTAAGCCAACATCCTGGTTGTCTAAGCAACTCCACATCCTTTTCCACTTAACGTATACTTTGGGACCTTAGCTGGTGGTCTGGGCTGTTTCCCTTTTGACTACGGATCTTATCACTCGCAGTCTGACTCCCACGGATAAGTCTTTGGCATTCGGAGTTTGTCTGAATTCGGTAACCCGATGAGGGCCCCTAGTCCAAACAGTGCTCTACCTCCAAGACTCTTGCACGTGAGGCTAGCCCTAAAGCTATTTCGGAGAGAACCAGCTATCTCCAAGTTCGATTGGAATTTCTCCGCTACCCACACCTCATCCGCGCACTTTTCAACGTGCGTCGGTTCGGGCCTCCAGTAGGTGTTACCCTACCTTCACCCTGGACATGGGTAGATCACCTGGTTTCGGGTCTACGACCACATACTCTTACGCCCTAATTAAGACTCGCTTTCGCTGCGGCTCCGTCTCTTCAACTTAACCTTGCATGTAATCGTAACTCGCCGGTTCATTCTACAAAAGGCACGCCATTACGCAAAAACGCGCTTTGACTACTTGTAGGCACACGGTTTCAGGAACTGTTTCACTCCCCTTCCGGGGTGCTTTTCACCTTTCCCTCACGGTACTGGTTCACTATCGGTCACTAGGGAGTATTTAGCCTTGGGAGATGGTCGTCCCAGCTTCCGACCGGATTTCACGTGTCCGGCCGTACTCAGGATCCACTCAGGAGGGAACGAAGTTTCAACTACAGGGCTTTTACCTTCTACGGCAGACCTTTCCAGATCGCTTCATTTACCCCGTTCCTTTGTAACTCCATATTGAGTGTCCTACAACCCCGAAAGGCAAGCCTTTCGGTTTGGGCTGTTCCCGTTTCGCTCGCCGCTACTTGGGGAATCGCGTTTGCTTTCTCTTCCTCCGGGTACTTAGATGTTTCAGTTCCCCGGGTCTGCCTTCATTACCCTATGGATTCAGGTAAAGATACTGTTCCATTACGAACAGCGGGTTTCCCCATTCGGAAATCTCCGGATCAAAGCTTACTTACAGCTCCCCGAAGCATATCGGTGTTAGTCCCGTCCTTCATCGGCTCCTAGTGCCAAGGCATCCACCGTGCGCCCTTTCTAACTTAACCTACGGCTCATATAAGCTGTGCTTCTATTTCGCCTTGAAAAAGGTTGAAAATCTAAAATGGCGATCACTCGGTTCTTACTTGGTTACTTCTTCTATACGATTATCTAGTTTTCAAAGAACGAATGGAAAAAAAGAGAGATTGTTCTCTCAAAACTAAACACCCAACACGCCAACAAAAAACCAACTCATTGATGTTCAAAAAGAACATTTCCCTTAGAAAGGAGGTGATCCAGCCGCACCTTCCGATACGGCTACCTTGTTACGACTTCACCCCAATCATCTGTCCCACCTTAGGCGGCTGGCTCCTTACGGTTACCCCACCGACTTCGGGTGTTACAAACTCTCGTGGTGTGACGGGCGGTGTGTACAAGGCCCGGGAACGTATTCACCGCGGCATGCTGATCCGCGATTACTAGCGATTCCGGCTTCATGCAGGCGAGTTGCAGCCTGCAATCCGAACTGAGAATGGTTTTATGGGATTGGCTAAACCTCGCGGTCTTGCTGCCCTTTGTACCATCCATTGTAGCACGTGTGTAGCCCAGGTCATAAGGGGCATGATGATTTGACGTCATCCCCACCTTCCTCCGGTTTGTCACCGGCAGTCACCTTAGAGTGCCCAACTAAATGCTGGCAACTAAGATCAAGGGTTGCGCTCGTTGCGGGACTTAACCCAACATCTCACGACACGAGCTGACGACAACCATGCACCACCTGTCACTCTGTCCCCCGAAGGGGAAAGTCCTATCTCTAGGAGTGTCAGAGGATGTCAAGACCTGGTAAGGTTCTTCGCGTTGCTTCGAATTAAACCACATGCTCCACCGCTTGTGCGGGCCCCCGTCAATTCCTTTGAGTTTCAGCCTTGCGGCCGTACTCCCCAGGCGGAGTGCTTAATGCGTTAGCTGCAGCACTAAAGGGCGGAAACCCTCTAACACTTAGCACTCATCGTTTACGGCGTGGACTACCAGGGTATCTAATCCTGTTTGCTCCCCACGCTTTCGCGCCTCAGCGTCAGTTACAGACCAGAAAGCCGCCTTCGCCACTGGTGTTCCTCCACATCTCTACGCATTTCACCGCTACACGTGGAATTCCGCTTTCCTCTTCTGCACTCAAGTTCCCCAGTTTCCAATGACCCTCCCCGGTTGAGCCGGGGGCTTTCACATCAGACTTAAAGAACCGCCTGCGCGCGCTTTACGCCCAATAATTCCGGACAACGCTTGCCACCTACGTATTACCGCGGCTGCTGGCACGTAGTTAGCCGTGGCTTTCTGGTTAGGTACCGTCAAGGTACCGGCAGTTACTCCGATACTTGTTCTTCCCTAACAACAGAGTTTTACGACCCGAAGGCCTTCATCACTCACGCGGCGTTGCTCCGTCAGACTTTCGTCCATTGCGGAAGATTCCCTACTGCTGCCTCCCGTAGGAGTCTGGGCCGTGTCTCAGTCCCAGTGTGGCCGATCACCCTCTCAGGTCGGCTACGCATCGTTGCCTTGGTGAGCCGTTACCTCACCAACTAGCTAATGCGCCGCGGGCCCATCTGTAAGTGACAGCAAAAGCCGTCTTTCAGCTTTCCTTCATGCGAAAGAAAGAGTTACCCGGTATTAGCACCGGTTTCCCGGTGTTATCCCAGTCTTACAGGCAGGTTGCCCACGTGTTACTCACCCGTCCGCCGCTAACCATCGGGAGCAAGCTCCCGATGATCCGCTCGACTTGCATGTATTAGGCACGCCGCCAGCGTTCGTCCTGAGCCAGGATCAAACTCTCCGAAGAATTTGATATAGCTCACTTGTGCAAGGATGCGTTGACGCCGATGTTGCCACAGGACGTGGCGTTCTTAGTCGACGATCCTTACTTGATTAACGTTGGCTGATGCTGCTTAATTAAACAGACATCATGATTATTTGTTGACGTAATTGTTTGTTTAGTTTTCAAAGAACAATGCTACTCATTTCGATCACATCATGACTCTGCTTCACGTTGCCTTTCAACGAGCTGAAGGTTACATCTTAAAATACTCTACAGCGCAGGGGCAATGTTTTAATCTGCAAACCATGTAATGACCTTATTTTTTCTAAGTTTGATTTAGCCTGTCGCTCAGAAGCGACTTTTTTAATTTACCATATCTCTTCATTTAATGTCAACAACTTTTTTTGAAATCTCATTTCGTCGTTTCCATCTCTCGAAGATGACAAGAAATAATATAACACGGACAAATTATAATTGCAATATAATTTTTTGAAAAACTTTTGATCCAATAAATCTGCTTTAACGAGAATTCACTACTGACGCGTCCGTTACGTTTTTAGTAAACACAATAACTGTTGTAGGTCATGCCAGCAATACAACACCTCTTCATAAAAATCATCACCAAGGGAAACAGTTTCAGTCATTACCTTTACTGGTGCAAATAATTGATAGAATGCACGGCTCGGATTAGCAGCCAGCACCCAAACAGACATTGTTGAAAATCCCGAAGCTATTAAATCCTTCAACCCCGCTTCCAATAATAACTTTCCGATCCCTTTCCGTTTGTATTCTTCCAATAAGTAGATTGCATAAAGCTCTCCATCATTCGTGTTGGTTTCCGGACGTTTAGCTCCAAATGAGGCAAAGCCGATAATCTCGTCATTACGGTTCACTGCCACATACACAATAGCATCTGCATTCGAAAGTATTTCATTCCATAAAGCAAGCCTTTTCTCTACTGACAATTTCTCCAAAAAATCTTGATTGATCATTCCTTTATACGTTTCTTTCCAGCTTACTGTATGAACGCAGGCAATCCCCGTCGCATCTTTTATATTTGCCTTACGAATCTTCATTCAATTCTCTCCTTCAAACTTTTCTTTTTTTCATCTAAAGCAAATAGGGTAATTCCGCTAATAACGATGACCCCGCCAACTATTTGCGTCCAAATCGTCCTTTCATTGAGAAAAAAATAAGCTAGAATAGTTGCTCCGACAGGCTCGAATAAAATTGCCACAGAGATGATGGACGTGCTTAGCCATTTCAAAGACCAATTAAACAAGGTATGTCCCATTAAATTAGGAACAATCGCCAATAAAATAAAAAAGAGCCAGTCGCTCGCTTTATAAGGAAAGAGCGGCTGTTTTTCAAGTAAAACATATAGAAAAAGTGCAACAGAACTCATAAAATATACAACAAATGTATAGGTAACAAGCGAAATTCTTTTTCGAACATTTTGCCCGAGCAATAAATAAAATGTAATCAAAGCGCAGGCAACAAGCGCAAGAAAGTCACCATAAAGAGCTGTACCGCTCATGCGAAAATCGCCCCAGCTGATCATGATGCTTCCTCCAACTGCCGCCAGCCCGCTTAAAACAGCTTTCCACGAAATTCTCTCCTTAAAGAAAAAATAGGTACCGACAAAGGCAAAAAGGGGCTGCAAGGTAACAAGAACCGTTGAACTGGCAACCGATGTATAGTTTAATGATTCAAACCATAGGATAAAGTGAAATGCTAGGAAAATGCCGGCTAACGCAGAGAAGAGCCAGTCTTTCTTCGTTAATAATCGGAGTTCGAAAAGATAATTTGTTAAAAATACCGGAACCATCAAAAGTACTGAAAAAAATAACCGGTAGAAGGCAATGATCCCTGTTGGTGCGGAAGTCAGTTTGACAAAGATGGCAGATGCCGATACAGAGATAACCCCGATAATAACGGGGATATAGGGATTTATTTTTGGTTCTTCCATTTCATACTCCTTTAAAAACATGCTATTCGTGTGTATACATAATTTTATTCCTATCTTATACTATTTTCTATCCTAAATTTTTTTCAATGGAACGGATGTGATTTTGATGGAGAATATTGATCTTGAAATTTTACTTAAATTAGGGATTTCAGCCGTATTGGGACTTGTGATCGGTCTTGAACGTGAATTAAAACGAAAACCAGTTGGTCTAAAAACCAGCCTTGTCATTTCGATTGTTAGCTGCTTATTAACGATTGTTTCGATTGAATCGGCCTATTTGTTCCCGAATTCTGACAAGGTTCGCATCACAATGGATCCATTGCGTCTTGCAGCACAGATTGTCTCTGGAATCGGTTTTCTTGGTGCTGGGGTAATTTTGCGAAGGGGAAATGATAGTATCTCAGGCTTAACGACAGCCGCGATGATTTGGGGAGCAGCAGGAATTGGGATCGCTGTCGGTGCCGGGTTTTATATCGAGGCATTTGCTGGAGTAGCATTGTTGATCATTAGTGTGGAATTTATCCCATTCTTAATGAAGTTAATCGGGCCAAAGCAATTACGTGAAAAGGAGATAATGTTACAGCTTCACATTCTCGATAAGGCGGATGTTGACAAAGTAATGACTTTTTTGATAGCAGAAAAGTACACGATTCGCCGGATTCGTATTAAGGATTTAAGCGATGGCGACCATCTTGTTCAAATTTTACTTGCAATGGATATGCGAAAAAAAATTACGGATGTCTATTATTCGGCATCTCAAATGGAGGGTGTTGAAAGAGTGGAGATCGAAAGTATTAGCTGAGTTAAAATTTTTTTCATTTTCCTCTTGCGCGAAAGCATGGATGCCGCTATAATCATTCATGTACCATTCATACGGGGGATTAGCTCAGCTGGGAGAGCGCTTGCATGGCATGCAAGAGGTCAGGGGTTCGAGCCCCCTATTCTCCATACCGAAAAACGCCTATGTATCAAGGGATACAGGCGTTTTTTTTATGTAATAATGATTATAAAATTACCCGTTTTGTTGTCCAATTGTTGACCATTTCTAAAACTAAGGGGGCGAATTAGGCAAAAAAGATGATTAGTGCCCTATGAATGTACCATCTCTACTATCTTTTTTAATAAATGCGGATTTTATTGGGGAATTTCACCTGACATTCTAATTACTTTACCATCCATTTCATACTTTATCTTTTTCATTCCGTTTTTCATATAGAATGCTAATGCAACTCGATTGCTTGGGGAAACTCGCAGATGATACTCTGTAAGGCTACTTGCTTTAAAGAAATTAAGGGCATACTCATGAAGTTCTGAGCCTAATCCCATCCCCCGTTTTTCAGGAATAAGGTAATATAAATTAACATATCCAATGTCTTTTCCCTCATATTGTTTCACTGTCAGTTCAAGCTGTCCAATTGGTTTATCGTTTTCAAATACCAAAACAAAACCTTGCGGGTATTTGTCTGACTGTTGTTTTAACCAGTTTAAATATTCTTGTTCCTCGCCAAAGTCCTTATCAGTCCCGAAGCTAACAATAAATGAGTCTCTTCGAAAACGAATGACATACTTTTGATGCTGGTGTATATCAATGGGTATGAATTCCATAATCTCCACTCTTCTTCATCGTGATACATTTATTATTCGCTATGAACAAAACCATTCCTTCCTTAACAGAACTGCCCCCGATAGTTAAGTGAAATTCCAAAATAACCATTCTATATTTCAATATTGATATCCTAGTATGCAGTAGCAAATTCTCTGCATTCAGTGGTAAAAGCTGTGTCAAGATTGATACATCTCTTTCCAGTAAATTTTCCAAAGCTTTCAGCAAAGACATTTGCCTTTTCCTTTCGTATAATAGGTATCAGTATAGAATTCAACATCAGAGGAGAAAGGTATGAAAAAACGAAGACGCAAAAAGTCGAATGCATTGTTCATCTTGCTGCTACTTGTTTTCGTTTTGATTGTGGCTAATTTGATAAAACAATCATCACAATGGGGCCTACCCGAACTATCGTTTGATCCATTTGCAAATTCTAAAAAATATAAACCGTTAATCGAGACTGAATTAGCAAAATACCATTTGGAAAATTATACAACTGTTGTGATTGCTTTAATGCAGCAGGAAAGCCGCGGAAAAGGCGGGGATCCGATGCAGGCTTCGGAATCATTAGGGCTGCCCCCCAATTCTATTAAAGATCCAAAGCAAAGTATCGAAGCAGGGGTCAAGCATTTTCAAAGAGCGCTTGTTTATGGAAAAAGTAAGAATGTCGATTTTCCGACAATTATTCAAGCCTATAATATGGGAATTGGCTATATTGACTATGTGGCCCAGAATGGGGGCAAACATAGCGAGGAATTGGCCAAGCAGTTTTCACTCAAACAAGTGAAAGCAAAGCCTGAGATTTACAGATGCAGTGGAGATCAGAACAACTTCCGCTATCCGTACTGCTATGGAGATTTCACGTATAGTACAAAAGTTAGTAAAAATATTCAGTCTTTAACAGACACTGTTCCTGTCGTGAAAAATAAATCAACTGCAGACGCTTTTTAATTTTTTTCAAAAATAGAATTTTAAGGCTAGGGAAATACTAGAAAGAAATGAAAAGGGAGGAAAATCAGATGCGCGATAAAGAGCAAGTAAAAAAGGAAATCATCGAGGCATTTCGGTTTCGCCACGCAACAAAGGAGTTCGATCCCGATAAAAAAATTTCGGAGGATGATTTTCGTTTTATCCTTGAGACGGCTCGTTTTTCTCCGAGTTCATTTGGTTTTGAACCTTGGAGGTTCATCGTTGTTCAAAAACCGGAGTTTCGTGAGAAAATTAAACATGCATCATGGGGCGCTTTTGGAAAATTACCGGAAGCCAGTCATTTTGTCATTCTGCTGGCGAGAACGAGGATTGATACACAGTATGACTCAGACTATTTAATGAATCACTTTACCCAATTTAAAAAACTATCTGGAGATCATTTGAGGAATTATTTGAAAAGAATCGAAGAATTTCAAAAGGATGATTTCCAACTGCTTGACGGCGACCGGCCACTTTTTGACTGGGCTTCAAAACAAACCTATATCGCCCTGGCCAATATGATGACAGCAGCTGCGCAAATTGGCATCGATTCCTGCCCGATTGAAGGCTTCAATGTTGAAAAAATGAACCAATTGCTGCAGGAAGAAAGACTTTTGGATGATGGACATTTCGGTATTTCCGTTATGGCCGCCTTCGGATATCGTGTAAAAGATCCAGCAGCTAAAACGCGCAGACCATATGAAGATGTGGTGAAATGGATAGAATGATTAATAGGAAGAGATTGAATATCTCTTCCTATTTTAGCTATTCAGACATACATGCAACGCAAGCAAATTTTTCTTCACTTCAGCTTCGAAGGAATACTGCATTCTTTATTTGCCCAAAAAATTTTCATAAATATTCTTAGTTCATTAATTGTATGAAACGTCTGTCTAAAAATTGTTTTAGTATTACGTGAACAATAAAAGTCCACATGAAAACCTATTGATTTCGCAATGTACCAAATCCTCCTGAGATGGAAGGAATTAGAAATCAGTATACTTCTTCTGATTCCGTGCCCTTTCATAATATTCCTACAATAAATGAGATTTTCTACCGTGTCTTTTGCTTGATTTTCTATAATTTTCTTATTTTCACCAATTCCAGCCTTCAGCAAATAGTCCATCTTTATACATATAACTTGATGATTTTCAATCACCTTTTGCTCATTCAATGATCGGATTGTTATCCCATTGACCGAAAGAAACGTTCAGGCCATTCCATTTTAGGATGGAAATTGTACAACAATGCATTCGTAAAGATAACCGCATTCACCCATTCGGATTTAAACATTAACGGCTTTTTCTTAAGCAAATCTAACGGATCAACTTCTACGGAAAAATTCGTATATTCTTCAATACTGCCATCAAATCTTTTAGGCCAAAATTTCTTTAACGGATGGGAAGGTACACGTCCTCCACTTTTCACATGGTCATAGGTTTCCTTTAACCATTGCGGCAATGAAACACCTGTTAGTGGTTCTTTCATATTTTCCCAGCCACAAAGCAGAGAGCCATGTTTCCCCCATTCAATTCGAATAATCGCCCTCTGCTGATGATGATGTGCTTCTTTTACTGCGAGTTCTGAATCGAGAACACGTGCATGAAACCAACACATGACATTTTTAACAACTTCCGCTTCCGGATCATATTCAATCCAGACTTCTTCATGATCACATGGCTCGTAATCATCTGGGAAATCATAATCATCCTCCCAAAATAAATGATAACCGATGATCGGTTTAGATGGATGATGGATAGCAACAATATCTTTTAACGGAAAACACTCTTTTGGGGTTACCATCAGAATAGGACAAAATTTCTGAATGAAACGTTCTTCCTTATCAGTTAACGGAAGTAACGGATCCATTTCCAATACTTTTCGGTACAATTCTCCCGCTTTACGTAAATACCCGTCTAAATGATAAAGTTCACCTTGTTGCGACACATAGCTCACATCTTGGGGATCCATTTTTTTTAAAAGTTCTAACTGAGCAATTGCGGCCTGATTAAAGTCAAGTGCCGTGATCATCTTTTCCTTCATTAACTGATAGATGTCTCTGTTTCTCTTTTCCCATTCAAATAAAAATGTGTCTAACATTCTTTATCGCCACTCTCCTGATTTATCCCTTAAATCGCACAGGGTGTTCACTTCATGACTCGTGATCGATTGTACATTCAAATTTAAAAACTTTTTCATTTGATCTGCATCATCCACCGTCCACACCAATACCGGCAAACATCTGAGCGAAGCATACTCGACAAGTTTGTCTTTACAGTAGTGATAGTTAATGTTAATTCCACAGCACGAAGCAGCAATCGCATCATCACATGTTTCTTTTATAAAAAGTTCTTCATTTCCAGTGTCGCTTCTTTTTACACTTGCATTCAGGAGAACCTGATACGAGCGATATCTTTCCTTAAGATAAAAAGCTCTGTCTTTTTCACAGCCACTAATCAATGACTGATCTCTCATATGATAGCGTTCAACTGCTTGAATCATTGGATCAATCGCATGGTCTTCTTTAAGGTCTAAGTTGATAATCCTATGGTTTTCACGAATAATCGGTAACACTTCTTCTAATCGAACAATTTCTTTATCTGCTGCAATCTGATTTAATTCTTCCAATGTTAATTCCTGTATCCGTTTCTTCCCTATTACTGTATCTACCACTTCATCATGAAACAAGACAGCAGTCCCGTCTTTCGTACTGCGAACATCCACTTCAATAATTTCTGCTCCGGCATGAATTCCTTCTAACACGGATTGAATTGAATTGGGCCGGGTATTTTCACAACCTGTATGGGCAGTAATGAACGGACGTCTCAACTTTCTCCCACCTTTAGTAGTTTAATAGCAGTCAAAAATTCATCATGAACGATACGATTCGATGCAACTAGAGAATCATGAAAGAGTCGATAAGGTTTACCGTCCTTGTCCGAAACTATCCCCCCGGCCTCAGTTAAAATCAAAACCCCAGCAGCCGTATCCCAAGGATTAAGACCTTCATGCCAAAAGCCTGTCAACTTCCCTGATGCAATCAAACATAAATCCAAACTTGATGCACCAAACATACGAACATTGCGGCTTTTGCCTGCAAGTTGATCGATTTGCTTGAGCACCCGTGATCCTTGATGCCATTCATTCGCTTGAAATCCTGTTGCTAACACAGCTTCCGCTAATGTTGCCTCCTTGCCAACATAGATTGGTTGACCATTCCAATAAGCTCCTTTTGATTTTCTTGCTGTAAATAATTCGGCTGTCATTGGATTAAAGACAACGCCAATAACTGGTTCACCATCTTTTACGATGCCAATCGAAACTGCAAAATGCGGTATCCCGTGAACAAAATTAGTCGTTCCATCGATTGGATCGATAATCCACCCGTATCCGGAATCAGTTTTTAAAAAAGCTTGATAAGCATTCTCCTGGCCACAATCTTCCTCCGATAAAATCCAATGCCCAGGATAGTCCCTCTGAATGTGAGAACGAATCAGTTCCTCGCTTAATTTATCCACTTCTGTTACTAAGTCCGAACCATTTTTTTTATAATCAATGACTCCCTTGTTTTCCATTCTCTCCATAATCAGCCGACCCGCTTGATTTGCATATTTAATAGCAAAATCATACATCGATTGCTCTAAGTTGTGTTCCATATTTGCGTCCCCTATCAAATATAAATAAGTTCCTTTTCTTCACTTTCTATTTTCAGGCTTTCCCCTGTTTCTGTATTAAACAAATGAATGGATGAAATTTTGGCAGACAACTCGATTTCTTGTCCCATTTGCAATAATGTGGTTGGTTCTGCAAAAAAGCGAACCTGTTCTTGACCTATACTTACATTTACAATTTTTGAATGTCCAATTGGTTCGATAAGATTCACAACGCCTTTAAATGAAAGATCTCCTTCGTTTCCTTGCTTTAAATCATAAGGACGGATACCGACTCTTACTTCCAATTGATCTGCTACTTTATTTAAGATTGTACTGTCTAACACAACTGATTTGTTTTGTAACTGAAGCACATTGCCGTTAAGTGTTCCTTTTAGAAAATTCATAGGTGGAGTGCCGATAAACTGTGCTACAAAGTAATCCTTTGGCTGATTATATAATTCCATCGGAGTACTGTACTGGATAATTTGCCCTTCTTTCATTACCGCAATCCGATCAGCCATCGTCATCGCTTCTTCTTGATCATGAGTTACTAGTATCGTTGTGATTCCGAGTTCTCTATGAATACGGGCAATTTCTTCCCTCATTTCAATTTTTAGCCGTGCATCAAGATTGGAAAGCGGCTCATCTAACAAAAGTACTTTCGGTTGCTTAACGATTGCACGGGCAAGGGCAACCCGCTGTTGCTGTCCTCCGGATAGTTGACTCGGTTGACGATCGAGTAAATGTCCGAGCTGAACCATTTCAGCCGCTTGTTTTGCTCTTTCATAGCGCATTTCTTTTGATACTTTTTGTTGCTTTAACGGAAACGAAATATTATCAAGAACAGTCATGTGCGGGTATAAAGCATAGCTTTGGAAGACCATCCCAATACTTCGGTCTTTCGGTTCCAAATCATTAACTAGCTGATCTCCAAAGTACAATTCGCCGCTATTTGGCTTGTAAATTCCTGCAATCATCAGCATCGTCGTTGATTTTCCGCATCCGCTTGGTCCAAGTAAAGCAATGAATTCGCCATCTTCAATCGTCAAATTCATATTTTCAATTGTATTTGCTGCTTTGTTAAACGATTTACTAATGTTTTTCAATTGAATTCTCATACACGTTTTCCTCCTCCGGCACTTACTTGCATTAATGAGTTTTGAGTAAAGATGAAAAAGATCAATACCGGTACCATGTAAAATAAGGAAACAGCACTCAGAAGCCCATAATGAACCATATTCGGGTCACTAATCAGCTTTTGCAGATAGGATGATAAGGTTACGTTACTGTCACTTAAAATAAACGAGTAAATAAGCAAAAACTCAGACCAGCCTGACAGAAAAGAAAAAATGCTCACAGCGGCAATTCCAGGCTTAATTAATGGAAGTACAATCGTATACCAGACCTTAAATCGGCTGCAGCCGTCAATCATTCCAGCCCACTCGACATCCCATGGTACCTCATCAAAAAATCCTTTAATAATCCAGGCTGTCATCGGAATTTGTAGGGCTGTTTTAACCAAAACCACTCCCCAAAGAGAATCATAAAGTCCTAAAAAATTCAGTATATAAAATACAGCAATCAGCAATGCTACACTAGGAAATGCATGCAAAAGCAAGGTAGTTTTCATTAATGTTTGGCGGCCTGGAAATTCAATCCGCGCTAATGCGTAACCTGCCATCACGCCAATAAGCACTTCCAGTACGGTTAATGAACCCGAAAACAGAAAGGAATTCCATGTTGCCGTCCAAATACTTGGAAGAGTACTTCCGCCAAATTTGACATCAGACCATAAAAATTGCCAATTTTCCAATGTGAATTTCACTGGAATAAAACCGTATTTCATTTGCTCCGAGAATGAACTTACCAATAACCATAAATACATTAGAATAATCGGTAAAGTCGTGATCGCTAACATCCCAAATGAAAGAATATAGGGCATCTTTTTTCTCCATTGGCTAGCAGATTTTTGCGCCAATGTAGTTGGTGTGGTTTGATAACTTGTAACGTCCAATTTGATAACTCCTTTCTACTCAATTCTTGATGTGCCAAGCATTTTTTTCATACCAAAAAAGTTCCACATCAAAAATGAAAATATCAATGCAATTAAAACCAGAACAAGCGACAATGCGGCACCATAGCCAAATTCAAAATTTTGAAAGGCTTTGTGAAACGAGTAAAGAGCCAATACTTCACTTCCGAATAGCGGTCCGCCCTTTGTTAGCAAGAGAATATATTCATACGAAGTAAGAAGGGACAAAAATTGCCACAACGCTACAAACATAATCGGCCAGCGCAATGCCGGCAAAACAATATCTAAAATGGTTGACCAATGTGAAGCCCCATCCACTTTTGCAGCTTGAAACAAATCTTGTGGGATTGATTTAATTGCTGATGAAAAAATGATCATTCCATAAGATACACCGATTAAACCATTTGCGAAAATAATGGCTGTCATCGGATGCGTACTAAGCCATTTGTCTGACGGCATTTCAAATAGAGCACGGAAGCTATTTAATACCCCATATTGGCTTGGATCAAAAAACCATAGCCAAAGAAGCGTATAGACTACTGGAGGCGAAATACGGGGCAACATCCATATGGTTCTGAAAATTAAACTAAGTGATTCTTTTTGAATGAAGTATGTGGTAAGGATCGCCAAAACCAATCCGAAGACGACATTTATAATCAAAGTGGAACCGACATACATAATCGTATTTTTTAAAATCAGCCATATATTTGGATCCAAAACGATTTTTTTAAAGTTTGCTATCCCTGTGAATTCCCACCTCATTGAAGAGTCCATACCTGTAAACGCTAAGACAGCGATTAGAATGACTGGAAGAAAAAAGAACAGAGAAATCAAAATCATGAACGGTCCTAACATGAGGGCGGGCAATTTCCACTTTTTCATCATAACTCCCATTATGTTTACCTCCCTTTTAAAAAAGTTGCCTAGCACCTTGGCACCAGGCAACCACAGCTTTTTATTTTACAATTAACTTGTCACCAAGATCGTTCTTTAACTGGACTTCCAAGTCTTTTAAGGCATCTTTTGGCGTTTTCTTGCCTAGTTCCACAGCTTGAATTGCGTTAAATACAGCTGCTGAATACTTAGGGAAACCTTCGTTATTTGGCAGGAATGTCGTGTAATCTGTCATATACGTAACTTTTCCTAAAGTTACATCTGCTTTAAATTCAGGTACTTCTGCTGCACTTTTTGTAACAGGAAGATGTGCTGTTTTAATGTCGTGTTCAGCTTGAAGATTTGGATCCGCCACAAGTTCCAACAAACGTTCCACTAACTGAGGATACTTTGTTTGCGAAGAAACAGTATATACAAACGGATGTGAGAGAGTAACCGGTTTTCCTCCTTTTGATGTTGCTGGAATCAACATCATCCCAAAATGTTCATTTACCCATTTGGCATCAACCTTACCAAGTTTGTCATGATAATTCCCCTGGCTCCAATTGAATACATTCCAAACTCCGCCATAATAGAACAAGGTTTTACCATTTACAACCGCTTTATGAATACTGTCCCATTGCATTGAACTTAAGTTATCTGGAATTAATTTTTTTTGTGCAATTTCATAATAGTAGTTTAATTGTTTTTCAACAGCTTTCTTATCTAAAACAATCTTATTTTCCTTAGAGTCATAAACTTTTCCGCCAAAATCATAAGCTAAAGCTTGGAAATCAGGGCCATCAACTGGACGATGGATAATTCCATACTCAGCTAATCCCTTTACTTTTGCTTCCTCTGCCAGTTTTGTCATATCATCCAGAGTGAACTCACCTTTTTTCACCAGTTCAGGGAGGTTATTAATCTGTTCATCTGTCCAACCCAATTTCTTTAAAATGTCTTTATTGTAAAATACAGGACGTGCTTCAGTATCTTGAGGAGCTCCCCAAATTTTATCTTTATACGTTACTGCTTGCCATAAAGATGGATATACATCAGCATATTCCTTCGATTTCTTGAGATTATCTAACGGAAGAATGTAGTTCCCATCTTCTAACCATCCGATGTTTTCATGGCCAGTTGCGTATATATCCGGGGCTTTTTTTGCTTTGAAAGCTAGCATAAATTGTTTTGCGTAATCATCCCAGCTGCCATTAAAATCGTTCGTTTCAATTTTTACTTTTGTCTTTTTTCCCTGTTTCTTTAATTCTTCATTTAGTTTATCTGCCGCTTTTACAAGATTGTCAACACGAGTTACTTCTGCTCCAGCTGTCTGCGCTTTAATCGTAACGACTGCCGGCAATTTTGTGTCTGCTGCTGCACTACCCGTTTGTTGACCCTGTGCGCATCCAGATAGAATACCTACTCCAAGAACGAATGATGATAAAAGACCTACTGCAGTTTTTTTCACTATTTTCACCTCATAGCTTTTATTATTATAATGTGGGAAGGTTCCCATATTCTAAAAAAATATAAATCCTAAATAGTAGAATATTCAGGTGGGAACGTTCCCACCTTTTGAAACTCCCTCTCACAAATATAACTATAAGGGGGAAATGTTTAGAAAATATAGTGAAAATGTAAAGAATATATTAATTCATTTTAAGAGGGCGTTAACTGTTTACTAGATTTATCGATTTTTACCCTATGCGGTCTATTTGCCAAACTTTTAAACTGTCGATTTCCTAATCACAAGTTTTGGTTCATACTCTGCAAAATTTTTCTGCACTTTCTCTTTTTTTATCAATTTGTCCAAGAGAACAACCGCATCCTCTCCCATTCTTTCTTTTTCAACGTGAACTGTCGTTAACGGGGGAAAGGACATTTTTGAATAATCAATGTTATCAAAACCTGCTATTGCAAGATCGTTCGGAATAATTAATCCTTTTTCCAATAATAGCTGCATCGCTCCTATTGCCAGCATGTCATTAGTGGCGAAAATAGCCGTTGGTTTTCTGCTTGAAAATTGATTCCAATTATTTTTTATTATTTGATAGCCATCTTCAAAGGTAGAAGTTGGTGAATAATAGATATCACTTTTCTGAATTTGACCTCCTAATTCTGTTAGGCGCTCGCAAAATCCAGTGAATCGTAATTTATGACTTCTATGATTTTGCGGCCCAGCAATTACATTTATTACCCGGTGTCCCAATTGATATAAATGATCTGCTACCAATCTTCCACCTTGACGATCATTGTTAATAATTTGGATCACATCATTTTTCTCAGTTGTACCGTTTACGCTCAAATAGGGGACATTAAATGTATCGATATGACCGATGACTTGTTGACTAAGACGACTTATTAGGATTAAACCATCCACTCGTTTTTCTAGCATAAAATCTGCTGATTTCATTGACATTTCCTTATCCGTTGTAACAAATACGGAGTACCCTAAACTTTCTGATTTAATTAGGATGGCATCAAGAATTTTTCCGTAAAACGGATGGGAAGCAATCGGATGGTGCTGCCGGTAAATGATCACTCCAATATTGTTTGTCCGCTGCGAAACCATGGCTCTTGCTACTCCATTTGGTTTATATTGCAGTTCTTCAATTGCATTCAAAACCTTCTTTCTAGCTTCTTCACTTGTATATCCCTTTCCAGAAATCACTCTTGAAACTGTTGATTTGGAAACTCCCGCCAGCAAGGCGATATCAATGATTGTATGGCTCAATACTACTCACTCCATGATTAAAAAATATTCGCATGTAACAGCATAGCGTACTTTTATTACATTCATTTTAATTTATTATTAATTTTGCATACAAGTTCCACGATGAACTTAAATTGAAAGAGCCTATTAGTAGTTTTCAGAAAAATAAAGAACCTGTGGGAATTGATTATCCACAGGCCTATTTTGTTGCTTTACGAAAATCACACCCATTTCTTTTGAAAGGCAGCAATGCTTTCATACTCATCCTGAAGAATTCTTGAAACTCGAATGTAAATCGGGAGCAAATCCTCGTAAATGGCGACATTTTCATCAATTGGAACATGTTGATGAGTGGCGCCGACCATTTCCGAAACAACGTTCAGCGACTCTACTTCACCTAAACTATATAGTCCGAGAATAGCAGCACCAAGGCAAGAGCTTCTCAAAGCTTTCAGGAATAATGACTTCATGGTTAAAAATATCCGCCATCATCTGCCTCCAAAGTCCCGACCTAGCAAAGCCACCCGTCGCATGAATTTTCTTCGGTTCACCAATTAATTCACTCAAAGCTAACAAAACTGTGTATAAATTATAAATGACACCTTCCAGCACAGCGCGAATCAAATGTTCCTTTCGATGATGCATGCCCAAGCCGAAAAAAGAACCGCGCGCATTGGAATTCCACAGCGGAGCGCGCTCTCCGGCTAAATACGGATGGAACAGCAAACCGTCAGAACCAGGAGTTACCCGATCGGCGATTTCAGTCAACACCTCATATGGGTCTTTGCCTAGCCGTTTAGCCGCCGCTACCTCTGAATCGCCCAGCTGATCGCGAGCCCAGCGAAAAATCATCCCGCCATTGTTAACAGCCCCACCAATCACCCAGTGCTTTTCCGTTAAGGCATAGCAGAAAATCCGTCCCTTTGGATCGCTGATCGGATGATCGGTAACCGCGCGAATCGCCCCGCTTGTACCGATCGTTACCGCCACAACACCTGGTTCAATCGCGTTTACGCCAAGGTTGGATAAGACACCATCTCCAGCCCCCACAACAAATGGAGTTGAAGGCAGCAAATTCATTTCTCTGGCAAACGACTCGTCCATCCCCGTTAGACTGTAAGTAGTTGGAACCGGTTCAGAAAGCTGCTCAGGGGTTACACCGGCAATTTCTAATGCTTCTTTATCCCATGCCAATGTGTAAATATTAAACAATCCGGTCGAAGAAGCGATTGAATAGTCCACCACGTATTTTTTAAAAAGTTTATAAAAAATGTATTCCTTAATCGAGATAAATTTGTAGCTTTTCGAAAACAATTCAGAATAATCGTTTCGTAACCATACCAGTTTCGATAAAGGCGACATCGGGTGAATCGGCGTGCCGGTCCGCAAATAGATTTCATGCCCATTCATTTCCGTTTTGATTTTTTCCGTCCAATCGGAACTGCGGTTATCAGCCCAGGTAATACATTCTGTCAGCGGCTTTCCTTCCTGGTCAACTGCAATCACGCTGTGCATTGCCGAGCTAAAGGACACGCAAAGAACATCTTTAGGGTGAACATTGCTTGCCTGCATTGAATTTTTCACTGTTTGAACAACCGCACGAAAAATTTCTTCTGGATTCTGTTCTGCTGTTTCCGGTGTTGGAGAATGCAGCGGGTATTCAATTTGATCACTCGACACGACCGTTCCATCTTTTCTAAATAGAACTGATTTTGCACTCGTTGTCCCTATATCAACACCAATTACATATTTTGCTTCCATCTTTATATCCTCCTCAAGAATCTATGAAATTTTTTTTCAAACCTTTTCGATAACATTTCACTTTAATTGAAAAATTTTTTCACCTTATGTTTATTATACGAAATTATTTTCCTGAAGGAAACGGTTACATTAAAATTTTTTTCACGACCCACTTATGCTATACTGCAATTAGGATCTAATAAAGGGGAAATTGGTATGCCGCAGAATTGTTTAGGAACCATTCGTTCCTATTACCCTAAATTCAGTGAGAAAGAGAAAAAAATAGCAGACTATATTTTAGAGAATCCGGAAGTGATCATCCACCGAACCATCAATGAGGTAGCGGATGATTTAAATGTCGCCGATGCCACTGTTTTCCGCTTTTCCAAACGGATTGGCTTTAAAGGATTTCAAGCAATGAAAATTGCGCTAGCCTCCGAAACGATGACTTCCACCCAATCAGCACTTGTGGAAAAGGTGGAAAAGTTGCATAAAATGAACCTAACGGAAAAAATATTTAACGCCAATATCCAGGCACTGCAAAAAACATTCGAAAATATTGAAAGCCGTTTTATCGAAGAAGCCATTGCACATATTTTGGAGGCTAAGCGAATTGAAGTATACGGAACTGGCGCCTCTGCAGTATCAGCTTTGATCGCTGCCCAAAAATTATTGCAATCCGGGTTCCCTGCTTGCGCTTCCTTGGACGCCCATAGCCAATTGTTGTCTGCCTCCCTCCTAACCAAAAAGGATGCAGCTATTTTCATTTCTCACACTGGTACAAGCGAGGAAACTTTTTCCCTTTTGAAAACAATAAAGAAATCGGAAGCAAAGACGATTGTCATCACTTCCGACCCACATTCAGCCTTGAGCATAAATGCCGATATAACTCTGCCGGTAAGTATCGATGAGACCGATAATCAAACGGCTTTTTTCACCTTTTCCATTGCCCAGCAAGGGATTATCGATGCGCTTTGTGTTAACATCCTTCATCAACATGAAAAAGATGATCGATTCCCATCAGAATCTCCAACTCATTCATCCATAAAAGGATAAAGCTCCCTCAAACGATGAGGGAGCTTTTTTTATATAAATAAATCAAGCACTAACGTAACACCAAAGGCAACGAAAGAAAGAATGGTTTCCAGCACGGTCCATGTTTTAAATGTTTCTTTAACAGTTAAACCTAAATATTCTTTTACCATCCAGAATCCAGCGTCGTTTACATGTGAAAACATTAATGACCCTGCACCTGTTGCGATCACAAGCAATTCAAGGTTAACGCCTGTCATGTGCTGAACAATTGGTGCCACAATCCCCGCAGCTGTTGTTAAAGCAACTGTCGCCGATCCAGTTGCAATCCGAATCAATCCGGCTATGAAAAACGCTAAAACAAGCGGGGAAAGGGATAGGTTTTGCGACATGTCGGCAATCGTATTGCCAACCCCACTATCAATCAAAATTTGTTTAAAGCCGCCGCCTGCACCAATGATCGCAATAATCGAACCAATTGGAAGAAAACACTCTTCAGTCAGCTTTTTCAGTCCATTTTTATCCATTCCTTGACGAATACCAAAAAAGTAGAATGCTGCAAACACCGCTATCAATAGAGCAATCAGTGGATTTCCGATAAAGACAAGGAACTTCTCAATTCCTTTCGAAAAGCCCATATATGGAGCGAAAGCTGAGAAAATCATTAAAATGACAGGTAACAAAATAACAAAGAATGAAACCCCTGTTCCCGGTAATTTTTGAGAGACCGTATTAATTTTAATTAACTCCGGTTCTCCTTCAGGTGTGACATATTTGCGAATCCATTTCGCATATACGGGTCCAGCTAGAATGGCCGGAATAATCGCAACAATGAGTGAATACACAAGAACTTTGCCCAGATTTGCATTATAGATGCTAATCGCTGCCACAGCCCCAGGATGCGGCGGAACTAAACCGTGAACAATTGACAACCCTGTAATCGCTGGAAGGGCGATCAGCAAGAGATTTTGTTTTGATGTTTTATAAATCGAGATAATCAACGGCAAGATGATTAAAATACCAACTTCAAAAAATACTGGAATACCGATGATAAAACCTGCTAACAGCATAGCCCACGGCAGTTTTTTTACGCCGAATTTCTGAACAAAGTAATTGGCAATTTGTACTCCCGCCCCTGAGTCTGCCATCATTTTGCCTAAAATAGTACCTAAAGCAAGAATTCCGACTAAGTGACCTAATGCACCACCAACACCAGTTTCATAGGCACCTACGATTTTATCCATTGATAAACCTGAAAAAATGGCGAGGAACAAACTGGCAATCGTTAAACTAATAAAAGCATGCCACTTAAACCATGAAACTCCTATTATAACAATAATAATAGCTACAAACGTGATTAATAAGTTATACATATTCTCTTCACCGTCCCCTTTAAATGTAAACCCTTTCTTCTTTTTACAAAAAATTGATTCCTTTTATCCTTGTCGTTTCAATCAGATTATTTTGGCCAAATAATAGATGAAAGCACTTTCAGTTTCTAGTTTGATTATATGAAAAAAAATTTCTTTTATCAAGAGATATTTTCGAAAAAATTTTTTTCGGTTTTTTTCAACAGAATGCCATAAACCAAATCAACCCCAGTTTACCTAATATTCCAGATTTTATTGGTATCTATTTGGCGATAGACTTTTCTATCAACCGGCTTTTTCCCTTTTACTATTCTAGATGGTAAGTTAGGATATAAATTCTTGTCTTAAAATAAAAAAAGCCCGACCCATTTTCTGTGAGTCAAGCTTTCTTTGTTTCTAATTTTCTTGCTACAAGTGACAATCCATAGTTGACTATAAAATACATAAAGGCAAGGATCAGGATCATCGGAATGACGTAGCTGTTTTTTTGCCCGTAAATAATCTGCGCGTTGTGGGTTAATTCCGGAAGGGCGATGACGACGGCTAATGAAGTATCTTTCAGCAAGGAAATAAACTGGCTGACGATCGGCGGCACCATCCGGCGGAGTGCCTGCGGCAAGATAATCGATCTTAGCGTCTGGACATAGGTCAACCCAGAAGAACGTGCCGCTTCAATTTGACCCTTTTCAACCGAATTTAACCCGCTGCGAATAATTTCCGCCAGCATCGCCGACTCAAACATCGTTAACGAAACGATAGCCGCTGCGGTGATTGGCAGCTTTAGGCCGACTTCCGGAAGCGCGAAATAGGTGAAGAAAATAATCAGCAAAAGCGGGAGGTTGCGGATTGTTTCAACCACCACTGTCAGCAATTTTGATACGAATGGAATTTTTGCATAACGAAGCGTTCCAATCAACCCGCCGAGCAGGAAGCTTAAAACAATCGAAATAAAAGCGACCTCAAGGGTGACAGCAAAGCCTTGCAGTAAAAATTTAAGATGGTTCAAGGAATAAGCACCGGCAAAATCCATCACTTTACCTCCATCAACGAGTCTTCGCTAGGCGTCTTTCAAGATAACCAACGCCAAGGCTTAAAGGGATTGTTAAGAGCAAATAGAAAAGAGCAACAAAGATGTACACATCAAACGTAACAAAGGTACGGGATGAGATCAGATCTGCCTGATACATCAAATCGAGACCTGCAACCACTCCTAAGATCGAAGAGTTTTTCACAAGATTGATAAATTGGTTGCCAAGCGGGGGAATGACAATTTTTATCGCCTGGGGTAAAATAATCAGCCGCATTGCTTGATTGTAAGTTAAACCCGAGGAACGTGCCGCCTCCATCTGCCCTTTTGGAACCGCCATAATTCCGGCGCGGATCGCTTCGGCAATAAACGCCGCCGTGTAAATCGAAAGCGCGATGGTACCTGCTGTCAATCCCTCAAACGTGATGCCAATTGATGCCAAACCGAAATAAAAAAAGAATGTAATAATAAGAACTGGAATATTGCGGATAAACTCAACATAGATCGTGCCAAGCCAATTAAATGCCTTAATTGGAGCAATTCTCATTACAGCAATGAGGGTTCCTAGAAAAAAGCTGCACACAAGCGCAATCACGCTCGCAATAATCGTATATTTAAAACCCTGTAAATACAGATCCAGGTTATCCGTTAAAATGGAAAAATTCATACACCTGCCACCCTTCTTAACTAAGCAGGATGAGAAGTTTTCCCATCCTGCCCTGAAGCTACAAATTATTGCTGTTTAATCCATTTGTTCTTAATTTCGTCATACTTGCCTGAGTCCTTAACTGCCTTCAAAGCCTCATTTAATTTTTTCACAAAATCCTGATTGCCTTTTTTCACAGCAATTCCATATGGCTCTTCTGTGAAAGTGCCGCCGACTAAATGGTAGTTCGGATCTTCATCTGCCATTCCGTAAAGGATGGCGTCATCGGTTGTCAGCGCATCCCCTTTACCGGCTTTCAGAGCCGTGAAAGCTTCAGCATAGTTTTCGAATTCAAGCACTTGGGTTTCCGGAGCTTTTTTCCGAATATTGATAGCTGAAGTTGAGCCTTTTGCAGTCAATACCTTTGTCCCTTTCTTTAAATCCTCAATTCCTTTGATTTTACTGCCCTTTTTCACAAGCAAAGACTGTCCTGCTTTGAAATACACATCCGTAAAATCAACTTCTTTCTTGCGCTCTTCCGAAATGGTCATCGTGGCAACAACGGCATCGACATCCCCGTTATTAAGCATCGGGATTCTTGTTTTTGAGGTAACTTCTTTAAACTCGACTTTATTTTCATCACCCAAAATTTGCTTGGCCAACTGCTTGGCAATGTCAATATCAAAGCCTTCTACTTTTCCAGTGTTCGGATTTTTCAAACCAAACAGGCGCGTATCATTTTTCACGCCAAAAACAATCTTATCTCTTTTTTTAATTTGGGCAAGCACATCGCCGCCATCTTTGCTGCTGCCGCTTGTTTTTTCTGCTTTTCCACCGCAAGCAGCCAATAGAAATACAGCAAGCACAGACATCAGTGTCAGTTTAAAGATTCTCTTCATTCTTTTTCCTCCCCTTTTAAATAGATAATCTATGTGAGTATAGGAACTCCATATCACAGAACCATGCTTAATGGTTTAAAATCCTGCTGAGGAACAATTGAGCCCGTTCCTCATGCGGATGTGCGAAAAATTCCTCTGGCACAGCCTCTTCAAGAATCATCCCTTGATCCATAAACACAATCCGATCCGCCACTTCTCGGGCAAATCCCATTTCGTGTGTGACAACGACCATTGTCATGCCTTCTTTCGCGAGCGTTTTCATGACTTCTAAAACTTCTCCGATCATTTCGGGGTCGAGTGCGGATGTTGGCTCATCAAAGAGCATGATTTCCGGTTTCATTGCCAGCCCGCGCGCGATGGCAACACGTTGCTGCTGGCCGCCTGACAACTGAGTCGGGTACGCATTTGCCTTTTCTGGAATTCCGACTTTTTGCAAATAAAACTCGGCTGTTTCCCTTGCTTCTTTTTCTGATTTTCCGAGTACCTTCATTGGTGCCAGCGTGATATTTTCCAAAACAGTCTTGTGAGGATACAAGTGGAAGTGTTGGAAAACCATTCCGATATTGCGCCTCAATTTGTTCACATCGGTTTTTTTATCATGGACAGCAAAACCATTTACCATTAAGGTTCCGTCCGTAATCGTTTCTAGCTGGTTGATGCAGCGGAGCATTGTGCTTTTTCCTGAGCCCGATGGCCCGATGACAACGACCACTTCCCCTTGATTGATTGTAAGATTAATATTTTTTAACACATGAAAATCACCGAAATACTTATTAACTTGATTAAAAACAATCATGTTAAGCCCCCTATCTATATAAAAACACTTATGTATATAGTAGCATAATTATATTATACAATTATCAATTTTCTGAAATATATCACAATTGATTATAAACGATATCAACATCATCGGTCAAACCAGTCGAATTTCTATTTTACAAAAATACAAAAAATATCCTGCTTACGCTTCTCTTTCTTTAAAGAACAAAATAAAAAACCGCTCAGCTTGTTGATTCCAGCTGAACAGTTTCATTGGTGTATCGATCATCCATTTATTCGACATAAATCATTTTCTTCGTCATTCCGCCATCAATGGTTAGGTTTGTTCCTGTTACAAAGTTATTTTCTGTAGCAGTTAAAAACAGGCATGCCTGGGCAATATCCTCCGGTTTGCCAACCCGTTTAGATGGATGCTGCTCGTGATCTGCTTTCGTCAGTTTGGAATAATCGCCCGTTTCAATCCACCCCGGCGAAATCGAATTAACGGTAATGCGGTCATCGCTTAAGGAAACCGCCAGCGCATGAGTCAATGCCACAATCCCGCCCTTTGTTGCGGAGTAAGACTCGGTATTCGGCTCAGACATAAAAGCCCTTGTCGAAGCAATATTGACAATCGCACCCCCGGTTTCATTTTCACGCATGTATTTCGCTGCTTCGCGGGAACTAAGAAACACACTGCGCAAATTCGTGTTGATCACGTCATCCCATTCTGCCAAAGACAATTCGTACGGCGATTTCCGAATCATTTTTCCGGCATTATTGATCAAAATATCAATTCGGCCATACGTTGTTTTCGCCTGTTTCATCAAGGCAATGATGTCTTCCTCCGAACGGACGTCGGTTTTATTAAACAACGCCTCACCACCCGCTTCCTTGATGGAGCTGACGCTATTTCTTCCAGCAGTTTCATCCATATCTGCGGCTACAACCTTTGCGCCCGTATTGGCAAAGGCGCTGGCAACCGCTTTGCCAATTCCGCTTGCTGCTCCTGTTACAATCACTACTTTGTTTGAAAAGTCCAATTTTCCGCCTCCTTTCTTCCAAAAAAATCATTTACTGTCCGCATGACAAATCGATTGCTACTTTCGCCCAAAGGAAATAGAAGGAGCCTCAACAGTTTCCTGAGGCGGGTTCCTGCCTTTTCTTACAATTGTTTCAAAATCTTCGTCTGAATATTGCGGATCACGTCACCTCTGCTGATAACTCCAACAACCCGGCGATCTTGATCGATAACAGGGAGTTTTTTGAAATGATGTTTTGCCAATATCGTCATGACTTGTTCCATATCATCATCAGGGGACACGGTAACAATCCCGCTTCGTTTTGCGATTTTCGAAACTTCTAATTCAACCATTTCATTTAATAAATTTTCCAATTCTTGTTTTTCTACATACATAATAAATGCAAAGAAATCATAGATTTGCAAGTCACGGGGCTTGATCGCCCGCAATACATCTCCGTCGGTGACCATTCCAAGCAATTTGCCTGTTTCATCTACAACAGGCAATCCGCCAATTTTCTTTTCGACAAACGTATTCATCACGTCTTTTATAGGATCGTTTGGCCGAGCGGAAATTACATCTTTGATCATAAACTCTCTTACTTTCATGTCTGTCGCCTCTTTCGCAGAATTTTCTACTCTGTCCTTATTATATCGAAAAAAAGTCCCATTCTTTTTACAATTTGGTGTATTTTCGTCTAATCGTTTACTTTTTCCTTTTCCATTCCTTTATAACCCAAATCAAAAGAATGATGCCAACAATCATAATCGCAATCCAAAATGTCTGATTTAACCAAAAGAACATATGGTGAAACATCGTTTGTCTCCCCATCATCATTCCCATTGAGCTTGGGGGAAACCACATCATCCTTAGCACGAACAGCAATGAAGAAACACCGAGAACCATTAACAAAATGAAAAAAATACTGAACAGCAATCGTTTCATCGTTCTCACCTTATTCTACTTTATAGCCAATGCCCCAGACGGTTTTCACAAACGATTTATCAATTCCGAAGGCATGGAGCTTTTCTCTGAGATTTTTGATATGCGAGTCCACTGTCCGATCATCGCCGGTAAATTCCATCCCCCAAATCAGTTCAACCAACTGTTCCCGGGAAAAAACTTTCCCCCGGTGGCTGAGGAACATTTCCAACAGGTCGAACTCTGTTTGTGTTAAATTGATCATCTGTCCCTCGTACATCACCGATCGCTCCGCTAAATTCAAAGTAATCCCTTTATATTTCAACCACTCATCTGAATCATTTGCTTTTTTCGCCCTTCTTAACAGCGCCTTGACTCGAACGATTAACTCCGCCGCGTCAAACGGCTTGACAAGATAATCATCTGCACCAGTTGACAAACCTTGCACCTTGTCTTCAATTGCCCCTTTTGCTGTCAGCAAAATAATCGGAAGATCGGAGACTTTTCGCACTTGCTCAATCGTTTCCCAGCCATCCATTAACGGCATCATGACATCTAAAATCATCAAATCATAATCATTCTTTAAAATTTTCTGATAGGCCTCGCTCCCATCAGCCGCTTCCTCGACTTGGTAATTCTCCTGCTGGAGATAGATCTTTAGCAGCTGCCGCATCTCTTTTTCATCATCGACAACAAGAATTTTCATCATTTTGTTTTCCTCCCCTGGTGGGCGACTTTCCGCGATTTTTGTAAAAAAAGCGTAAAGGTTGTTCCCGTATTTTCCGTGCTGCGAACTTCGATTCGGCCATTGTGCGCTTCGATGATTTGTTTAACAATATACAATCCAAGCCCTGTTCCTCCGGTTTTGCGTGTTCGAGATTTATCAACCCGATAAAAGCGATCCCAAATTTTTGATAAATCTTGACTTGGAATCCCAATGCCCGTATCGCTGATTTCAATCCCGATCCATTCTTTTTGGGTAGACGTTCGGATCGTTACCGCACCATGTTCGGTATATTTTACGGCATTTTCAATCAGGTTATATAATACCTGCTCCATCCGATGGGCATCAATGATCAACTTCGGAATCTTTTCTTTCAAACGGGCATTGAGCTTAAGCCCTTTTTCAGCAGCAGCAGGTTTAAATATTTCAATGACTTTTTCTAGCAGGGATTGTACGTCTGTATCCTCTTTATGCAACGTAAACTCACCGACTTGAAGCTTGCTCATTTCGAACAAATCATCCACAAGAAAGGCAACCCGTTTTGCTTCATTATGAATAATTTGCAAATATTCCTTTTGTTCTGTTTCACTTTTAATGATTCCCTTGTTCAGAATATCACTGTATCCCTTAATATACGTCAGCGGCGTGCGCAGTTCATGGGACACCGCGTTTAAGAATTCATTTCTCGTGTCCTCGTATGACTGCAATTTTTCTCCCAATTGCTGAATGGAATTGGCAAGCTGGGCGATCTCATCGTTCCCTTTTGCCGGTATTTGCTGCTGATACTTTCCGAGAGCCATACGGTTCGTGGCATCTTTCATAATTAACAACGGATTTGTCAATCTTCGTGAGAGAATGCCAATTAAGCCTAACGCAATAAAAATGGTTCCGAAGCTTGCCGCAAGAATCAAGATTTTTAAAACCAAATCCATTTCACGCAAAACATTGGACGGATAAAACATATAAACATACCCTTTGTTTTTTTCAATTGTTGAAATGGTGACCATGTACTGATGATTTTTCCAATCCTTGTCGATAATTTTATTGAGTGTTTGATTTTTGAGTTTCAGGAGATGGTTTTGCATATCCGCATCCATTGGCTCAGAAGACCCAATAAGCTTCTGATTTGCGTCGGTTATCACCACTCGGGCTGTGCTTCCTTTTTCCATTGAAAGAACATGACGGATCGTCTCCTGGCTGAAGTCGCTTGCTAACGCTTTTGCATGGTTGCCGCCACGGACAAGCAAATCCTTCGTGACAAAATCGACAAACAAATTGGTAAACACTCCATATAAAATCGCGCCAAGGATCAGCAGCAAGGATAGAAAAATGCTGCTGAACAAAAGACCCAGCTTAATTGAAACACTGTTAAAAATTGAATTTTTTTTCATGACGGACTCCATCCATAATCATTCATCAAGTTACTGCTCTCAAACACATTTTCATTCTTGCCTTCATCGCTGAAGTGGAAACCTTTTACTTGCTTTGATTATAGCGCAAAACTGTCAAAAAAGTTTGCAGAAAATCTCCGACGATTGGCTGTTCATGCCGCACATTCAGCCAGTGAAACATGTCTCAACTGAATGATCCTCAAAATAAATTGAATTCTTCGGAATTGTACTAACTTTGTAACAGCAACGTCACTTTTTCGCAACAACTGCCTCCTTCTGCAAGCGCTTTTTCCGTCTTAAAATAAGATTAGCATATAGTTTATCTATTTAAAGGAGTGTTGACCATGGACTATTTGGATGTGAAAGAGCAATTGGAACTCCAGAAAATGAACGTGCTAAAGAAACTTGACAACCCTGAATTGACAAAAGAAGAACATGAAAACCTAAAAAATTTAATCAATAACTACGACTATATGATTGAACTGACGGAAATGAACCACTTTGAACGGGGCATCATCCACTAAAAAAACAGGGAGCGCAAACGAAGCTCCCTGTTTTTTAGTGATTCATTTTTGCTGCTCACTCATCCTGCTATCGCCACATACAGACTGTATCCAGCCATGACGATCATCAAATACACAACCGCAGCAATTGCCCATTTTTTTATCATGGCAAACACCTCTACAATTTGACTTTTTGTAATCTTAAGGCATTGAGAACAACGGAAACCGAACTGAACGCCATTGCTGCACCTGCAAGCCATGGCGCCAAAAAGCCCATTGCGGCAACCGGAATACCAAGGGAATTGTAGCCAAGAGCCCAGAAAAGATTCTGCTTTATATTGCTGATCGTTTTTTTACTCATAAAAATCGCGTCGGCAATACTGTTCAAATCGCCGCGGATCAGCGTAATATCGGCTGCTTCCATGGCCACATCCGCGCCGGTGCCGATCGCCATGCCAATATCTGCTGTTGCAAGGGCAGGCGCGTCGTTAATTCCATCGCCGACCATCGCAACTTTCTTGCCCTGTGCCTGCAGTTTCTTGATTTCATCTGCTTTGCCTTCTGGCAGCACTTCGGCGATGACATGGTCAATCCCAACTTGGGATGCAATCGCTTTTGCGGTTTGTTGATTGTCGCCAGTGATCATGTACACTTCAAGTTTCATGTCTTTCAGGCGTTGGATTGCTCTTTTTGACGTTTCTTTAATCGTATCGGCAACCGCGACAATCCCGGCATAGTCGCCATCGATCGCGGCAATCATAGCGGTTTTTCCGTTCTTTTCGAGTTTTTCCATCATTTCATTGGCATTTTCAATGGCGATATCGTACTTCTCCATTAATTTCCGAGTCCCGACCAACAACTCTTTTCCTTCAACCACGGCCTTTATTCCAAATCCCGGAATCGCTTCAAAATGGCTTGTGTCTTTAAAGGCAATACCTCTTTCCTTAATTCCTTGAACAATCGCTTGTGCAAGCGGGTGTTCCGACTGTTTTTCAGCAGAACCGATAAGGGCAAGGAATGACTCTTCTGTTTGCGAAGACGCCGGAAAAACATCTGTTAACACAGGGGTACCGTTTGTTACTGTCCCCGTTTTATCAAGCACAACCGCCGAAATGCGGTGGGTCATTTCAAGATGTTCACCGCCTTTAAACAGAATTCCATATTCGGCAGCCCTCCCTGATCCGGCCATAATAGAAGTCGGCGTCGCTAATCCTAATGCACAAGGACACGCAATCACAAGGACAGCGATCATTTTTTGCAACGATTCGGCAAAATCGCCCGGTGTTACCCACAAATACCAAATAAAGAAGGTGATAACAGCTAAACCAACAACGATCGGAACAAATACACCGGAAATTTTGTCAGCAAGACGCTGAATCGGCGCTTTCGATCCTTGCGCTTCTTCGACCACTTTTATAATTTGCGCGAGTGCGGTATCGCGGCCGACTTTTGTTGCCTTCATTTTTAAGAAGCCGTTTTTATTCAGCGTTGCACCAATGACTTCATCGCCCGCTTCCTTGTCAACCGGAACACTTTCCCCTGTCAGCATGGACTCATCAATCGCTGAGCGGCCATCAATAATTTTTCCGTCAACCGGAATTTTTTCACCTGGTTTGATGTGGAGAGTATCGCCAACAACCACTTGTTCGAGTGGTATTTCCACCTCAGCGCCGTCCCGTTCCACAGTAGCAGTTTTCGCCTGAAGGCCCATCAATTTCTTGATCGCTTCAGATGAACGGCCTTTTGCTTTTGCTTCAAACAATTTTCCTAAAATAATCAATGTAATTAAAAGTGCACTTGTTTCATAATAAAGTTCGACTGTATGGGCATTTTGGCCAATGGATACCAATGATAAATACAGGCTGTAAAAATAGGCTGCCGATGTGCCGAGCGCAACCAATACATCCATATTGGCGCTGCCATTTTTCAATGATTTATACGCACCGACATAAAACTGCTTGCCGATGAAAAATTGTACGGGTGTTGCCAATGCCAATTGAACCCATGGATTCATAAACATTTTTGGAACCCAAATAAATGAAGTGAACGAGAAATGGCCGACCATTGCCCATACAAGCGGCAGCGACAAAATCGCCGAAAACACAAATTTGCTCGTTTGCTTTTCAATTTCCTGCTGGCGATGGTCTGCAGTATGTTGCGCATCTTCTTTAATTGCTGCTCCATACCCTAAGCTTTCGACTTTTTTGATAATGTCGCTTGGCGACAAAATCGCCGTATTGAATTCGACTGATGCTTTTTCTAATGCCAGATTGACAGTGGCTTTTACGACACCGTCCAGTTTGTTTAAACCTTTTTCAATCCTTGCCGAGCAGGCTGCACAAGTCATCCCTGTTATCTCAAAATCCGCTTTTTCGGTAACCACGCCATAGCCAAGGTCTTCAATCTTTTTTTGAATAGCTTCCAACTTTATTTTTGCCGGATCATATTTTATTGCAGATTTCTCCAATGCTAGATTAACGCTGGCAATTTCTACACCTTCCAGCTTGTTTAGTCCTTTTTCAATTCGAAGTGCACATGCCGCACACGTCATGCCCGAGATTTGCAAATTGGTTTCTTTTAGATTCTCACTCATTAAAACCAGCTCCTTATACCTGTATAGGTATACTTTTCAAAAGAAAAGAACGTGCTATTGCCTAGCACGTCTTTTTTGATTGTTGAGCGCCAAAAGCCTCTTATTGAACTTCGTAACCCTGATCATCAATCGTTTCTTTGATCTTGTCGAGGGAGACTTCTTGTGGATTGAATTCAACATCAACAGTGGCCGCATCTAAGTTTACCTTAACAGAGCTGACGCCGCTTAGGGTACCTACACTGCCTTCTACTGCTTTAACGCAGTGGCCGCAAGACATTCCTTGAACGTTTAATGTGATTTTTTCCATGTGAAAAACTCCTTTCGAATAGTGGCTTATTTTTTCATAAGCCGTTGTATTGTGGTAAGCAACTCGTCGACAACTTCGCGATCGCCTTCTTGAATCCGTTCCACTACACAGCTTTTCATGTGGCCTTCAAGGAGGATTTTCGCGACGCTGTTTAAAGCTGCTTGTGTTGCAGCAATTTGTGTAATGACATCATCGCAATACGTGTCTTTTTCAATCAATCCTTTAATGCCGCGAATCTGACCCTCGATACGGTTTAAGCGGGTAATCAGATTTTTTTTTGTATTTTCTGAATGATGGCTTTTCCGGACTGTTGAAGATGTATGGCATTCACCATTGCACTGGGGAGCATCATTGAGCGGATCCATTTGATTCATCCTCTAACACCCTCCTTTACGGATTTTATTTTACTATACCCCCCTACCCTATGTAAAGTCTTTCTTTTATTTATTCACAAAAAGTTCAAACTTTCCATGAGCAGATTTTTTTGAATTCGTTCATTCCCTTTTATTTTACCGAACCCCTGTCCATTTGTCTGCTATTTTGCTAAAAACAAACCGAGTCCTTACCACTCTTGATAAGGACTTTATTTTCATGGTTTTAAGACAACTTTTATGCATTGATCCGTTCTGGTGTCGAATACTTCGTAGCCATGCTTTGCTTCCCTCATTGGTTGTTTTATAAAAATGAAGCAATTCATTTAGATCACGGATTGATTGCTGTACATCTTTTTCCATCAATGCCTTTAATTCATTGTCAAAGCATAATCCCTGCAGCAATTTTGACCGAGCAAACAAACGGTTTTAAAGTTCAGAATTTCATGTGTTTCCATTGTTTCATGGAGCGCCAGACTTTCCTGTTCCATAAAATCACCTCCAATGATCTATTTTTCCAAATGTACTTTTTCCCTATTCATGGGAGAATCTTTCAGGTGGAAAACCGATGCATAATTGTTCTTTTTCCCAGAAAACATAAAACGAGCAAAATGATGTTAGTGAGGGGGATAACTTTATGGCAAAATTTCTGGGATTGCACGAAACCCTTGAACTTCATGAACTGTTAACGTTTAAAAGTCTATGTTTGACGAAAGCAACAACGATGGGCGCATTGGCGCAAGACGAAGAGCTGAAAGCACTTTTAGCCAATGATGCAGCATCCGGATCGAGACATATACAGCAATTGCAAAATTTTTTAACCAATCGGGAGGAAGTTCAATGAATCAATTTTTACAAAACATGATGGGAATGGGCGGATTGACAGATCAAGTCATTGCGACTGATTTCTTACTTTCGGCAAAATCTGGCGTGCAAAACTACACCATTGCCCTTACTGAAGCGGCTACTCCCGAGTTAAAAGCGGTTTTAAGAGAGCAATTACGAGAGGCAATTGAAACGCATGAGAAGATCAGCGCTTACATGGTCTCCAGAGGATTTTATCATCCATATGATTTGACTGAACAACTGCAAGTCGATTTAACGACTTCCGATACGGCAGTAACTTTAGCAAATGACTAGGAGAGCGAGGGAGAATGGATCGTTCCTTTTCCCTTCGCTTTAAAGTGTTAAACAATTTTTTATTGACTTCTCTGCCGGGAATTGATACGATTTCTTTAATTTCAATAAAGCGACGAAGGTTATGGATCACACTATAACTGGAGCAGCTTCTGGAGAGACCGCCAATTTGCGGCGCCGAAGGATTCACAATCTCAGGCAAAAGGACAGAAGAGTGATGGCAAGCAAAATTGCATACTCTTCATTTCTTGAGATTGGAGCAAATCCAATCTTTTTTTATTTTCTAAATGAGGTGGCATATATGGAGAAAAGACGTGCAGTAGTTAGTGTCATTGGGAAAGACCAGGTTGGGATTATTTCAAGGGTAACAACTATTTTAGCGAACAATCAGATGAACATCTTGGATATCAGTCAGACGATTCTTCAAGATTTTTTCACCATGATGATGATCATTGATGTTTCCGCCAATGAAAATTTGTCAAAGCTGCGTGAGGAACTTTCCGCCGCTGCAGATGAAATGGGATTAAAAATCAATATTCAGCTTGAAGAAATTTTTCAAGCGATGCACCGGATCTAATTTTAACCGCAAGAGAGGATGGGACAAATGACAATAGCGATGGATGAAATCATCCAAACGATTCGCATGGTACAAATGGAAAACCTTGATATCCGCACGGTAACAATGGGGATCAATCTTCGTGATTGCAGTGATTCCGATTTTGCCAAAATGAATAAACGGGTTTATGAAAAAATTATGCAGTATGCTAAAAATTTAAAGCAAACTGCAGAAGACGTCGAAAAAGAATTCGGCATTCCCATTATTAACAAGCGCATTTCGATTACACCGATTGCCGAAATTCTTGGTTCAGCAACGGTAGAGCAGGCGATTGAACTTGCCAAAACCCTCGACCGTGCCGCAAAGGAACTGGGGGTTGATTTTATCGGCGGTTTTTCAGCACTTGTCCACAAAGGAATTTCCAAAGGAGACGAAACATTGCTTGCTTCCTTGCCAAGAGCGCTCAGCGAGACAGAACGCGTTTGCGGCTCAGTTTCCGTTGGAACAACAAGGGCTGGAATTAATATGGATGCTGTTCGCCAGCTTGGCTTTATTTTAAAAGAAGCAGCGGAATTAACAAAAGACCAAAACGGAATCGGCTGCGCCAAGCTTGTCGTTTTCTGCAATCCGGTTGAAGACAATCCGTTTATGGCCGGGGCTTTTCATGGTGCTGGTGAAGGGGAAGCGGTTATCAATGTTGGCGTCAGCGGACCGGGTGTTGTTTTAAATGCTTTGAAACGCCACCCTGATGCCGATCTTGGCGAAGCGGCCGATATTATTAAAAAAACTGCCTTTAAAATTACGCGTGCTGGCGAGCTGATAGGACGAATTGTTGCCAAAAGGCTTGGCGTTCCGTTTGGAATTATGGATTTGTCCCTTGCACCGACAAATGCCATTCATGACAGCGTCGCAGATATTCTGGAGGAGATTGGTCTGGAACGGGTTGGAACCCATGGAACAATTGCCGCTTTGGCGCTGATGAACGATGCGGTCAAAAAAGGTGGGGCAATGGCAAGCTCTTATGTTGGCGGCTTGAGCGGGGCATTTATTCCTGTCAGTGAGGATAATGGAATGATTCGCGGTGTTGTCGATGGCGCGCTCAGTTTGGCGAAACTTGAGGCAATGACATGTGTGTGCTCGGTCGGACTGGATATGATCGCGGTGTCTGGCGATGTTCCTGCTGCGACTCTTTCAGCCATGATCGCTGACGAGGCCGCGATCGGGATGATCAACAAAAAAACGACTGCGGTACGGGTGATTCCCGTTCCAGGAAAAAAAGAGGGTGAAATGATCGAGTTTGGCGGACTGCTTGGACGTGCTCCCGTCATGGGCGTGAACCCATATCATTCGGAAAAAATGATCAATCGCGGTGGAAGAATTCCCGCACCGCTTCAGGCGCTGATTAACTAAGATTCGCTGGATTGGCGGCGAACCGTTTGATTGTTTATTGGGAAAATGGCAGCAGTCGACTTGCTCTTTCCCCTGTTTTTCGCGCCCTGTTTCCTTCTTTTTTAAGAGAATAGGGCGCGATTATCATTTTTTGGGATTGAGTTTTCTATAAACTGGAAGATTCTACTTCATTTTCGCTGCAATGGCATCTGTTAGTTCTTCTGCCATGGATGGAATCGACGTTTTTAGCACACTGTTGACCATTTTGGCCATTATTCCTTCGGCTTCAATATTGAGAAACCCCGTCATCCTTGTACGGCTTTCCCCCATTTTCTCCGCCTCAAAATATCCATTCCCGGCAAAATTTTCGTTCAATCCCTTCAAATCAAACGTAACCTTTGTCGGCTCAATCCATTCTTTTATGGTCACCATCAGACGCACTTTCTTTTTCATAAACCCCAAATCCCCATAAAACTCCCAGGTCGATTGGCGCTCACTGATTTTTTCATGCTGGATATAGCCCGGAACGAGCGGCGCCCAATGATCCATATCTTTCACAAAATTCCAAACCGCTTCAATCGGAAGATCCAATACAACTTGGTGCAGCCCACTTGGCAAATTCACTACCTTCTTTCATATCCAAATTGAAAAGACCTTCCTGGAAGGTCTTTTTTATTGTTATATGTTCATACCTGTTTTTTTAGAAGGTTAACCTGCTTATTCGGAATATTGAAAAAGAAATTCGTGAATGCGGCTGCAAGCTTCTTCAAGTCGTTCTTTCGGCTGCACCAGCGCAATTCGAACATAGCCTTCCCCAAGTTTTCCAAACGCATCACCAGGAACAACTGCCACCCCAGCCTTGTCAATTAATTCAAAAGCAAACTGACGCGATGTCCAGCCTGACGGGATCTTTGCCCACACAAACATCGTTGCCGGCGATTTGACCACTTGCCAACCGCTTTTTGCCAAACCCGAAATTAACGCATCACGGCGAACCTCATACTCTTTCACTTGTGTTTGAAGAGCAGAAAAGTCAGAAGTTAGCGCGACCGTTGCTGCTTTTTGAATCGGGAAAAAGACGCCATAATCCACATGCCCCTTTAACGAACTTAAAACCCCCAATGCCTGGGCATTGCCAACAACATAACCGATGCGGCATCCCGCCATGTTAAACGTCTTCGATAAGGAATTAAATTCAATTCCCACCTCTTTTGCACCCGGAATCGACATAAAGCTAATTTGCGGATTTCCGTCAAAAATCAACTCAGAATAGGCAAAATCGTGGACAACCAAAATAGTATGTTTTTTTGCAAAGGCCACTACCTTTTCAAAAAAAGCGCGGTCAGCCAAAGCCGTTACCGGATTCCCTGGATAGCTGAGAATCATCATTTTCGTTTTTGCTAAAATGTCTTCAGGGATTTCATCCAATTTTGGCAAAAATTGATTTTCCTCTACTAGTGGCATCGAATAAAGATTTCCGCCAGCTAAAATGACATTTTCTTCATAAATGGGATATCCCGGATCCGGAACGAGTACATAGTCGCCAGGATTGATAAATGCTGTTGCCAAATGCGAAAGACCATCCTGCGACCCCATGAGCTGGAGCACTTCCTCCTCCGGCTCCAAATCAACCCCATAGCGCTGTTTGTAAAAATAACAAACTGCCTCATGAAATTCGGCTGTTCCTCGAAGAGTATACCCATACTTTGTTGGATCCATCGCATACTTTACGAGTGTGTCAACCACATAGGAAGGTGGGGGAAAATCCGGGCTCCCTACACTTAAATCAATGACGTTCATACCCCTTTTGATCGCTTCAAGTTTTCGGTCAGCCACCTCTTGAAAAATACTGGCTGTCATGCTTTGCACTTTGTTGGATGCAACAACATTCATGGTAATCCCCTCCACTTGCCTTTTCATATTTCTACTAGTAAAAATATAGACCTTTCATGAATGAAAGTAAAACCATTTTTGAGTATACTTTTTTGAAAAAGTAAAGAGGAGCCGCTTCCTATCCGCGCAATTGCCATGGAAGCTGCGTATCGATCGCAACCATTTCCCGCGTTCTAAACAACCCATATGTAAGCGAACGAAAATCGGACGTATGAAACCCCTTGTATATATTGTCTACCATTTATCAAGCCGAATGGCCAAAGGCCCGCCATAAATGACGGACCTTTAGACTCGCATGTTTACACTGCTTCTTCTAATTTGCAAACAACACTGCCATGATTTTCAATTTGCAAAAGCTTCGCTTGCATTTGCGGAAACTCACCTTGCAGCTGTCTTGCCAACCGCTTTCCTTGACCCTTTTCTGTAAAACAAAGCAGCGTGGGTCCCGCGCCGCTTAACGCGACCCCAAAGGCTCCTTCGCAGAGCGCCCTTTTTTCCGTTTCTCCATAAAAAGGAATCAATGGTTTCCGGTACGGCTGATGAAAATGATCCAGCCGCATCATTTTCCCGGCAGTCTCCCAATTTTCCGACAGCAATGCCGCAACAAGCAAATTGGCCGTCGCGGAAGCTTGCACCGCTTTACCGTATGAAAAAATATCCGGCAGCACTTTGCGTGACTCTTTTGTCAGCAAAATTTCCCGCGGAATCAGCGCCACCATCTCAAATTGCAAATTTGAAAACGCGAGAAGGTCAACTTGCTCCTGCTGATAGCAGCCGACAACAAGGCCGCCATACAAAGATGCGCCAACATTGTCCGGATGCCCTTCCATGTCGGTGGCAATCTCCAGTTTTTCCTGCTTCGTTAAACCGAGGCCGGCCGCCAGATCAGCGAGCTCAATCCCAGCAATAATTGCTGCTGCACTGGAGCCAAGTCCCCTGGCAAGCGGAATATCGCTTTCCATTTTGACTTTACAAGGATGCAGGTTCCCCCCGAATTTCCCCGCTGTTTTTTGTGCAACCTGACAAATGAAATGGTCTTCACCCCTTGGAAATTGGCTTAACTCTTCATTTTCCGTGAAAAACCTCCATTCCACCGCCTTCTCTACCTCTAATGTTAAAAATAAATCCACCGCGATGCCAATGGAATCAAATCCCGGTCCAAGATTGGCGCTGCTTGCCGGAACTTTGATTATATAGCGCTCATTTAGGATCATTGACTGACAACTCCCCTGATATGCTTTGCTACTGCCTCCTCATCATTTGGCAGCTGCACCGGTTTAATCAAACTCGTACTGATGGCGGTGTCAGGATCTTTTAAGCCGTTTCCAGTGAGAACAGCAACAATTCTAGTGCCTTTTGCAATTTTTCCTTTTTGCAGACTTTTAAAAACGCCAGCAAGCGACGCGCAAGAAGCCGGTTCCGCAAATACGCCTTCTTCGGAAGCCAATTTTTTATAAGCTGCTAAAATTTCTTCATCACTGACTTCGTCAAACAAGCCTTCCGATTCGTTCACCGCATTGACAGCGAGACTCCAGCTGGCCGGATTGCCTATACGGATCGCGGTTGCAATCGTTTCCGGATTTTCAAAAACACGATTGTGAACCAAGGCAGCTGCACCAGAAGCTTCGAAGCCATACATTTTCGGAAGCCCCGTGCCTTTTTTCTGCGCGTATTCTTTGAACCCTTTCCAATAGGCACTGATATTGCCGGCATTACCAACCGGAATGGCCAGTATATCCGGCGCGTCTCCTAATTGATCGCAAACCTCAAAGGCCGCTGTTTTTTGTCCTTCGAGCCGGAATGGATTAACTGAATTGACTAATGTGACCGGCTCTTCTTCACTTATTTTCCGCACCATTTTTAGCGCCTGGTCGAAATTACCGTCGATCGAAATAATTTCAGCGCCGTACATCATCGCCTGTGCCAACTTTCCAAGGGCGATTTTTCCATTCGGAATGACAATGATGCAGTTTAAGCCAGCACGGGCTGCATAAGCGGCAGCCGATGCGCTTGTGTTGCCGGTTGAGGCACAAATAACCGTATTGCTGCCTTCTTCAGCAGCTTTCGCAACAGCCATTACCATGCCGCGGTCTTTAAACGAACCGGTTGGATTGGCCCCTTCTACTTTCACAAACAGCTCGACACCCCACTGTTTTGAAATATGTTCCAGCTTAACAAGCGGTGTATTTCCTTCATTTAAAGTCAGCTTTGGTGTTTGATTGGTTACCGGCAAAAATTCTTCATATGCTTCAATTAATCCTGGCCATCTCATAGTGAATTCCCCTCAACTCGATATGAACTTTTAATTTGTTTGACTGCTTGCATATCATTTAAATGCTGTAAAATATGTTCGTAGTTTGTGAGTGATGCGTGATGCGTGACAAGTACAATTTCGGCTACCTCGTTTTTCTTCACCGGAAGCTGCAAGATTTTTTCAAAACTAACGCCAAACTCGGCAAATACTGCGGTAATATCAGCAAACACCCCGACTTCATCTTGCACATGGAGGCGAATAAAATACTTGGCAAATCGTTCAGACGGATCCTTTAAATGTTTGGGAAATTGCGGTGTCACTGCACTGCGTCCGTTTACACCGAGGCGTAAATTTTTCATGATTCCAACCAAATCCGAAACAACAGCGGTTGCCGTTGGCAGACTGCCGGCGCCCGGCCCGTAGAACATCGTCTCTCCGACGGCCTCTCCGTAAACATAAACGGCATTGTACTCATTTTGCACGGAGGCAAGCGGATGCGTGTCAGGTAAAAATGTTGGCTGGACACTTACTTCCACTTTTTCGCCTTCACGGTGTGCGTAGCCGATCAACTTCATTGTATAGCCGAGCTGCCGGCCATAGCGCAAGTCTTCTTCCGTAATTTGGGAAATACCGCTAACACCGACATCATCGAGGTCAATTTTCATCGAAAATCCAAGCGTTGCGAGGATCGCCATTTTTCTTGCGGCATCCAGTCCTTCGACATCCGCTGTTGGGTCTGCTTCCGCAAAGCCAAGCTCCTGCGCTTCTTTCAACACCTCCAGATAGGCACGCCCTTCCGTGTTCATTTTTGTTAAAATATAATTGGTTGTGCCGTTGACAATCCCCATCATTTTTGTGATCCGGTCGGATGCCAGACCATCTGCAAGCCCTCGTAAAATCGGAATCCCGCCGGCAACGCTTGCTTCATAAAACAAATCGCAGCCGTTTTCAGATGCCGCAGTCAGCAGCTCTGAACCATGAAGAGCCATTAAATCCTTATTCGCGGTAACGATGTGTTTTCCTTCTTTTAATGCTTTTAACAGCAAATCCTTCGTTTCAGCGACTCCGCCCATTACCTCAATGACAACATCGATTTCCGGATCGTACAAAATCTCTTCCGGATTCGTTGTCAGCAAATCTTGATCAAGATCGACCGAGCGTGGTTTTGCTACATCTTTTACAAGGATTTTTTTGATCACAACCGGGCAGCCAACCTGGTGCATTAATTTATCTTGATGGCTTTCGATAATGCGTACGACTCCAGTTCCAACTGTACCTAAGCCGAATAATCCAATGGAAATTGCCTCCATACTACCCCTCCTCACAATTGTCTATTTTGTGCGAACAATTGTATTTTCATAGTAGACATTATAAAACGGTCAATCATTTTTTACAATAGTTAAAAATTACATAAAAACCGCTGTAATCGCTTACCCGCTTGCCGCTCTTGAGTTCACTTTTTTTGAAAAATTTTGCTAAAAAAAATATTTATTTTTAGCCCTTTACAACAATAAAGAAGTGGTTGTAGAATATTCTGTATATTCCACCAGAGTTGCAAGGCGCCGGCCGCGCCGGCAATTTTGGGGATCCCAATTATTTTAAAAGTAATGATGAAGACGGCAGTAGGAGATTGCGAACAGAGAGCCGGTGGAAGCTGCAAACCGGTGCCTTTTCTTACACATGCCCAGCCCTTCTGAACTGGCACGCTGAAACGTTTGTAGGCTTGCCCGGCTTTAGCCGTTAACCTTTAGAGGCTGCATTTTGCAGTGAACGAGGGTGGCACCACGGATAAGTACGTCCCTCATAACAAGGCACTTCTGTCTGTTATGAGGGACGTTTTTATTTAGAATCAGAATTTTCCTTGCTAAATTCTAAAGACACATTCATGATCAATGCAACTATGGCTCTGCTTCCACTAGGCTTAGCAGCCGCCGAGCTTGCTTTATAAAATTTTTTAGGAGGATGGTTTTTAATGTTAATTGATCAGCAATATTTGTTTGCCCCTGGACCAACACCTGTTCCTGAACGAGTGAAGCACGCGATGAACCTGCCAATGATTGCCCACCGTGGCCAGGAATTTCCTGTACTGCTTGAGGAGGTAGCAACAAGGTTGATGCCTGTTTTTGGCTCAAAGAATCCCGTCACTATCCTTGCCAGCAGCGGTACTTCTGCCTTGGAAGCAGCTGCCGCAAACGTGATCACAGAGGGGGACGATGTCGTTGTCATTGTTGCCGGTGCCTTTGGCGACCGCTTTGCATCCATTTGTGAGACATTCGGCGCAAACGTCCACCGCTTGGAAGTCGAGTGGGGAAAAGCTTGCAGACCAGAACAGCTAGAGGACTTTTTAAAATCGCTTGACAAAGATGTTAAAGCTGTATTTGCTACCTATTGTGAAACTTCCACAGGCGTGATGCAACCGATTAAGGATCTTGGGAGTGTCACAAAGCGCGTCACAAACGCTCTCTTTATTGTTGATGGGGTCAGCAATATTGGCGCCGTTCCCGTTGATATGGAAGCTTGGCAGATTGATATACTTGTCTCCGGCTCACAAAAAGCATTGATGCTGCCGCCGGGACTAGCGTTTGTCGCTGTGGCTGACACTGCAAAAGAAGTCATTCGCCAATCTAAGTCAAAACGCTTTTACCTTGATTTGAACCGCTATCTGGCATCCTATGAAAGTGATCGCTCAACACCATTCACCCCGGCTGTTTCGCTTATCTATGGGGCGAGGGAAGTTTGCAATATGTTCGACGAGGAAGGCTTTGAAAATGTCATCAAGCGCCATGAACTGCTAAAAACGATGATGCGTGAAGGATTAAAAGCTGTCGAGCTGCCGCTGTTGACATCTGATGAAGATGCCTCTTCAACCGTCACAGCCGTAAGAACCGTCAACGACCAAACAAAACAGCTTAAGAAAGTGTTAAAAGATCAATTTGCGATCACTCTTGGCGGCGGTCAAAAAAAATTAAAAGGCGAAATTTTCCGGATCGGCCATATGGGGTATTGCACACCGTTTGATGTTTTAAAAGTATTGAGCAGCATCGAAATGGCCATTCATTCATTGGAAGGAAGAAATGTACTTGGAGCAGGAGTAAAACGAGCACAGGAGGTATGGATTGACAATGTATAAAGTTTTAGTAACAGATGGAATTAGTGATTCAGGGTTAAAAAGCTTGTATGATCATCCAAACTTTTTAATTGATCGGCAGCCGACATTGCCGCTTGACGAATTGGCTAAAATCATCGGCGAATATGATGCATTGATCGTCCGCAGCCAAACGAAAGTGACGGAAGAACTACTGAAACACGCTGACCGTCTCCATGTGATTGCCAGAGCAGGTGTCGGCGTTGACAACATTGATGTCAACGCGGCAACAAAGAAAGGGATTATCGTGATTAATGCTCCAGGCGCCAATACGATCGCCGCGACAGAGCATACATTGGCAATGATGCTTGCACTTGCCCGGAAAATCCCGCAAGCGTACCAAGTAACAGTCAGCGGGAAATGGGATCGGAACTCCTTTAAAGGCGTGGAATTGTACAAAAAGACCCTTGGTGTCCTCGGCATGGGAAAGATCGGTACAGAGGTTGCCAAACGTGCAAAAGCATTTGGCATGACGATTTTAGGATTCGATCCTTATTTATCAGAGGATCGGGCTGAAAAACTTGGGGTAACGAAAGCAACCGTCGAAATGATTGCGCGCGAGTCGGATTTCATAACGATCCATACTCCACTTACCAATGAAACAAGATCATTGATTAATGAAGAATTTTTACAAAAAACGAAAAAAGGTGTCCGCTTCGTCAACTGCGCCCGCGGCGGTATTATTGACGAAAAAGCACTCCTTGCTGCCATTCAGTCCGGGCATGTCGCCGGTGCCGCCCTTGATGTTTTTGCGAAAGAGCCGGTTGCCGATCCAGAACTGCTGGATAATCCAAACATTATTGTAACACCGCATCTTGGGGCATCAACAGTTGAAGCCCAGGAAAAAGTTGCCCAGGAAGTCAGCGCGGAGATCATCGAAATTTTCGAATCCCATTCAATTCGCAATGCAGTCAATATGCCGCAAATGTCCGGTGAAACCCAGCAAAAAATGAAGCCATACTTGCTGTTGTGCGAGCAGGCCGGATTGCTGGCAATGCAATTGCTAAAAAAAGCACCCGTTAAAATTAACATTAATTATTTCGGTGATCTAATTGAAGAGGATACAGATCTGCTAACAAGAACGATGATCAAAGGAATTTTATCCTATCATTTAAGTGATTCTGTCAACTTGATCAATTCGCTTCATCTTTTAAAAGAGCAGGGTGTATCCTACAATGTTCAGCATAATGCATCCAATAAAGGATTTTCCAATTATTTGGAGCTGACCGTTTCGCATGGCGATCAAACAGCGACTATTGGCGCGACTGTCTTAAACGGCTATGGTGCAAGGATTGTCAAAATCAATGAATATCGCATCGATGTCCGCCCGGAAAAATATTTGCTTTATATCAAACACCACGACATCCCTGGTATGATCGGAAAAGTTGGATCCCTGCTTGGAAACTACGCTATCAACATTGGAACCATGCAGGTTGGCCGGGCAAATGTCGGCGGCGAGGCCATCATGGTCTTGACGCTTGATAAAGCAATTGGAACTGAAATTGTTGCGGATTTAACATCGATTGAAGGTATTGCAGAAGCACAGCTGCTGGAGCTTGAGAATGTGGACTCCGTTTATCCGGGACAGCTGGAGCCTGAAAAGGTGGAAAGTGTTTAGGCTTTTTATAAAATTGCATAGCAAAAAGGGATAGCCTGCCAGTGGCTATCCCTTTTTGTTTGTTTGTTTAGGATTTTTGTAAATATATGGGGGGTGAAGGAGGAGGCTATTAATGTGAGAGTTTGAGGCGCTCTCCCAACGACCTTTTCCCCACTTTTTTCGCTCCAAAGGGCTTTGAGGCACTCTCTCAGCGACACGATAAATGCTAGCACCATGCATCCTTCGTCAACGATTTGTTCAACCGCCCCTATTAGCGAAAACCTATGAAAGCTTAGCTTATCGATTCAATTAGCTCTTTTACATCCAATACTGAATCAAAAATAGAATCTGCTTGATGTTTTTCAAACTCGCTGCGGGCATCTTTACCGGATAAACCAGTTAAGACAGCGGCAAATTGACAGCCCATTTGTCTTGCTGCCAGTAAGTCTGCCAGCGAATCACCCACAATTAAAATTTCATCGCCATTTTCAAGCGGCAGCGGCTGTTTCAAGCATTCTGCCGCATCTTGATTTTTACCCGCCAACGCCAGCAAATACGTAAATGGATGCGGCTTTGATAATGAGATACTACCAGAAACCTCTTTCTGAGCCTTCAACACTTCGTCAGCTGTCACGATATGATTCGTATCAAAATATTGCAACCACTCTAGATGCTCGAAAGGCTGGATCGTTTCCAATTCTGGTCTACCAGTGCCAATTCCAATCGAAACCCCTTTTTCGATAAAAAATTGGAAGAACTCCGAAATTTCTTCAGCGGGAGCCAAAGTTGTTTCATTTGCTAAAAATCCTTGCTTACCAAGCTGAACCGATGGACGGCCAGTTGAAGAAAGAACATTTTTGTCGCCAACATACCACTCTTGGGACACATGTTCACAGACCGACCAAAGAGAGCCCTTTCCTTTAAAAATAGATGTCTCTACTCCCAATTTTTCCTTCGCCAAGACATCAAGATGGTTCATTAGCCCCTGCTTTGTTTCTGTTGTTGCTTCAAAATCAGTGATAAAACGGTCAAAATCAAATTCTACTTCATAGTTGTTCAGCACTTGTGCCACTTCCAGCAATGTCGAGCGATCCATTTCCTGGGAAAGCCATTGTTCAATCCGTTCCTGCTCTGTTTCTTTGATTTGTGCCAAAAGATGAATCAATTGATAGCTGAAGGTTAAATAAATCATATCCCAGTTTGCATTCAATCCGCGCGATTTTAAAAATTTTAGGACCTTGTCATTTTTAAAAACTCTTGCACGAATTTCAGCAATTTCACTTTCGGTAAAATCCGTTTTGTATTGCTCCGGAGACAGTGCAAGATAATTAGTGCTGATCAACATTTCCCAAACCGTTAACGCCGAAGCATCAAAATAATGTTCTTCACTCAGAAGAACACCGTCTACATCAAACAAAACCGTCTTAATCATCGCTACCTTCCTCTCATTCCCCTAGTTGCTTTTACGCTTTACCATAATGCAGTTATTACTTAATACTATAAAGCAAAACCGAACAGATAGGAAGAGTGAATTGCGTTTTTTATCAATCGTGATTTTTGCAATTAAGGGGGGAAATAACATCTTTTTATGAGAGACACATCTATCGATACAATTTCCCCTTTTATTGGTATTATATAGGTCTTAGGCACTAGTTTCTACCTTACATATAAATACTACCAAAAGAAAAACGCCTGAATCCACATGATCCAGGCATTTTTTAAAATTATTTTGCAAATCGATGATTGCCGATTGTTACGGTTACTTCGCGAGAGTATACCCATTTGCTGACAGCTGTTTTCGGGTTATAGAAGAATAGGGAACCGTTTCCTTGTCCTCTATAGGCCAGTGCTTCATTTACCGCTGCTCTTGATGCTGCGTCTGGAGCCTCATTGATTGCACCATTTTGAACCGGGGTAAATGCATAATGACCGCCCGCTTTTTGGTAAATAACTTCCCTGACTGTATTCGGGAAATCAGGGCTTGCTACACGGTTTAAAACGACCGTTGCAACGGCCACTTTGCCCGCATATGGCTCCCCTTTTGCTTCAGCATGAACAAGTTTTGCAAGTAGTTCTTTATCAGCTAATGAAAGAGTCGTATTCGGAATAACAAGATTTTGGCCAGCAAACAACATATTTGAAGTCGCATTATTTGCCTTTTTTAGCCCAACCACAGAAACGCCAAATCTGCTTGCTACTTTCCAATAGGTGTCACCTGATTTTACTGTGTAATTTGTTGCTGCTTCCGATTGAGTTGTTAATACTCCAACAGACATTGTTAACATGAATCCAGTCGCAATTACTAGTTTTTTAAGTTTCTTCATGTAAGCCTCCTAGTAGTTGTTTTTTTGTCTCTACTACTAGGCTACCAGTTGTAATATTTCTTTTCATTGTCCAAAAAATGGCATTATATGAAATCATTCTACTTTCATTGCTACTAAGCTATTTAGCTAGCATATGGAATGTTTGTCCATTTTATTTATATTTCCAAGATTGTCTCCACAAGGTAAAATTATCTTATATTATTACATGATGTTACAGTCCTGTATCATTGAAAAGTTTTCGAAAACTTCACTGTTGAAAGACTGGAGGAAAGGTTGTGCAGCAAATTTTTAACAAAAGCTGGATCCCTTACAGTATTATTGTTCTCTTATTACATATTTTCGGCATTGGATTTTTGGCGATTGGTGCAAATGAGAATCCTTTCTTACTCGGGTTAGCCTTTGTTTCCTACACACTTGGGTTGCGTCATGCTTTCGATGCAGATCATATTGCTTCCATTGATAACACCGTGAGAAAATTGGTTCAACAAAAGCAAAACCCTGTCGGTGTGGGCTTCTTTTTTTCCATGGGTCATTCCACCGTTGTATTCCTCATGACCATCGTGCTGGCAGTATCCGTCCAGTGGGCGCAAAAAGGGCTGCCGCAGTGGCAAGAAGTGGGCAGTGTGATCGGAACCATTGTATCCGGATCCTTTCTCTTGTTCATTGGCCTGTTAAATGCAGTTATTTTGATGGATTTGCGAAAAGTTTTTTTCAGCATGCGCGAAGGTACATACAATGAGGAGGAAGTCGAAGAACTTCTGTTAAATCGCGGTTTTCTTGCCCGTTTTACCGGCCCTTTATTCCGATTCATCAGTAAAAGCTGGCATGTTTACCCGCTTGGCTTCTTATTTGGATTGGGATTCGATACTGCCAGCGAGATCGCTCTGTTGGCTATTTCGGCTGGGGCGGCAAAAGACGCTTTACCGCTTGTAGGGATACTGGCTCTGCCAATTCTTTTTGCAGCTGGAATGAGCCTGATGGATACAGCAGATGGAATTTTTATGGTAAATGCTTACAAATGGGCGTTTTCAACTCCACTAAGAAAAGTGTATTACAACTTGACGATCACAGCATTATCCGTCGCCGCCGCATTATTGATTGGTATTATCGAACTCGCCCAAGTTTTTTCAAAAAAAGCAGGCCTGACAGACGGTTTCTGGCATTTTATCCAAAAGCTTGATATAAGCTGGCTTGGTTATTTGCTTGTCATTCTATTTGTACTCTCATGGGGAATTTCCTTTACCATTTGGAAGGTTTGCAAAATCGAGGAACGCTGGGGACGGACTGCAAAAATGTAAATAAAAACGACTGCCGCGAAGACAGTCGCTTTTTTATGTTCCAGGGTTGCCGTTCACCACAAGGCATAACGATTCTTAGAGGTCAATCCGCTTTAGTTTTTCCGTGCAAGAATAACGAGGCTGATTGTAATCATCGTAAATGCAACGAACGCCATCATCGGAATCGTAATAAACCCGAACCAGTTTAAGTAGTCTTTGGAACATGGAATTCCCGTTTGGCATTTTTCAAATTGCTGTAAATAGGGGATTTTTTGCAATGCCGTATGATAGCCTGATACGATGATCCCCAAAATCGACAGCGGCAGCGCATAAATATAAATCTTCCAGTCATTTCGATAAAAGGCAATTCCTAAAATCACAGCCAAAGGGTACATCAGAATCCGCTGGTACCAGCATAATGTGCATGGAGCATAGTGCAACACCTCAATAAAATATAGGCTGCCAAGCGTGGAAATTAGGGCAACCAACCAAGAAAAAAGCAGCGGTTTATTCATTGCCTTTCTCCTTAGCTGCAGCATCCACCATTTTCTTTAAATCATCGATTGTTTGGCCGTCAAATAATTTCCCATTAACAAATAAAGTCGGCGTGCCGGTAACGTTTAGCTTTTTCGCCAAATCCATATCCTTCTGAAAAGCCGCATCGGATTTTTTGGCGCGGAAATGGCCAACAACCTTTTTTACATCTGCATCACGGGCAACTTCCTTTAACGTATCCGTTAGAAATTTTTCATCATAAAGATCAATCTTTTCATATTTACCGTCTTCCGGCTGTTTTTTATACAAAAGGTCATGAAACTTCCAAAACGTGTCATTGCCCAGTACGGCATATACAGATTCGGCAAATTTTGCGGCGCGAATCGAATCAACATTAATAAACGCATCGTTTAAAAAGTACAGCTTCGCCTTGCCAGTGTCCACGAACTCTTGCTGAATCACCGGGATCACATTTTTGCCAAACTGTTTGCAACTCGGGCATTTATAATCACCAAACTCAATGATCGAAACCGGTGCGGATTTTCCCCCTATGTACGGCTGTCCAGAATAATCAATTGTCTGCTTCTTGGTTGTTTTTGAAGGATTGCTTAAAAAAATAAAAGCGATCAAGGCCACAGCAACGAAACCAATTACCCAGAAAATAAACTTTGAAGATGAGTTTGCTGTTTTCTTCGTCCCTTTTTTGCCTTTTGCCATCCGAATGACCACCTACCTATTATGAATATATGGATTCAAATGTATCAGTACTTCCTCAATATTAGTATACTTTTCCATCAGTGTAAATTTAATTTCTTTGGCAATATCGTGTCCTTCTTTAATCGTCTTTTCGGAATCAATTGAAATCCGCACATCGACCATAATGTAATGTCCATGATCGCGGGCGCGGATCCGGTCAATCCTCTTTACTTCGTGGAATTCGGAGATCATTTGCTGAAGATCGTTCAAAAATTCGCCATCAATATTCCGTTCAAGCAAAATATTGAATGCTTCTGTTAACAATTCAATCGCAATTTTTAAAATCAGAATGGAAACGATGATGCTGGCCATTTTGTCGCTGTATTGTAAAAAAGGAATGTTTGCAGCTGTCCCAATATAGGTGAGTGAAACGCCAATTGCCGCCGTAAACGATGCGGCAATATCAGCTTTATGGTCAATCGCAATGGCTTCAATTGCTTTGCTTTTATACTGCAAGGCTTTTTTCAGCGAATAGCGGTAGAGGAACTGTTTGATTGCAAAAGATAAAACAGCGACGTAAATAGCTAAAATACTTGGAAGAGTGAACGGTTCGATCAATCCTGATATTCCTTGGTAGCCAAGGTAAAAAGATATGAGAATAAGGAGAACGCCAACAATTGCCGACGAGATGATTTCCGCTTTGCCATGGCCATATGGATGGTCATCGTCTGCCGGTTTATTCGATATTCGGACAATCAAAAGTGCAATCACTGCGGCGAACACGTCAGTCCCCGAATGAATTCCATCTGCGAATACTGCGTTGCTGCCGCCAAACCAGCCAATGCTCATTTTGCCCACTGCCAACACTGCATTGCTCCATATACTAATCAGTAAAACCATTCTTGAAACCGATTCCCTTGTTTGCAATTCTACCACTCCATCAAAAAGCCGCTATATGAAAATTGTTAGTAAGATCGTATCAAACACCTTTTAGGCGAGTCCAGAAAATTATCTTTTAGCCAAGATTACCGGCTATACATATACCCTCTCTAGTCTTTACCCAAGTTCAGGATGTAAAATACTTATGAAAAAAAGAAAAAAAGCGAATAAACGCTCTCTAAAACATCGTATTCGTAAACCTGTGCTTCGTGAAGAAGCATGGAACGGAAAGTTTGAGGATTTGGTAAAATTTTTTCTGGAATTTTTCCAAAGAACACCTTAGAACGCGAGACAAAGGTAGCTTAATGTCCCATATTCATAGCTGCGATAAAGGACTGCAGGTTTGCTTTGTCCGCTGCCCATCGCAATAAAAAGGGGAACAAAGTGCTCAGGTCTTGGAACGGCGGCTTTCGCATTTGGTGCTTTTGTTTCATACTGAAAAAGATTTTCGCGATTGCTTTTCTCCATTTGCTCGATCAGCCAGTCATCAAATTGAAGAGCCCATTCCTCAGGCTCCGTCTGTCCCCAGTTTACCATTCGCAAATTGTGCACCGTGACACCGCTGCCAATCACAAGGATATTTTCCTGTCCCAACCCTTGCAGTGCTTCGCCAATTTGGTATTGTTTTTCCGGGGGAAGAAATGGATTGACCGAAACTTGCACAACAGGAAGATCTGCGTTTGGATACATTCTCGATAGCAGTGTCCATGAACCGTGATCAAGACCTCTTTTTGCATCAAATTGAGCAAGAATTCCCGCTTGGTCAAACAAATTTTGCAGCCTACCGGCAAGTTCAGGTGAACCTTTAGCCGGATAACTCACTTGATATAACTCGTCTGGAAAACCGTAAAAATCGTAAATCGTTTCATAGGTTCCTTCCACTGAGGAAATCGTAACTTGCTCTTCTTCCCAGTGCGCTGTAAAAATAACAATGGCTTTCGGCTGAAGTTTTCTTCCTAAATTTCCAAGAAAATCGGTATACTCCGAATTCTCAATTGCCAGCATCGGCGAGCCATGTGCTAAAAATAAAGATGGCATCATCTTGTAAACTTCCCTTCTTTTTAAAAAAATCACTTACTTTATGTAACTAACTATAAATTCATAATAAATGTATGTCAAGTAACCATTTTGCGTTATAATAAAGGCAACAGAGGTGATTGCACGTGAACATGAATTCGAATTCATTATGCCCGAAATTTGAAAAAGCCATGAAACTCTTAAGTCAGCGCTGGTCCGGTCTCATCATTTACCAGCTTTTGTCTGGCCCGCAGCGTTTTGGTACGATCGAGGCTTCTCTGCCGATTAGTGGCCGGCTGCTATCTGAGCGTTTAAAGGATCTAGAGCGCGAGGGAATCGTTACGCGGGAAGTCTTTCCTGAAACCCCAGTGCGGATTGAATACTCCCTTACCGAAAAAGGAAAAGCCCTCGAACCCGCATTAAAAGAAATGGAGAAGTGGTCACAGAAATACGTTGAAGTGAAAAAATTATAAGTAAAAAGGTGCCTAAACCCCAATGCAATCAAGTATCAAAAGATATTAATTGCTTCTTATGAATAATTTATTTTATAATAGAGATAAATAAAAAAGATCAGATGCGTTAACATCTGATCACGCAACTACATGCCGCAAAGTGAGCGGCTAACCAAAGTATGTTTAATTACAAAAAGGAGTAACTACCCATTTGACCTTTGGGGAGGCAGGGCGGTTACTTCTTTTTGTTTTGAATAAACATGATGACCAACTTAAACATTAGGAGAAGCGGTTCCTTTTGGCTACTCCATCTCGATAATTATATCCTCTGGTGCATAATACTCTGTAGATAACCGTCTAAAATCTTTGCAATTTCAAGTAATTGTTGCACTTAATTCGGCATTTTGATTGACACTTACCGCCAAAAAGGCGTCAGTGAAATCCACATTTTGCTTGCAATATTCTACTAATGCTCCTAGGACTATATCCATTTCCAATGTTTTAATATTAGCTGATGCTATCAATTGACTTAAATTCTCTGCTATTTCTTTTTTCGAATGGCTGTATCTTTTAGATTCTAGAACATAACAACACTCCGCTATCACTAATGGATGTAACATAAATGTTAAATTTTTTTCGATAGCTTTCTTAAATAATTGAAATGCTGCCGGTGATTGAACTGGATCATCATTTGTTAAAAATCTTACTATAACATTCGCATCTAATAGATACATTGAAACCACCCCACCTTCTCCTATTTTTCATCTTCATTAGGAGAAACCATTTCCTCTCTTGCTAATTTCCTAATCTTTTCCCATTCCATTGGCTCATCATTCCCTTTTGGAGGCATACTGCCATATAAATCTAAAAGGGATTCTTTTTTCTTAACTTTTACCGTTACTTCCTGATTCTCACCAAAAACAAACAGGATCTTATCTCCTGGTTGAGCGCCAATCGTTTCTCGAACTTCTAAAGGGACAGTAATTTGGTTCTGGGAGGAAAGTTTTGCAGGAACCGCTTTTGAGTAGATGGATACTCCTTTACTTTTTGCTTTTGCCATGTGTTTCGCCTCCGCCATTTTTTTGTATATGTTTTGGTTTATTTTATTTCGCTTTCCATATTTTCTTGTTGTCTATGTCAATTGCGGATTACTTTAATACCATTTTACCTTTAATTTAAATTAAAGTAAATTTGATAATATTTATTTCATTTTTAAATTTCCTTTATTTAAATAAATTCCTTTATAGTTTCTAAAAACTTTTGGTGTTGCAAATCAAATCATTTATTTTCCGATAAAGATTTCATTTTATTTAAGGCTAAAACTTTTCTATTCAAAAAGAGCCGGGCAAACGCCGGCTCTTCTTTTCATAGTTAACTTGCACGAATGATTTCATCAATGATCCCGTATTCTTTTGCTTCTTCTGCGCTCATGAAATAATCCCGCTCCGTGTCCCGCGCAACTTTTTCAACTGGCTGCCCAGTGCGTTCGGAGATGATTTTGTTCACATGATCTTTAAGTTTTAAGATTCTCCGCGCTGAAATTTCAATTTCTGTTGCTTGCCCTCTGGCACCGCCCAACGGCTGGTGGATCATAATTTCCGCATTTGGCAAAGCAAACCGTTTGCCTTTCGTTCCAGCTAAAAGAAGCATGGCTCCGAAAGAAGCCGCCATCCCTGTACAAATTGTCCGGATATCCGGCTTTATATACAGCATCGTGTCAAAAATGGCAAATCCCGCAGACGTAGACCCGCCCGGACTATTAATATAAAGGGAAATATCTTTCTCCTCATTGTCAGCAGCCAAAAACAACAGCTGGGCAACAATACTATTAGCAACGTGATCGTTAATTTCATCCCCGATCATAACGATCCGATCCTTTAACAGGCGGGAATAAATATCGTACGACCGCTCACCGCGAGATGATTGCTCAATAACATATGGCACAGTATTCATGTGATTTTCCTCCTTCAATCGTTTTGATCCTAAGCCGCTAAAAGAACAGGAGAGGAGGAGTGCCGCATCCACGTTGCAGGCTGGACTTCCCGTGCGAGTGAACGAATCGTTGGTACTGCTTCAATCAAAACAGTCGGATCTTGATAAAAAAAAGATTGATAAAACAAGCTCGTTAACAGCGACTCTTCCGTTTCCTCCCATTTGGTGGGAAACTGGATGTCACTGCACCTCATTTTTGCCAATTGCTTTTTTGACCGGAGAAGTGCGGCCTTTACAGCCATTTCTGTTGTGTTTAATATCTCGGCAATCTCGGCTGTTTGGTACTGAAAGCCTTCTTTCAAGGCAAAAATAACCGCCTGTTTTGGAGTGAGTTTTTTCAAAAAAGATTCGACCAGTTCCATTTGCACATCGGTGGCTGCCTTCTTTTCCAGCATCGCTCCCTCCGGTATTTCTTCAACAAGCGTTTCGCGCGCTCGTTGGCGAATGACATCAATCCAGTGATGGTAAGCAATTTTATGAAGCAGCGCAGTACTCAGCGTGGAATAATGCACACAAGCTTTGATCACCGCTTCTTGGGCAATATCTTCCCCATCCCATTTATTTTGTGCCAGAAAACGGCTGTATTGTTGAAGACGCGGATACCATTCAATGATCTTTACTGACTCTTCCTGTTCACTTACTTTTTGCATGCGGTTGTTCACTCCTTTAACACCTCTCTGCTATAAAAACGATTAAAGGGGGTAAAAAAGATACGGGTTCGGAATTTTTTCTTTCATTATATCCAATATGATTGATTTCAGGCACCGCTTTCAACCTTTCTACTTATTTGTGCTAAAATAAACATAGTAAATTTGATCATAAGGAGATTTGACAATGAGCAATAAACGATTTAAGGGGTATGTTGGAACGTATACGAAGGGCGACAGCAAAGGGATTTATTCGTTTACCCTTGATACTGATGCAAAAAAAATTACCAATGTGCAAGTTGCCGCCGAATTGGACAATCCTACATATTTAAACATCAGTGAAGACAACCAGTATCTTTACGCAGTTGTAAAAAAAGGAGAATCGGGCGGTGTTGCCGGTTATAGAATTAGTGAATCCGGCGAACTTACCCCAATTAATACACAAGTGCTGGCTGGTTCACCGCCATGCCATGTCAGTCTTGACCACCACCGTCAATTTTTGTTCAGTGCCAATTATCATAAAGGGACAGTCGAATCGTACACCTTAAACCGCGAAAACGGGATGATCTCGCCGCCAGTGTCGATCATTCAGCATGAGGGCAACGGTCCTGATCCAAGGCAGGAAAAAGCACATACTCACTTTGCGGGATTGACACCGGATGAAAAGTATCTCGCTGCTGTCGAGCTCGGCATTGACAAGCTTTTTACATACAAAGTTGGCGATGATGGAAAATTGACCGAAGTAAGCAGTTTGTCTGTCAAACCAGGCAGCGGACCGCGCCACCTTGCTTTTCACCCAAATAAGAAATTTGCTTACATTATGACCGAGTTCAGTTCAGAAGTAATTGCCTTAGCCTATCATGCTGAAGACGGAAGCTTTCGTGAACTGCAAGCAATTAAAACGATTCCAGACGACTTTACGGATAACAACCAGGGTAGCGCGATTCACATCTCCTCTGACGGCCGCTTTGTCTATGCCGGCAACCGCGGACATAACAGCATTGCCATTTTTTCTGTAAAGGAAGAAACAGGAGAAGTAACTTTCGTTGATCGGGTTTCTACTGAAGGCGATTGGCCGCGCGATTTTGTACTTGACCCAACGGAAGAATTTTTGATTGCTTCCAATCAAAATTCCGGAAACCTCGTATTGTATGCCCGTGATCAAGAATCTGGAAAACTGAGACTTTTACAGGCAGATGTAGCTGTGCCCGATCCGGTTTGTGTGAAGTTTTTGCATTATTAAGTATCGGTAGAAGACAGTGCCCCTGAAGCTTATGCTTAAGGGGCACCTTTTTAAAATTTCCACTGATCAGCGCGGTTATTGAGAACCCTTCTTATTGACCGTTTGCACCATTTTTCCGCTCCAACGGACATTGAGAACCTCTCTTATCGACCATCAACCCAGGATTTCCTCTTTCACGGGCATTCTAAACCTCTCTTATCGACCATCAACCCAGGATTTCCTCTTTCACGGGCATTCTAAACCTCTCTTATTGACCATCAACCCAGGATTTCCTCTCCAACGGACATTGAGAACCTTTCTTATCGACCATCAACCCAGGATTTCTGCTCCAACGGACATTGAGAACCTTTCTTATTGACCATCAACCCAGGATTTCCTCTTTCACGGGCATTATAAACCTCTCTTATCGACCATCAACCCAGGATTTCCTCTTTCACGGGCATTCTAAACCTCTCTTATCGACCATCAACCCAAGATTTCTGCTCCAAAGGGCATTATAAACCTTTCTTATCGACCATCAACCCAGGATTTCTGCTTTCACGGGCATTATAAACTTCTCTTATCGACCATCAACCCAGGATTTCTGCTCCAAAGGGCATTATAAACCTTTCTTATCGACCATCAACCCAGGATTTCCGCTTCCACGGGCATTATAAACCTCTCTTATCGACCATCAACCCAGGATTCTCGCTCCAACGGACATTGAGAACCTTTCTTATCGACCATCAACCCAGGATTTCCGCTCCAAAGGGCATTATAAACCTCTCTTATCGACCATCAACCCAGGATTTCTGCTCCAAAGGGCATTATAAACCTCTCTTATCGACCATCAACCCAGGATTTCCTCTTTCACGGGCATTATAAACCTCTCTTATCGACCATCAACCCAGGATTTCTGCTCCAAAGGGCATTATAAACCTCTCTTATCGACCATAAACCCAGGATTCTCGCTCCAACGGACATTGAGAACCTTTCTTATTGACCATCAACCCAGGATTTCCGCTTCCACGGGCATTATAAACCTCTCTTATTGACCGATAACCAAGGCTGCTCCCCTTTACCAACACTAAAAACCTGCTGCTGAAACAAAAGTGTGACTTTTCTAACTTATCCCACTTGAATCGATTGATGCTGTGACCGATGCAGTCGCCAGTAATAGCTTTTTCTGTGCATTAATTCCTCATGGGTGCCTTCTTCGATTATTCTTCCTTTATCAATCACAAGAATTCGAGAGGCGTTTTGAATCGTGGATAGCCGATGGGCAATAATAAAGGATGTTCGGCCCACAAGCAGCGTTTCCAAACCTTTCTGCAAGGCAAGCTCGGTTTCTGTATCAATAGCCGAAGTTGCCTCATCAAGGATTAATATCTTTGGATCGGCCAACAATGCCCTGGCAAACGAAATTAACTGCCGCTGTCCAGTGGAAAGCCTCGATCCTCTTTCGTTCACCTCTGTATAATATCCATCTTGCAAACGGCTAATAAACGCATGAGCCTGCACTGCTTTAGCCGCCTCAATCACTACTTCATCGGTTGCATCCAAGCGGCCATAGCGGATATTATCCATAATCGTGCCAGAGAAAATAAACGGATCCTGCAGCATCACCCCCATTTGCTTACGGAGAGACGAAAGGGTTACCGTCGCGATGTCAACGCCGTCTATTTCAATTTTTCCACTGTTTAAATTATAAAAACGGCTAATCAAACTGATAATGGTCGTCTTTCCCGAACCGGTCGCTCCTACAAGGGCAATGGTTTCACCCGGATTAACGCAAAAATTCAAGTCATGGAGAATTTTTTCCTCACCCTCATAGCCAAACTCAACATGTTTAAATTCAACCTTCCCTTTAATGGCTGGCAATTCGCTTGCATGTGGAGCATCCAAAACTGTCGGCCTCTCATCCATCATTTCAAAAATGCGCTCCAAATAGGCCGTTGCATTGATAATGGCATTATAAAAGTTTCCGATATTCGTTAAAGGAGTCCAAAACATCCAAATATAGCCGATAAATGCAATTAATGCTCCTACCGTCACCCCTTGATTGATTTGCGAAATCCCAACCATATAAATGAAGGAAACGGTTAAAGTTGAAAGATTTTCAATTGAAGGCCAAAGTAAAAATTGAATTTTTACCGCCTTCATCCACGAGGTCCGATAACTTTCGGATACATCGTGAAAAATACGTTTGTTTTCTGCTTCCCGTGAAAAAGCCTGCGTTACTTTTATTCCATTAATGCTTTCATGAATATAAGCATTCATGTTGGATTGTTTATTGCTTAGCGTTTGCCAAGCCCGACGCTGGGCATTTTTGATAAAAAAGATCACGATGGCCAAAATCGGAAAACCAACCATGGACAAGAGCGTCAGTTTGACATTAATCGAGAACATAAAAGCTAAAATCACCACAAGACTAAAAAGATCGGTTATTAAATTGATTAGTCCATTTGAAAGCAAGTCGCTCAAGGAATTAACGTAATTGACCACCCGCACAAGAATTTTCCCATGCGGCCGGTTATCGTAGAAAGAGAAAGATAATTTTTGCAGGTGTGTAAACAAATCGGTTCGTATATTTTGGATGACACTTTGGCCAATATCTGTCATCATGCGAATCTTATACTTCAAACTTACCCCTGTAATGACTAACGAAAGCAGGTAAATACCCGCAAGCAGCCACAGGCCTCCGATGTCCTTCTGGGGAATTTTCTCATCAATTGCCTGTTTAATTAGATACGGTCCAATCAAATTTGCCGCACTGGCAACGAGCATAATGAAAACGGTTAAACTTAATTTCTTTTTATATGGGGTTAAATAACCAAACAGTCGCTTTAGATGAATGAAACGAAAAGGAGATTCCAATTCTTCATCGACATCAAATTTATTGCGCGCCATGGACAGAAATCACTTCCTCACCTTGAAACATTTCGTCAAAATCACCAAATTGATTTTTATACACATGATAGTAGTAACCTTTTTTCTTCAAAAGTTCTTCGTGCTTCCCTCTTTCAATAATGTTCCCGTTGTTCATGACAAGGATTAAATCCGCTTCTTTGACAGATGAAATACGGTGGGCAATAATAAAGCACGTTTTTTCTTGGAGTACAGAATTGAGCGTTTGCTGGATTTTCAATTCCGTTTCCATATCGACTGCTGAAGTTGTATCATCCAGAATCAGGATCGCTGGATCTTTCAAAATGGCTCTTGCTAACGCAATCCGCTGCCTTTGTCCACCGGAAAGGCCAACACCACGTTCGCCAACAATCGTATCGTATCCATCCGGAAGCTCGGAAATAAACTCATGAGCCTCCGCCGCTTTTGCCGCTGCATGAACGGTTTCAATTGAAGCTTGCGGATTGCCGTATGCAATATTTCCTTCAATAGTATCGGAAAATAGAAAAATATCCTGCATGACCATCGCGATATTCCCTCTTAATTTATGAATATCCCAATCTCGTACATTCACTCCATCTACTCGAACTTCTCCACGATCCGGATCATAAAATCTGCTTAACAGATTCACCAATGTCGATTTTCCCGCCCCTGTCGGCCCGATAATCCCGACTGTTTGCCCCGGAGTGACTTTAAAGTTGATATTTTCTAAAACAGCTCCATCTCCATAGCTAAAAAAGACATGGTCAAACTCCACGATCCCTCTGAAGTTTTTAACATTGGACGGCATCTCGCGATTGGTTATTTTCGATTGTGCATTTAACAAATCTTCCACTTTCTCCGCAGATGCAATGAACCGCTGAACATCATTAATCAGCCAGCCGGCCATCCGCATCGGATTATTCAATGCCCAAAGCAATGAGTTAAATGTAACCAACTGGCCCAGTGTAAGGGAACCGTTAATCACCATGATTCCTCCCACGACAATCATTACGACAGATAAGACCCCGGCAAGGGAATCCAGAATAGGCAAAAACCGTTCCCATACATGGGCCGAAAGAATATTTTTTTCCTTGAAAGCTTCGTTCTCAGCTGAAAATTTTTCAATTTCATAGTCTTCTTTGGCAAAAGCCTTCACAACTCGATTCCCACTAATATTTTCCTGTACCACTGAATTTAATCGTGCAAACTGTCCCCTAATTTCGGAAAATGTCGGTTTAACCGTATAGGCTAACCGGTAAGCGAAAAAGCCAATGAGCGGTGTAATCGCCAGCATCGCCAAAGCTAACGGCGGATGAATATAAAACATGAACCCAAGCGCAAACAGCAGGATTGTCAGATTTTCAAAAATCATATAGATAACCCAAGCAGTAAAATGCCGGACGGCTTCCAAATCACCCGTCATTCGGGCCATGATGTCCCCTGTCTTCGTCCGATCATAAAAACTAAAATCAAGCTGATGAAGCCGATCATACAACTGTTCCCTTACCGTAAAAATAACGCTCTGCGATATCCGTTCAAACATTAATTGATAATTGTAGCGGATTACCGTCTTGACCACGGTGACGCCAACCATCAGTCCAAGAAAAGGAACCAACAAGCCACTTTGGCCGCCCAAAATGACCTTATCAACAATCTTTCCGGCAAAATACGGATTCACCATATTTAACGCCGAAACCACTAACGACAAAAAAAGACCAAGGAATAGCCTTGCCCGGTATTTACGTATATAGCCCCAAGCCCAATGTATGCTTTGCACAATCAACTTCCTCCTTTCGATTGGCGATAAACATAAATATATAATATTAACCTTCGTGCACTGATATGAATGGACAAAACGAAATAAACTTCCAAGAATTAGAATCGCCAGAACACAAATAGCCTATAGAAAAGATCAATTTACCTGACGACTGTTCCATTAGTCGTTTTCGCATTGATTTCCTTTCAATCCTACCCACTAAATTCTCTCTATACAGAAGGAAAAAAGGGGAAAATTCCCCTTTTCACCTTAATATATAGACTCTGGTTTCGAAAGGTTTTAATGTAAACTCTTTTCGCAGCCTGTCATCCGCTCCATCATAATTATGGAGGACAAGTTCAGATTTCGAATACTTCAGGCTAGACGGAACACGAAATCTCGTTGGGTTAGGACTAAAATTGTTGATCACAATCGCCTTTTTGCTTCCCAACCTCCTTGTATAGACAAATAGTCTTGGATGGTTTGGCAATAATAACTCGTACGTTCCGTATACGAACAACGGATGCTCTTTTCGAAGTCTGATCAATTGTTTATAAAAATGCAAAATGGAATCAGAATCCTTCAATTGTTCCTCTACATTAATATTGACGTAGTTTGGGTTTACTCCAAACCATGTTTCATCCGCAGTCGTAAAGCCTGCCATATTTGTTGAATCCCACTGCATTGGGGTACGCGAATTATCACGGCCGTGCTTCCAAATAATGTGCATGATCTCATCATGCGAACGGCCTTTTTTTGTTTCAATATTGTAATAGTTAATCATGCCTACATCATTGTAATCATGAATGGATGGAAATTTAACATTTGTCATGCCAATTTCCTGGCCTTGATAAATAAAGGGAGTACCTTTCATAAAGAAATATAAAGTTCCAAGCATTTTTGCGCTTTCTTTCCAATACTTTTCGTCATTCCCCCAAGTTGAAACCCTGCGCGGCTGATCGTGATTCTCAATAAATAAGGCGTTCCACCCCTTGCCTTCCAACCCTTTTTGCCATTTGGTCAAGGACTTTTTTAATCCACGGACATCTACAGTCCCTTTTAAATCCTTATCCCAAAGGCCTAAAAACTCAAATTGGAAAATCATATTGAAGTAGCCGTTTTCCTCTCCTACCCACTTATCCGCATCCTCTAAACCAACGCCATTAGCTTCTCCGACTGTCATAACATCATAGTTTTTAATCGTATTTTGAGTGAATTCAGAAAGAAGCTCATCAATACCATCCACATTCATCATGTAAGGAAAGCATGGGACATAGTCTAATTTTTTGGGATTGGGCATATCCGGAAATCCCGGTTCTTTTTTAATATGCGAAATTGCATCTACCCGGAAACCGTCGATTCCTTTTTCCAGCCACCAATTAACCATCTCTTCTAAAGCCTTTCTTACCTCTGGATTTTCCCAATTCAGATCCGGTTGACGTTCCGAGAAAATATGCATAAAATATTGATCTGTTTCTTTATCATATTTCCAAGCAGAGCCGCTAAAAATGGATTCCCAGTTGTTTGGTTCCTTTCCGTCTTTTCCATCCCGCCAAATATACCAATCGCGTTTCGGATTCTCTTTCGATGAACGGGATTCAATAAACCAAGGATGTTCATCACTCGTATGGTTGATAACCAAATCCAATATTAGTTTCATATCCCGCTTATGTACTTCTTCAAGCAGTTCATCAAAATCTGCCATTGTACCAAATTCATCCATAATATCCTGATAATCAGATATATCATAGCCATTGTCATCATTAGGAGATTTATACATTGGACAAATCCAGATCACATCAATGCCTAAATCCTTAAGGTAATCCAATTTGGTAGTTACACCTTTTAAATCGCCAATACCATCACCATTGGAGTCCATAAAACTCCGAGGATATACTTGGTATACAACACTTTCTTTCCACCATATTCTATTCATTTTGTCTAATTCCTCACTTGGTTAATGATTTAAATGCAGAAATCCCTAACTGCCCTTCTTTAGTTAAAACGCCAATATGGTAAGGTCAAAAGGAGGGAGAACAACATTTAGTTCACCTTTTTTATGAATAAAAGATTCCTCAGTCAGCAAATTTGTAATTTTTTTACCTTTTAAACTGAACGGCACTTCCACCGTAATCTTTTTATTGGAATTGTTGAACACAAATATAATCGTTTGCTCCTGATATGTCTTCGTGTAAATAACATGATTTGTCTTATTGCTTGCGGAAATAAATCGAAAAATTCCCTTGTTGCCGAATGCCATGTTTTCTTTCCGTAACCGGATTAAACGGGAAATGAACTTATGCAAATCTTGATCTTGTTCATCCTCTTCCCAAATCATACATTTACGGCATCCAGGATCCATATCGCCTGTCATTCCGATTTCGTCTCCATAATAAATACATGGAGATCCTGGTGAAGAAAGCAAAAACGCAAACAGCTGTTTTACTTTCATGGTATTTTCCTTACAGACCGTTGCAATTCTTGGTGTATCATGACTACCAAGCAAATTAAATGCGATTTCTGTTACATGTTCCGGATACATTAGCAAGGCGTCTGTTGTCATATTCACAAAGTCCTTGGCATTTATCTTTTCTTTGGCGAAAAATTGTATCGCAGCATTTGTATATGGGTAATTCATAACAGCATCAAATTGATCTCCTTGAAGCCATGGCATGGCATCATGCCAAATTTCACCTAGTATATAAAGATCTGGCTTAATTGCTTTTACTTCCTTTCTAAATTCCCGCCAAAAATCATGTGACACTTCATTTGCCACATCAAGACGCCAACCGTCAATATCAAATTCTCTCACCCAATAGCGGGCTACTTCGAGCAAATATGCCCGAACTTCAGGATGACCTGTATTTAACTTCGGCATTGCATGAGTGAAAGAGAACGTATCGTAGTTTGGGTTCGGCTTTATTTGAACAGGAAAATCGTGTATGTAAAACCAATCTTTATACTTAGATTCTTCTCCATTCTCTAGTACGTCTTGAAATTGCGGAAAATAAAAACCACTATGGTTAAACACTGCATCAAGCATGACCCTGATTCCCTTTTTGTGACACTCTTGCACAAGTCGTTTAAATGTTTCTTTATCACCGAATTGAGGGTCAATCTCCATATAATCAATTGTGTCGTACTTATGATTGGAGTGTGCTTTAAAAATAGGTGTAAAATAGATCCCTGTAACTCCCAATTCCAGCAAATAATCTAGATGATGGATAACTCCTTCAAAATCGCCTCCGAAGAAATTGGTTGGAGTCGGATCCGTACTTCCCCATGGCAATGTTCCTTTGGGGTCAACATTCGCATTTCCATTTGCAAAACGCTCCGGAAAAATTTGATACCATACTGTATCTTTTACCCAAGAAGGAATTTGAAATACGTCCTCTTCATTAAGAAACGGGAACGTAAAGTACGCGGAGTTATCATCCAATGGTGCTTCTTTAAAAAACCCCTTTTCCGTGTATACAAGCTTATCTTTTCTTGATACTATTTCGAATCCGTATTTTAAACGCCTATATTGAGGTTGAATAGCCGCTTCCCAGTAATCAAATAGATCTGTACTTCCTTTTTTGAGCATTCTTGTTTTTTCCCATGGTTTCCAGCGATGGGTTCCGGCTTTTGTTTCCTCCCATGAATACGGATCACCAGAAATTAAAAAAACAGAGTCCACATCATTTTTCTTCGTTCGTAAACGCAAATGCAAGGTTTTGTTATCATATGCGTAAGCAAAATTATTTTTAGGCCGATGATATATCGCTTCTTTTAGCATACTTGAATCCTCCTTTACAATCCGTTAAGCACTAAACAAAATATCCATTCACACGATGTTGCGTGTAAATGGACTTGAATTGTTTTTATCCTTTGACTGAACCAGCAACGAGCCCTGAAGCAATATACTTTTGTAATAAACCAAAGATGATGGTCAATGGCAATGCAGAAAGTAGTGCGGCTGCAGCAAACTGGCCCCAGCTTTGTGCAAATTTTCCGCTGATCATCTGATACATTCCTACACCCAAGGTATAATTTTGCGGAGATTGAATAATTGTTCCAGCTAAAACGTATTCGCCAAAAGCTCCCATTAAGGTGAATAAGAAGATAACGACCAACATCGGCAGCGATAAAGGAAGCAAGATCTTTATAAACCTTTGCCAAGCATTTGCACCATCAATAATGGCTGATTCGTCCAGTTCTTTTGGAACCGTATCAAAATAATTTTTTAAAAGCCAAATATTATAAGCGCTTCCGCCAAGCATAACTAAAATATACGAAGCAATGCTGTCGATCATGCCATACTTAGCTAAAACTCCGTAAATAGCAGCGATTGCTAAAAAGTTCGGGAACATTTGCAAAATTAAGAGAGTCATTAATCCATACTTTCGTCCGTAAAACCGCAGCCTGGAAAAAGCAAAAGCAGAAGTAGCAGTAAAGAAAACTTGGCCAATCGCTACGCTCAGACCAACAATCAAACTATTTCTTACCCAAATTACAAATTGCCCATCTTGAAATAGCTTAATATAGTTGATTAAGGATGGGTTTTTAGGTATAAGAGATGCCGAGAAATAAGTATTCGTTGGATTGAATGAAGCCGTGACAACAAAAAGCATCGGAATAATCGAAATTAAAATAACACACCAAATAAAAATACGTGAAATCCAAAGAACGATCCCTTCACCAGGCTTTAATTTTTTCCGTGTCTCTCTCATTAGTTGTCACTCTCCTCAAACGCACGTGTGTACTTCATCTGGATTAAGGTCAAAACACCCACAAATATAAATAATATGATTGAAATCGTTGCAGATAAATCAAATCGGTTAAAAGTCAAGGTCATCTTATAAGCTGCAGATGCCAAGTTGTCCGTATATCCCACAAACTGATTATCAGAACGAGCAGGATTGCCTTGTGTCAACAAATATACCGCATTAAAATTATTAAAGTTAAAAGCAAAACTAGGGATAATTAACGGGAGGCTGATTTTCCAAATCACTGGCAACGTAATTAAACGAAACTGTTGGAACCATTTCGCTCCATCCATTGCACTCGCTTCATAAAGTTCATTTGGAACGGCCTGTAATGCACCTAAACAAACTGTCATCATATATGGGAAACCCGCCCACAAGTTTACCATTATAATGGAAACTTTGGCCCAAGTCGGATCGTTTAACCAAGGAATTCGTGGAAGTCCAATTGATTGTATGAGAGCATTAATTTGTCCATACGTATCATTCAAAAGCCCTTGCCACGCAAGCAAACTAATCAATGCAGGAACTGCCCAAGGTATAATCAAAATGGAACGATAAAGTGCTGCCTCTTTCATATTTTTGTTATTAAGGATAACAGCTAGTGTTAATCCTACGAAGTAGTTGAGAAGGGTTGAGACGACTGCGAAAAACAAACTCCATATTAGAGTCGGTATAAATAGGGTAGATAATGGATTATTTGGATTTAAAATGGCTTCGAAATTTTTTAATCCTACCCATTGATAGCTTAAAAAATGAGCAGAGTTGAAATTAGTAAAGGCAATATACATTGTATATAAAATAGGAGCAATACTTAATACTGAAATGGAGATAAGAGCTGGTGATAAGAAACCGTATGCTGACCATTGTATTTTTCGGCGCTTTAGACCATTTGATTTCCCTTTTTTCATCTGCTTATTTGCATGAATGGTATTTTCCATGTTAATCCCACCTTTATAGTAAAGAAGTGAGAAGGGGACGAATTGCCACCTTCTCCTGACAAATTCTGTTTTTAAGAACCTTGAACTTGGATACCTTTTTTGACGTTATTTTCAAAATCTTTCGCGCCTTGTTCTGGAGAGACTTTACCACCGACAATATTTTTCATCACACTCATAGCACCCCAAACAGCTTGCATTTGCGGTATATTCGGCATCGGTACAGCCGTTTTTATTTGGTCAGCAAAAGGTTTAATATTCGGATCATTTTGAATAATTGAATCATTTTGTAATTTTACAAGAGTTGGGATTGCTTGGCTTGCCTTAAAAAGTTCTTCCTGCATAGTAGCATCTGTAATTGCTTTTAGTAAGCTCCATTCAGCTGTTCGCAAGTTTTGTGGGCTCCGTGCATTCACAAAAGCTGTCTTTACACCCATAAACGGTGTTGCAGGTTGTCCGTTTGACAATGTTGGCAGTGGAGTGATAGCATACTTCACACCTGACTTTTTAATATCAGGAACACCCCAAGGACCGCTGATATACATTCCAATTTTCCCAGTAGTGAACTGAGCTTTTGCGATCGCATCTGTTACATCCGCAGTCATCCATTTATATTTTGCATTCATATCACGCAGCAGACTGTAGGCTTGAATGGCCCCTTCGTTAGCTAGACCAATATCTTTCGGATCAAGTGTTCCATTGTTGTTTTTAAACACATATCCACCAAGTCCACCGATAAAAGCGTAGTTGTAGTAAATATTCGTAAATTCAAATCCGAACCCACTTTGATTAGCATCTTGTACAAACTCATCCCAGGTCTTTGGAGCTGTTTTTACTTTGTCTGTGTTATAAAATAAAGCTGTTGTTTCAGCAGATACAGGAGCTGAATAGATTTTTCCGTTTACCGTAACAGCATCAATTTCTGATTTAGTATAATCATCTGGATTGATAAGCCCTTTAGGAAGAGGCTCAATTAAACCTTGTTGAGCAAATAGTCCGTTGTTATCATGCGGCATACCAAAAACAATATCAGGCCCTTTTCCTGTTCTGGCAGACGTTGCATAGAATTGAAATCCATTTGAATTCCCAGACTGATCGATTACCTTAACCGTATTACCATATTTTTTTGCCCATTCAGCTGCAGTCTTTTTAAGGATATCAACTTTTGGCTTTCCATCCCATGACCAAATCGTAATGGTTTGACCACTCGGAACTTTATCCGAAGCCCCACCAGTTGCTTTATTCGTGGCTGCATTATTATTGCCTGAACTGCAACCTGCCAACAATCCACCTATCAAGCCAAGCGATACAACACCTGAAATTACTTTAGACCAAATTTTCATTTGTTTTCCCCCATTTTACTATAAAGCTTTTCCAGTTTTGAGTTACTTCTTAAGTAAATTTCAATGCCCCATTACAATTAAATTTCCTATTTTCCTAATTTACTAGAAGAGTATGTAATGATCCGCCTCCCGAAAGGAATATTTTCCTTTGATATCGTTTTCAAAAACCGACAAAAAAGAATTTTCCAATGATAAAAAGTATGAGTAGAATCGTTCATTATGGCTTTTCATCAGGAAAATATTTTCTTGATGAACTAAGTATAAGGCACATCATTTTCCCCGTCAACGAGTTATTGGATTTTTTTTTAAACCATGTTATTATTAATTCATTACAAATGATATCATAAATGAAAATGTTTTCATTCCCTAAACATCAAGGTTTACAAAAATATGTATCTTCACTTTGACTGATTAGTGAAACTTCCTTTTACTCAAGTATAAAAAAGGAAAATGTATAGTTATCTTAGGAAAATATTTTCCTAACTAATCTATTTTATTAGAAATGGTGATTCTTTTGAAAATAACAATTAATGATATTGCAAAAATGGCGGGAGTCTCAATCTCTACCGTTTCAAGAGTTATTAATGACAGCAAGCCGGTAAAGGATGATGTTAGACAACGTGTCCTGAACGCGATCAAACAAACGAACTACCGGCCAAATTCCTTAAATAACAATCTATCAAAAAATGATTCTACACTAATTGGGGTAATTACACCTGAGTACTCTAATACGATCCTTCCGAACTTTATGGATGGTATCAGTAAAATTTTAAAATTGTATGATTATGATATTATGATTGGCTTAACGGACAGTACGCACGCAAATGAAATCCATTATTTGAATCTTTTCCAAGAAAAACAAACACAAGGGATTATTTTTGTTGGATCACCTTTTAATAATCATCATGTTGAAGTTTTGAAAGAAATCCCTTGTGTGGTGGCTGGCCAAATTTCGCCTATATCCTCCATCCCTTCTGTTCACGTGGATAATATTACAGCATCATATGAGGCAGTAACGTATCTAATTCAAAAAGGGCATCGCAAAATTGCCATGATCAGGGCTATTGATGATAATAACGCTGTCGGCGGTGATCGTTTTACCGGGTTCAAACAAGCCCTTTTAGATGCAGGAATACCGATTACAAACGAATGGGTTGTAGAAAGTGATTTTTCGGTGGAAGATGGTATGGAAGCCATGCGGAGAATTTCAGAATCAGGTTCAATGCCTTCCGCTGTCTTTTGTGCATCGGATTCGATGGCAATCGGGGCAATGAATTATTTACTTGACAATGGGGTTCGTATCCCTGAGGACATTTCCGTTTTTGGCTTTGACGGCAGTTTAATGTCATCAATTGTAAGACCAAAGCTCTCAACTGTTGCTTACTCTGCAAAGGAAATGGGAATGACAGCTGCGAGAAATTTAGTAAAAATCATAAAGGGAGAAACTGTAAGCCCCCACCATTACAATGTGACCCATCATTTAGAGATTCGCGAGAGTACAAGATGATAATGTACTATTATTTTCCGCAGTGATCGCACCATTTTATTAAATAAATGACTGTACTAGGACGGGCTTTGGACGATCTATTTGAAGCCCTTCCTAAAGGTTTTTCCACCATCTTACACTTGATACTTAGAAATAGGATTTCACCAGTACTATTTGAAAGCCTTTTGATAATACGCGGTGGAATCAACTTCATTTATCAATGTTTCTTATTTAGAATCTTCCAATGAGTTGTTTTGTTCTGCAAATCTTGTATTGAAAATTCAAATAATAAACAGTAGTTTTAACTTGCAAATGGAAACGTTTGCAAGTTATTTTATAAATTATTTTAAAAAAAGAGGGGGAAAGGTATGAAACGTTTTAACAAAATTTTCTTAGTATTGATACTTCTTTTTAGTACTTTTGTCTTGCCGTTTGTACAAACAGCTAAAGCCTATGAAAAAACCTTTGATACAGTCGTTCTTCGTGGGAATGCTTCTACGTTGGATTGGTCATCGAATAATAATTCGTTAACATTTGATGAAGTGACTGGATTATGGCAGAGTCAGCCAATTAATCTTCAAGGCGGCAAAGAAATAGAGTATAAGTTTGTTATGAATGGCAACTGGATGAGCGGTGATAATCTTAAATTTACACCGCCGCAAACGGGTGATTATATTTTTGTTTTTCATCCCGACCAAGAAAGAAATGTCGATGTAAGAATTGATTTTTCCAAATTCACAGGGAAACTTACCTTAAACGTCCACTTGCCCGCAAATACGCCTAATTGGGCTACACCAACAATTGGTTCAACGTTAAATGGATTTAATTATACTGTAACCCCGCTGACCAAGAATGCGGATGGAACTTGGACCGTAACCCTTGCTGGAAATGCAGGAGATGAAATTGAGTATTTATATTCTTTGGGGGACCAAAAGCTGGGAGAGAATTCTGCAACAAAACGAAAAGCCGTTTTCTCGGCTGACGGAAAGCTTTATGACGATACTGTTTCTGGATGGAAGTCTGTCCCAGTAGCAAAGGATGTTAACAACCATTACGCCTTTACACCAAAAATGCCTTCGAGCAATGATGATGTAAACGTAAATGTTACCGTTCAACATTACGGAAATGTTGACTCTGGTGCAATCTATTATTCCACAGATGGAGTTTTTCCAAGTGGGCAAAGAGGAACAGCGACTGTTGGACATGTCGTAAAGCTGGAAAAGGATTCTGAAAGTACGTCAGGAGGGTTGACGACCACTGTATTTAAAGGCACTATTCCAAAACAGCCGGATGGAACCGATGTCAAATACATAACGGATGTTTGGGACTCTCATGGTGTTGGTTCACAGTACGCAGATTCCAATAGTTTAGACCCAAAAGGGGCTACTCCATTTGGGTATTATGTAGATCATTTTAAGACCCCTCAATGGGCAAAGGATGCCGTTATTTACCAGGTTTTTGTTGATCGTTTTAACAATGGGGATAAGAGCAATGATGATCCAACAAATGCAAGTTTACCATATGATGAACAGTTAAAAGGCTGGATGGGCGGTGATTTGCAAGGGGTTTACGATAAGCTGGATTATATTAAAAGCTTAGGCGTGAACACAATCTGGATCTCACCTGTGTTTAAAGGCCCTTATTCCCACGGTTATCATCCAGCTGATTACAAGGAAATTGATCAGCATTTTGGGGATAAGTCGATCATGAAAAAGGTGGTCGATGCAGCACATGCCAAAGGAATGAAGGTAGTTTATGATTTTGTTGCAAACCACACTTCATCACAGCATCCATTCTTCCAAGATGCGAAAGCAAAAGGAGAAGGAAGCCCATATTATAACTGGTATACCTTTACAGACTGGCCCGATAAATATAAAACCTTTTATGGAATAACCGAGGTTCCGGAACTGAACAACGATAACCCGGAAGTAAGAAATTACATTCTGAATGATGTAGTGCCTTACTGGTTAAAAGATTTAGACTTTGATGGATTCCGTTTAGATTATGCAAAAGGTCCAAGTTATGGTTATTGGGCAGATTTTCGTCAGAAAGTAAAACAATTAAAACCGAATGCGTATATTTTTGGAGAAGTTTGGGATACCCGGGAGAAAATCAATTCTTATGCCGGTGATTTAGATGGGGCTTTGGACTTTGGCATGAATGATGCTCTTGTTAATACGTTTGCCAAAGATCAATCAATGGTGGATTTAAGCAACACAGTAAAAACAAATCTAGACACGTATCCTTCTGAATATGTCGTTTCATCATTTTTGGATAGCCATGACAAGCCGCGATTTATTTATGAAGCCGGCGGCGATGTGTCGAAGATGGAATTGGCTGTAGCAACGCAATTTACACTTCCGGATCCGCCGATTATTTACTATGGTGATGAAGTGGGCCTTTCCATGAGCAAAGATCCCTCTTCGGTTAAAGAATGGCAAGATCGCTATTATCGTGAAATGATGCCATGGGATCAGGCACATCAAAATATTGAACTTGAAAACTATTATAAAAAGATGATTGAACTGCGCAACTCAATTCCCGCCTTGCGAACAGGTTCATTCAAGTCTTTGATGGCGGATCAAAACCTATTTGCCTATGAAAGAGCAGATAAAGATGGTCAGTACCTCATCGTCGTTAACAAAGGAACCGATGATCAGCAAATTGACGTTAATAAGTTGTATAACCAGTTAAAAATAACGGATGTAACGTTAAAAAGCCAATTAGATGATCAAATAATTCATAATGATGGGAATGGGAATCTTTCCTTTACGAGCAAAGGAAAATCTTTCACTATTTTTAAAGTCAGCGGATCTTTAACATATAGTGATGTACCGCTAGACCGCAATAAAGTATATAGTGAAGTAGTATTGCGGGGATCAACGCCTTTGGCTTGGAGTGGAGCTGATCAAAAATTAACTTATGATAATCAGGAAAAGGTTTGGAAAAGTGAACCGATTTCTCTTGCAAAAGGCGAAAAAATTGAATTTAAGTATGTTACAGATGGTAAATGGATAGCAGATCCTAATCTATCATTTACTCCAGAAACAACAGACAAGTATGTTTTTGTTTTTCATGCCCTGGATCAGCGCAAAGTTGATATTCGTCTCGCTCAGCAAAAAATAACGACAAAGGTAAAAATCCATTATCAGCCAAAAGCTGGTGACACAAAAAATTGGAACCTTTGGGTTTGGGGCGACGGTAAAGAAGGAAAAGTGTATTCATTTACCGATGAAGATCAATTTGGAAAAGTTGCAGAGGTTGAATTAGACGGTGACTTTAATAAGGTCGGTTTTATCGTTCGTACTGACAGTTGGGAAAAAGATGGCGGAGACCGGATCATTGATAATGTGTGGTATGGGAATGACGAGGTCTGGATTAAATCAGGAGATGATCAAGTATATACCAGCCCGCCTGATGGTGATTATCGAAATTTGCCAACCTATAATCAATTAGAAGTTACCTTTAACTACTATCGTTATGATTTGGATTATAAGGATTGGGATATTTGGGTTTGGACAGACAAAACAGACGGTCAGCCTCTAGACTTAACGAATGAAACATCTTATGGCAAGCAAGGAACCATTAAATTATCCAATTTAAACGGCGCGACAAAAGTCGGCTTTATCGTTCGAAAAAAGGATTGGTCAAAGAAAGATATTGAGGAAAACCGTTTCATTACAAAATTTACGGCTGATGGCAAAGCAGAAGTGTGGCTTGCTCAAGGGCAGAAACGGATTTTTGATAATCCGGCAAAAGTAGATCGCACTCCTCGGATTGTGAAAGCGACTATTGATGAGTTAAATCAGATCACCTTTGAAACGAACTTCCCGTTTGCTTTATCTGACACTAATGCAGGTATTACACTTGATGGTGCAGAAATTGCAAAGGTTGAACCGATTGACGACGTAACCAATAGATTAACGAATAAAGTAATGATTACGACAAAAGATGATCTTGACTTGGCAAAAGTATATAAAGTAAGCAAAGATGGTTTTGGAACGGCACCGGTCCAAATGGGAAAAGTGATCGGAAGCAAATCTTTTGAAGATCATTTCTATTATGATGGAAATGATTTGGGGAATACGTATACGAAAGAAAAAACAAGTTTCCGACTATGGGCACCAACTGCAAGTGAAGCAAAGCTAGTAACCTACGAAAAGTGGGATTCGAAAACAGGTACAGAAGTACCAATGATCCACGGCGAAAAAGGAACCTGGACGGCAGAATTGACGGGGGATCAAAAGGGCTTGCTTTATACGTATAAAGTAAAAATTGGCGATACTTGGAATGAAGCGGTGGATCCATATGCTCGTGCTGCTACAGTGAATGGAGATAAGGGTGCTGTAGTTGATTTAAATGCCACCAATCCGGATGATTGGAATAATACGAAACCGTCATTTAAGAACCCGGAGGATGCAGTTATCTATGAAGCGCATATTCGTGATCTTACGATTTCTCCGGAAAGCGGAGTAAGCAAACAATACAAAGGGAAGTTTCTTGGCGTTGCAGAAACGGGGACAAAAGGACCTAACGGAGTAAAAACAGGCTTGAGCTATATGAAAGATTTGGGAGTGACTCATGTTGAGTTGTTGCCGATGTTTGACTTCAATAGTGTAGACGAAACAAAACAGGATCAAGCGCAATACAATTGGGGATATGATCCTAAGAATTACAATGTTCCAGATGGATCTTATTCAACAGATCCTTATACCCCTACTGTAAGAATCAATGAAATGAAAAAAATGGTTCAATCACTCCACGATAATAACATCCGTGTCATTATGGATGTGGTGTATAACCATATGTTTAATGCAGCTGAGTCGAATTTTCAAAAACTTGTGCCTGGCTATTACTTCCGATACAATGCAGACGGAACACTGGCTAACGGAACAGGTGTTGGCAATGATATAGCATCTGAACACAAAATGATGCAGAAGTTTATCGTTGATTCGGTTACGTATTGGGCAAAAGAGTACCATATTGATGGTTTCCGTTTTGATTTAATGGGGATTCTCGATGTTGATACGATGAATCAGGTCCGCGCTGCTTTAGACAAAATTGATCCTTCCATTATCGTTCTTGGTGAAGGATGGGATTTAAATACACCACTTGATGCAGCGTTAAAAGCCAATCAAAAGAATGCTGAAAAGATGCCAAAAATTGCTCATTTTAATGATAGTATTCGCGATGGGTTAAAAGGCAGTGTTTTTGACGAAAAGGATAAAGGGTTTGTGAACGGAAAACCAGGCATGGAAAATCAAATTAAAAAAGGTGTCGTTGGCGGAATTCAATACAGTAACGCCATTAAAACCTTTGCAACTGAACCTGACCAAACGATTACCTATGTTGAAGCTCATGATAATTTAACGCTATGGGATAAGTTGAAAAAGACTAATCCAAATGACAGCGATGCTATTCTTAAGCAAATGGATAAATTGGCAACATCCATTGTTTTAACATCTCAAGGAATCCCATTTATTCAAGCTGGTCAAGAATTTATGAGGACAAAAGGCGGAAACGATAACAGCTACAATGCTCCTGATTCCGTAAACCAGTTGGATTGGTCTCGGCAAAGTGAGTTTGCTGCTGAAGTAGATTATTTCAAAGGGTTAGTAAAAGTAAGAGAAAATCACCCTGCCTTTCGAATGACAACAGCCGCTGACATTAAAGAGCACTTGAAATTTATCGAAGCACCAGCAAATTCCGTTGCATTTTATATTGACGGCAATGCAAACGGTGATTCTGCTAACAAGATTGCTGTAGCCTATAATGCCAATCGGACTCCAATAACTGTGAAGTTGCCTGATAGTGGCAATTGGAAACTGATTGTGAATGGAATACAGGCCGGTACAGCAACGCTTGATACGATTAAGGGAGATACAATGACTGTTCCTGCATTAAGTACCTATGTTTTAACCTTAGACGATGATAAGAACAATAACGGTGATTCTAGTGAAAAACCTGGCAATACACCCAATCAAAATCAAGATAATCAACCAGGAGATACTACCAGTGACCAAGGCAGTCAACCAGGAGATCAACCCAATCAGTCTGAAAAACCAAAGACGACTGGAGATTCAGGGGCAATCAATAATGATCAAATCGGCAACAAAGCACCACTCCAAAGCAACACGCCGGTAATTATTACGCCATCTATAAACAATGGAAATGCTGAGTTTAGTGAAGGTGAATTTAGAAAAGCTTTTGATAGAGCTAGCAGTACTGATAGCAGCCTTGTTTTTGATCTTGGCAAGAACTACTCGGTATCACTTGATTTAAGCAAAGAGGAAGTTCAAATGTTAAAAGAGAAAAATGTTCCGATTGTTATCCAAAATGACAATGTTCAAGCGATTGTCCCGTTAGGCATACTAACTAATGGCAAGTCCTTTACATTTAAACTAGATCGGAGAAAGGATATCGACAGTGCCAAAAGTCCAGTTTACAATTTTACAATAGTAGTAGATGGTAAATCGATTCATCAATTTTCTGTACCTATTACATTGAATTTTGATGTGGATTTAAGCAAAGTAAAAGAACCTAAGAATCTTAAAGTCTTCTACTATAATGAAAATACAAAAGAATGGGATCTGGTTCCGGGCGCAGTATTTAATAATGGCAAGGTCACTGTCAATACTCCACATTTTAGTACATTTACCGTATTTGAAGTTTCAGGAAATTCACAACATGTTCAAACAGCTAGTGCACCAAGTACTGAGTATGGGCTTCCAGACACCGGAACATCAATCTATAACTATTTATTAGCAGGAATACTATTGGTTATCATCGGTGCCACATTATTGGTTTATAGAAGGAAAATGAGTTAATCCACCATCGTATGCTATACTTTAGTTACCATTTGATTTACTGTTTTCAGATTCCCTGCTCATTTATGAGTGGGGTTTTTTGTTTTTTTTGCATAAAAAAACAAACTCTAGAAGTAGAGTCTGTTTTTTGGTTTTTTTATTAAGCTTTGCGAACGTTAGCTGCTTGTGGTCCGCGGTTTCCTTGCTCAACGTCAAAAGTCACTGATTGACCTTCATCTAATGTTTTGAAGCCTTCGCCTTGGATAGCTGAGAAATGAACGAATACGTCTTCTCCACCTTCACGTTCGATGAATCCAAATCCTTTTTCGCCATTGAACCATTTTACTTTACCTTTTTCCATTTGTGTTGCCTCCCAGTGTGTCCATACACACAATGTAATACTATCCTTGCTCTCAGTGATTATCAAGACGAAATGCTCTACAAGTACTATCCTATACACCGAACAAAAATAATTCTTTTAAATAATAACATTTTTTCAATACGTTTGCAAGGTTAGGAATGGTTTGGTACTCCTACATTTTACTATTAATTTATTTTTAGTCGAAAAAACTGCGTTTATTCACCTGAACAAGGAGCCATGATTTCCATAATTTACTTTTCAATCCCCCATTTTTGCATTTTTCGCAGTAAGGTTGCATGGCTTATTTGTAAGCGAGTGGCCGCTTTGCGAATGCTCCCTTCCATTTCAAGCGCTTGTCTGATTAACCGACTTTCGAACTCCCCCACCCGGGATTCCAATGATCCAACTGATACAGGGTTCGGCACGATATATTCTGGAAGATCAGCTGGCAGAATATCCTCTGCAGCGGTATTGACACAAAGCATTTCAACCAAATTCCTAAGTTCTAAACTATTCCCAGGGAAGGGATAATTTTTTAAAATCTCTAACGTCTCATTTTTGAACCATTTCTTTATTTTGTATTCCTTGCAGAAAAAAAGTAGATAATGGTTGATTAATGGTAAGATTTCTTCCGGGCGAGCGCGCAAAGGAGGAACAGCAATAGAAGCAACGTTCAGGCGGTAATACAAATCTTCCCGAAATTTCTTTTCCTTAACAAGTTGGATCAGTGGGGTAGTTGAGCTTGCGATAATCCGTATATTTAATTTTTTAGACCAGCTTCCCCCTCCCCTGTCATTTTCACGATCTTGCAAAAACTTAAGCAATTTGACTTGTACGATTGCACTTAGTTCCCCAACTTCATCAAGAAAGAGGGTTCCATGATCCGCTGCCTCTATTAAACCCGAGGCTCTCTTTCCAGTTGGGATTGCGATGCGCTCCGTTCCAAATAACTCCATGTCGCATTCACGTTCCATAATAGAACCACAGTTTATTTTGACAAACGGCATATTCGATCGATTGCTTAAACTATGGATTTTTTCCGCAATCATCTTCTTTCCTGAACCTATTTCACCTTCAATTAAAACAGTTGTTGGAAAATTGGCCAGCCGTTTGACCGTTTCAAACAACGCAATACTTAAAGGACTTTTTACAATATAAGGGATATTCATACTCGTTCCACCTCACTATCGGTTCATAATCAAAATATTCAATCAAAAATGAACCATTACCAATTCTGATAAAATAACACCTTTTCTCTCATTATGGTTCATTAATATACCATCGTCAATCATTAAATAGAAAAATAGTTGAAAAAATTTAAAATTTACTGTATATTTCAATCAAAACTACTATATAGTGGTTCAAAAATAAAAGGAGGGAGCAGACTTTGCTGGAATCCGATTGGCAGATTCATATCCAACAAATCGTTCGCGATCACCAAATCCATACCGTACGAATGTCGCTAAATGATAACTCTAATATCGCTCGAGCCCGGTATATTCCAGCGCAAAGATTCTTGGAGATAGGGACAAGTGGGAATATTTCCTTCCCATCAGTCCTTTTCTCAATGGATACCTCACAAAGTGTACAAACAAAGGTTGGTTCTGGATTTCACGGAGGATTTCCAAGTTGGGAAATCCAGCCCGATTACTCGACATTTGGCCCACTCCCCTATAAACCGGGAATAGCACGGCTGATTGGGGATCTTTACAACGGGGACGGCACACCCGTTGAAACAGCTCCACGCTATGTGTTAAAGCGGGTTCTTGAGGAATATAAAAAAGCTGGCTATCTAGTTTATGGAGCATTTGAGTACGAATTTTACGCATTTAAAGAAACCGAAAATGGGCTGGAACCGTCGTGGAAGGGTCTACACTGTTTTTCTGAAACGAAACAATCTCAAGTAGAAGAAATTTTTGTGTCCTTGCTAAAAGGACTTGCTGAAATGGGAGCTGGTCCTGAAGTGGCCAATACAGAGTATGGTTCTGGGCAATTCGAAGTAACCCATTCTCCATTTTGGAATTTAGAAATTGCCGACATGGCTTTTTACTATCGAACCAGCATAAAAGAAATTCTTCATGATATAGACTATAAAGCAACTTTCATGAGCAAACCCGTCAACGATATGAGCGGAAGCGGTGCACATATAAATTTATCCCTTCATGATGAAAATGCACAAAATTTATTTTCGGATCCATCTACACTGGATGGCTTGTCTGATTTGTGCCGCTGGTTTATCGGCGGACAGCAGCTGCATGCCCGAACCTTATGCGCACTCGTGAGTCCAACTGTAAATAGTTACAAACGGCTTAAACCGTATTCTTTTGCCCCCTCAACAAACACTTGGGGATATGAACACCGCGGTGCCATGATCCGCATTCCTAAAAGCCGGGGAGTGAATACCCGGTTGGAACATCGACTGCCCGGGGCAGATACGAACCCCTATATCTCACTGGCGGCTATTTTAGCAGCGGGATTAGATGGGATTCGCAGAAAGATTGAACCGGCTCCCCCACTGCAAAATCAAGATGCCTATACATCTGACTTTGAACCGCTCCCATTCTCATTAGGGGAGGCTCTACACGATTTGAAAGAAGATACTTTTTTTAAAGAAATGCTTGGAGTTCCATTTTTGAATGACCATCTTACATTACGGCAGGCAGAATGGGATCGTTACAGATCGCATGTAACCGATTGGGAAGTAAAGGAATACCTAGATATTTTCTAAACACGAGGAGGATTATGATGTACCGAGTAGAGAAAAAAAATTTAATCTATGCAATGTCAGATCAAAACAAACCAGTTCTTTCTGTACCAGATGGTTCAACAGTTGTGTTTGAAACCTGTGATTGTTTTGAAGATCAGATTACTTCATCTGATACGCCTTTTAATGAATTAGACTGGAACCGCATCAATCCAGCGACAGGACCTGTTTTTGTAGAAGGAGCAGAGCCAGGAGATATCCTCAAGGTAAAAATTGAAAAAATGCAATTAGCTGACCAAGGTGTGATGATGACCGGCCCAGGACTTGGGGTTCTTGGAACGGAATTAAGCGAAAATGTAATTCAAATGGTTCCCATTCGGGAAGGAAAGGCAATTTTATTAAACAAAATTGAAGTACCGTTAAATCCGATGATTGGCGTAATTGGTACGGCACCTGCGAATGGGGAAGCTATTTCGTGCGGAACCCCTAATAAACACGGCGGAAATATGGATTCAAAGGTTATTACAGAGGGATCCACGCTTTATTTACCTGTTAATGCCCCCGGAGCGCTTTTAGCAATGGGTGATCTTCATGCAGCAATGGGAGATGGCGAAGTATCCGTTTGCGGTGTAGAAATTGCTGGGGAAGTGACCGTTACGGTTCATGTTATCAAAGGGAAGCAATGGAAGGTGCCAATGGTCAAAACAGAACATGCACTCTATACCATTGCTTCAGAAGAAAGTCTTGATGATGCAACTACTGTTGCAACAAAAAATATGGTGAATTTTTTAGAAGCCGAAGCAGGGATTACCAAACATGATGCGATTTTCTTGTTAAGCATTGGCGGGAACCTACAGATTTCCCAGATAGTCGATCCCTTGAAAACCGCACGCTTTGAATTACCGATGTCCATTGTTCGCCAGTTAGATATAACAATCTAAATAAAAATGGGGGAAACCGCATGTCATTAGAAAACTTTGGCTACAAACAGGAGTTAAAAAGAGCCCTTACATTTTGGGATTTATTGATTTATGGGATGATTTTTATGGTTCCCATTGCTCCTTTTGGTGTCTACGGTTATATTACCGATGCATCTAAGGGAATGGTCGCGTTAGCTTACATGATTGGGATGGCTGGAATGATTTTCACCGCATTGAGTTATGCAAGGATGTCCGAGGCATTCCCAATTGCCGGATCCGTTTATGCTTATGCCCAACGAGGAATCAATGACAAAGTCGGCTTTCTTGCCGGATGGGCAATTTTGCTTGATTATATCCTGGTTCCTGCTCTTTTGTATCTCGTCAGTGCAGCAGCGCTAACTGCATTAATCCCGTCTATCCCCATGTGGGTCTGGCTGATTTTGTTTATCGCAGTGAACACAGTTATTAATGTTTTTGGCGTGGAATTTACCGCAAAAGCTAACAAAATGATCTTAATCTTGGAGTTTATCGTGCTAGGAATCTTTATTGTTGTCGGCCTCGTTGCTCTCTCGAACGGAATGGGAAATGGACATTTAACAACAAAACCAATTTATAATCCAGGTGAGTTCAACCTATCGCTTGTGATGGGGGCGGTTTCGATAGCTGTATTGTCCTTTCTCGGGTTTGATGGAATCTCCACCTTGTCAGAGGAAGTAAAAGGCGGAAGCAAAATGGTAGGAAAAGCAACAATTACTGCATTGCTCGTTGTGGGTGTATTATTTATTTTACAGACCTGGGTTGCCAGCGATCTTGGTGCAGGAATGCGTTTAACCAATCTGGACACAGCATTCTATGAAATTGCCGGAAAAGCCGGCGGTACTTGGTTAAAGAATTTAACGATTATTGCGACAGCCTTCTCTTGGGGAATTGCAAACGCGCTTGCCGCTCAAGCTGCGATTTCAAGAATTTTGTATTCCATGGCTCGTGACCGCAAATTGCCGGCTGTCCTTGCAAAGGTTCACCCAACATTCAAAACCCCGTATATAAGCACAATTCTCGTGGCGGTCGTATCGTTAGCAGTTGGCTTATTCTTTCAAAGCAAAATTGGTGTTCTTACCAATATTGTTAACTTCGGAGCACTTACTGGATTCCTTGTCCTGCATGTTTCCGTTATTTATCATTATATCATTCGACAAAAATCAAAAGATTATGTCAGACATCTGATTCTTCCACTTATTGGATTCCTTGTGATTGGATATGTCATAAAAGGAATGGATATGACCGCCATTAAACTTGGAGTGACATGGATCATCCTAGGTGCCGTTTATTTAGTCGTCATAACCAAAGTATTTAAGCAATCAGCAACATCGCTGGATATTTAATTTTGGTTAATAAGGGCTGCCCTAGATGATTTTTAGGAAGCCCCTTTTTCTTATCTTTTTCGGTCTTTTCGGATTTAAAGCCTTCATTTTGTAATAGCAGGATTCTATGCTGATAAAAAATCATCGCCCCCATGACAAAGTCATTCTTTCTTTAAGGATTCTTTATCTTCATTTCTTCATGATGTCATTAAAATCCAATAGCAAGGAATCATTATTTTTCTAGTGCGTTTACTCTAACGACTTTTTTAATAAAGACCCGTTATTTTAGAGTAAGTTTGTCACCTCATTTAAATTATGTTTACTCATTGTATAAACATCTTCTAAAGCTCCTATTATTGCTAAATTATACGAATTGCCTTTTTGCCCGTTTTTCGACTTATCCTCTGGCCAATCTGTTCAAGGGGATTAATAAATATTCCATGCTCAATTCCTATGTGCCCGCTATTTTTTTAAGGATATATGAATAATATATATTAAGTCGAAATTAACCTATATTTATGCATTTAATGCATCTTATTGAATCACATCCATAAATTCAGCGATTGTTTTGGTTTTCAATACACCATCAATTAAGAAACTTCAAAAAACGAAAGCTCCTTGCCAAGATTCTTTTATAATCAAAAAAAACTGGACCTTCTCTTCCTAAATAAAAGTCTAAAAATTGAAAAATGGCCGAAGTAACAACTTCGGCCTCAAGAATGGAATTGTGCGAGCGATTCAACATGCTCATGATTTATATATGATGAATACATAAGTATCATCACTGATGAATTACCCTGACTCAATGTACACTTTATCTACATTTATTATGACTCCGATTGCCTTTTCTCATTTTTTGAGCAAACGATTTCTGTTAAATTTGTTCTAAGCCGCAACCTTTCGTTTCTAAAACTACAAAACTCATGAAGAGTAACCCTAGGATACAAATAATACCCAAAGCTAAGAAGATGACTTCAGAAAAGAACTTAGCAGTATTAATCGAGAAAACAATGCCAACCGCTAGTGAACCTATCCTGTTGAAACAATGAAATCCCAGCACTATTCCACGTACAGAATGCGTAAAGATTTCCCCAACGATAATCCGAGAGAGTGCTACCCAAGAAAACGCATAGCAGGGAATGAAGCAGCAAAGCGCAAAAAGCATTACTCAGGTGAGTACACCATCATTAAGCCCCAACGCCTCAGGAATGTTCGGTGCAAAGAAGAAAAGAGCTATACCTATGCCGCCAACAGTAAAGAGTGTGCGACGGTTCAATTTATAAACAAATTTTAAAAATAAGTGTTGTTACCACGAAGATCACACCGACAAAACCATAAATCCAGCAGCTACCTAAAGTGCTAAACTAACTGTTAGCGTAATATTTGTAGCGTGATATAAAAAGGCCTCTCCCCCACACCGATAATAAAACCAGCGGAATTAATTAACCAAGACATGATTCTACTACATCTTTCGGCAACATTTTTAATCTCTCTAAAATTCCAAAATTTACTTCTGCTTTTGATTTACAAAGGGATGTTAATACTTCACGGTCTTTATCTCCTATACCATTTTTAATTAAGTAACAAAATAGCAACGATGAATTGCGGGAAACTTTCGGGCTTAAACCAACAAAACTCATAAGTCTATTTACGCACTTTTTCCTTCTAATAGTCTGTTTTCTCCAATTTTTTCTATTTCCTCCAAAGTACGACCGCGAGTTTCAGGAACGCATGTCCGGATAAATAAAACACCTAGTATACAAATAACACCGAAGATTGCAAAAACAGCTTCTTGAGACATTGAAGCAGTCATAATTGGAAATAGCAGTCCAACCAAGAAAGAACCAATCCAGTTAAATGATGAAGCCAATCCTGACGAACGACCGCGAATTACCAGCGGGAAAATTTCTCCAACTATGACCCAAGTTAAAGGAGCCCACGTGAATGAATAAAGTGCTACATAGACACTTAAAAAAGCAACGATCATCATTGGGCTTGCATGAGGAATTAATAAATTCAATATTGCCGGTAAAATAAAGGATAGTCCCATAATAGTTCCGCCTACTGTTAATAAAGTACGGCGATTAAATTTATCAGCAATCAACAGGAACACTAATGAACCTACTACGAGAATAACCCCTTGAATAATTGGCCACATCAACGCTGAACTAGCTGCATGTCCTGTAGCTTTTTGCACGATCAAAGGAATGTAATAGAAAATTGCGTTTGCGCCTTGGAATTGCTGAAATGCGGCAACACCCACTCCTGCAAGTACTAAATAACGGTATTTATTACTAAATAATGTACCATAAGATGCTTTTTGATTTGCCTTTATTTCCTCTCTGGCAGTTTCTTGAATTTGTCTTATTTCTGAATCAATTTCTTCTTTTTTAGAGCGAATATAGCTCAGCACCTTACGAGCTTCATCAAGTTTATTGTTCATTATTAAGAAACGTGGTGATTCAGGCAACCTTAACATTCCAATATATAAGATCAATGCAGGTACGGCAGCCAAACCAAGCATCAACCGCCACGCCGTTGTTTCTGGTAAATCTTTCAATAAATAATCCACAATGTACGAAAGCAACATTCCAGAAACAATCATTGTTTGATTAATTCCCGACAGACGTCCTCGTAAACGTGCGGGTGCCATTTCCGACATATAGGCTGGGACCAACGCAGAAGCAGCACCAACTGCCAATCCCAAGAAAACCCGAACAACAATCAAATAAAGTTGCCCATTATGAGGGGCTATTCCTGACAAAATGGATCCAACAACAAAAATTAAAGCAGATATTAAAATCATTTTGCGCCGTCCTAAACGATCAGAAAGTTGTCCGGCAAGGGCACCTCCGAAAATAGCTCCAAACATCACCGAAGAGGTAATCCAACCAATGGTGCCAGCACGATTTTGAAGGTTCCAATCATTTTCTAGAAAAGGCAGAGCACCCGTCATAACGCCGATATCATAACCGAAGAGAATGCCGGCAAAAGCCCCAAAAAAATAAATGAAACCACTCGAGATTTTCTTTTCACCAACCATTAATGTTCCCTCCTTAAAGGCTTAAAAATTATATTATTTAAAAATCCCACTACTAAAAATTATATTTGGATATTTTTACTATAAAATACATATTTACTTTATTTTATGCGCTTTCATTTTTTAATAAAACTACGGTCACTTTGACGAGTATGGAGATCATAATTTGATTATATCGCATATGATTCCTCTTTCATTCTCCAATTATCGGAATATACAAGCTGTTTTTACAGATAATGTAATCTACTTCCCCTCCAAGGAAGCTAAACCTCCCTGGAGGGCGGCAATGGCATTACTTAATAATGACATATTCTAAGTCTACAAGTTTTGCAAATGTTACAATTTGGTCTGTTGTTAAATTTAATGAAACAACTGTATGGTGACCGCCGCCATTTTCAATCCAAGCTTTAACTCCGTCTTGGAAGTTCGGCTTAATTTCCCAAAGCACGCGGGCAACCGGAAGTTTTGGAGCTGAAACTGTTGGTTCAAATGCAGAAACTTCGTTGATTAATAGTTTGTAATTAGTTCCAAAGTCAGCCATTGATACAACCACACCATCTCCTGCTTTACCGTCAAATACTAAACGTGCGGGATCTTCACGATTGCCAATTCCTAATGGAGAAACGATAATTTTGGGTTTATTGCTTGCTAGAGATGGGTCGACTTCAAGCATATGGGATTGAAGAGCGGATTCTTGACCTAAAGCTAATTCATAGGTGTAGTCTTCCATGAAACCAGTTGATTGGTTACGGCTCATGACTTTAAGCAAACGATCGAGTGCCGCAGTCTTCCAATCTCCTTCACCAGCAAAGCCATACCCTTGTGCCATCAAACGTTGAACCGCAAGGCCAGGAAGCTGTTTCATACCATATAAATCTTCAAAGTTAGTTGTGAAGGCATTATAACCACCATCATCAAGAAAACGTTTAATGGCGATTTCATAACTTGCTTGCACTTTCACACTAGCTTCCCAATCTTCCCTGCTGTAAGTGCCATAATCAAATTCATAAAGGTTTTCATATTCTGCGAATAAAGCATCAATTTCTTCGTCCGTGACATCATTCACGTATTGAACCAGGTCTCCAATGCCAAAGTAGTCCACTGTCCAGCCAAATTGAATTTGTGCTTCCACTTTATCTCCTTCAGTAACACCAACGTTTCGCATGTTGTCACCAAAGCGGGCAACTTTGATGTTGAAAGACTCGTTATAAGCAACCGCTACGTCCATCCATTCAGCAATTTGCTTTTGCACATCAGGACGTTGCCAGTAACCGACAACTACTTTATTTTGTTTTTTTAAACGGGCATTGATAAAACCATACTCACGGTCACCATGAGCGGATTGGTTTAGGTTCATGAAGTCCATATCAATCGTTGCCCAAGGAATGTTTTCATTAAATTGTGTTGCTAGGTGAAGCAATGGTTTCTGCAGTAATTTTGTACCGCGAATCCACATTTTTGCAGGTGAGAAAGTATGCATCCAAGTGATCACACCGGCAACCTCATCACGATAGTTGATTTCTTTCATAATACTGGTGATTTTATCTGCACTGACAGCTAAATCCTGCAATACAATCATATATGGTAAAACACCGCTTTTATTTAAGGCATCGGTCATTGTTTGTGCATGAGCTTTGACCTCAGCTAACGCTTCTTCCCCATAAAGATGCTGTGAACCTACAACAAACCAAAATTCTTTTTTACCTGTCGCTGTCATAATGGATCCTCTTTTCTTAGATTAATAGTTTATTAGTTATTTTTGCCCGTAATAGGCATGCTTCCCATGTTTTCTTAGATAGTGCTTGTCTAAAATACTTTGCGGTAGTAATTCAGAAAAACTGTTTAATTGTCGGGCAAATAAATTCATTTTTGAAACTTCCTCAAGCACTACACTATTCATTACCGCTGTTTTTACATCTTTGCCCCAAGTAAACGGTGCATGACCACGCAGCAGGACACCGGGAACTGCTAAAATATCCAGCCCACGCTCTTCAAAGGTTTCGATGATGACTTTACCGGTTTCCTCTTCATAACCGCGAGCAATCTCCTCTTGTGTCAAAAAGCGGGCACATGGGATGGAGCCATAGAATGTGTCTGCATGAGTCGTTCCCATTGCTGGAACATCCAGACCGGCTTGAGCCCAAACAGTCGCCCAGGTTGAATGAGTGTGCACGATGCCGCCGATTTCCGGATAATGTTTATACAGCACAGTGTGAGTAGCTGTATCTGATGAAGGGTTCATCTCACCTTCCACAACATTTCCATCTAAATCAACAACCACCATGTCACTCGGTTTCAATTTTTCATAATCAACACCGCTTGGTTTGATGACAAATAAACCGCTTTCACGATCAATACCACTTGCATTTCCCCATGTGTATTTCACTAGTCCATACTTAGATAAGTCCAAATTTGCTTCATATACTTCTTCTTTCAGCTGTTCTAACACATCAATTCCCCCAGTTTTCCACTCATACTTTCAAAGCTTCTGCTGCAGCCTGTTCAATCATTAAACCTTTTAAGTATCGTTCGATAAATGCCTCATAACCTTTAACGTCAATTTCATCTGGATAAATCTCCAGCCTATCAACCTCTTTAAAGACATTTTTGTCGAGGAAATCTTCTAAGCTTTCTTTTTGATCTTTATTCATCATGTAAGAAGCAAGAATTGCCATTCCCCACGCACCGCCTTCCCCGGCGGTTGCCATAACTGAAACTGGAGCATTCATCGCAGCAGCTACAATTTTTTGCCCAACAACAGGGGTTTTAAATAAACCGCCATGAGCTAGAATGCCATCAATAGCGACGCTTTCATTCTTTGTTAAAATATCCATTCCAATTTTCAGAGCACCAAAAGCACTGAAAAGATGAGTCCGAATGAAGTTTGCTAAATTGAAATTACTCTCAGGTGTGCGTACAAATAATGGTCGACCCTTTGTTAATCCTGTAATATTTTCACCCGAGAAGTAACCGTAGCTTAGCAAACCGCCACAATCTGAGTCGGCTTCCAACGCTTTATTCAACATCACTTCGAATAACTTATTGGTTTCAATTTTTTGCCCTATCGCTTCAGAAAATTCACGGAACAGTCCCAGCCAAGCATTGAGATCACTTGAACAGTTATTCGCATGAACCATTGCCACCGGACTGCCGTTTGGTGTCGTTACCAAATCTATTTCCGGGTAAACTCTTGAAAGTTCTTTTTCTAATACCATCATTGCAAAAACTGAAGTACCGACTGAGATGTTTCCAGTACGTTTTCTCACACTATTTGTAGCAACCATCCCTGTTCCAGCATCACCTTCCGGTGGACAAAGTGGAATGCCAGATTGTAAATTTTGCGATTTATCCAGGATCTTTGCTCCGACTTCTGTTAATGTACCTGCTTGTTGACCAGAGATACAGACCTCCGGAAGAATATCCTTTAATCTCCAGGAGTATCCTCTTTGTGCGATTAGTTCATCGAACTGTTTGATCATTGATTCATGGTAACTTAGCGTCGATTCATCTATCGGGAACATGCCCGAAGCATCACCAATACCAATCACCTTCTTACCTGTTAGTAACCAGTGAATGTACCCAGCTAAAGTGGTAATGAAATCAATCCGAGTTAAATGTTTTTCCTCATTTAATATGGCTTGATAAAGGTGGGCAATACTCCACCGTTCAGGGATATTAAATTGGAATAGATCCGTTAATTTTTTCGCTGCAGCCCCGGTTGTTGCATTGCGCCAAGTCCGAAACGGAGTAAGTAGCTCACCAGTTTGATCAAAAGCCATATAACCGTGCATCATGGCAGAAAATCCAATAGTACCAATTGTTCGAATGGTAATCCCATAAATTCTTTCAACTTCTTGCTTCATTTCACTATAAGCTGTTTGCAAACCAGTGATAATATCGACTAAGTTATACGTCCAAAACCCATTTTCCAAACGGTTTTCCCACTCATAACTTCCTGATGCGATTGTCTCAAAACTATTATCAATCAACACCGCTTTGATACGCGTGGATCCGAATTCGATTCCAAGTGAAGTTTCTCCCTTGGTAATCGCTTGTCTAATGATTGCTCGATTCGTTTTCACGTTAATCTCCTCTCTGATAACGTTTTCAATATCATCTGTACTTATTTAAAATCGTAAGGAGGCGTTTTCTTTTTGCTTATTAACAACTTCAGTATATTTTATGTACGTACATTTGTCAATGTTAAATATTCAATGTGCATACAAATAATACAAAATGATACTACTTTATTCTTATTAATACTTAAAATTTAAGATATTTGTAATTTTTTAGAGGTGGGAATATTTTTAATTATTTGATGTTTTTACAAAAATAAAGACCGTATTTTTCTTTTTTTAAAACTATAGTAAAATATGTCCATACAAATATTCCAAGGTAATCAATCAGCATGCGAATAAATATGAAAGAAGTGAATTAAATGAAAACAAAATATCAGATCATCATTGATGATATTAAAAGTAAAATTCTTTCAGGGGAATATAGCATAGGCGAACAAATTCCAACTGAATCTGTTCTGCAAGAAAAGTACAATGTTAGCAGACACACGGTTCGAAAGGCCATTTTAGAACTGGCGAATGGGGGATTCCTAAGAAGTGAAAAAGGATCTGGCACATATGTTAGTAACAAATATCAATCAAAGTTCGGTGGGAATTCAACGAAAAAAACAATTGGTGTAATCACTACTTACATTTCTGATTACATTTTCCCTTCTATTATTCGCGGAATTGAAAGAAGATTGAATGAGGATAATTATTCGTTGTTGTTAGCCAGTACAAATAACGATGTAGAACAAGAAAAAAAGGCTTTGGAAATGATGCTGTCGTATGGAGTAGATGGCTTAATCATTGAACCAACAAAAAGCAATCTATACAATCCCAATATTGCATATTACCTTTCGTTCAAGGAACAAGATGTTCCCTTCATCATGATCAATGCTTATTATGAGGAATTGGATGTTCCCTTTTTGTGCCTTGATGATGTACAATCTAGCTATCTCTCTACAAAAGAATTGATTATAAAAGGGCACACACAAATTGGACTTATATCAAAAGTCGATGATTTACAAGGTAAGTTTCGAATGAAGGGATATATAAAAGCTCTTGGAGAAGCCAAATTACGATTTCAACCAGAGCTTGTGCTGTCGTACAATACAGAAACAAAGCTGGATCTATACACTGACTTGAAGAAGTTTCTAACCAAAAATAGAGACGTATTGACTGCAATTGTATGCTATAACGATGAGGTAGGTTTGGAAGTTGTAAATGTATGCAGACAACTTGATATTTCCGTTCCAGAGAAATTATCAATTATTGGCCAGGATAATTCTTATATTGCCCAAAATGCTAATATCAAACTAACGACACTGACACACCCACAAGAACAAATGGGACGGGATGCTGCTGATTGGGTCATTAAGAAATTACAAGGAAAGAAGGATTTACCAAACGAAACCTATTATCAACCGGTGTTAATTGAAGGTGAAACTGTAAAAGAATTAGAAATACAATAATCTTGGTGTGTCAATACTAAATAAAACTCAATTCAATCTGATAAATGCTTTTCTTTATTGCCGATAAAAATTCTTATTTTAAAGAAATATAAATGGAATTAAAGGTTTTTAAGGAAATTTGTCTAATTCTTACTTATTAGAATATAGATTTTTTTGTTCCATATATATAATTAGCTTTTTCTTTTTTAATAGGAAATATTTTGTTTTTAATCGAATATTTCCTACTTTTTGATACATCCATAACAAAGGATAAGTTTCTTACTTCTGAAAGTGGTCTGTTGTTCGTGCCGGGATCTCTTTTTCGGTGATTACACCAAATTGACCACCATCCTGCCGTTATTAGATCCAATATTATCATTTGTCCACGAATCGCCAATATAAAGGAGTTCTTTCAGGGAATATCCTACTCTAATTGGAGCATGATGGAATATTTTCGGGCCTGGGTTTGCCGCTCGAACCTCATCTGAAACAAACATTAACTCTCTCGAAATATATTTCCTTATTCCTAGGGATTTTATTTTCTGCATTTGATGTTCAGTTGGACCATTCGTAATAATCCCCAACTCATAGCCTTCATCTTTTAAATGTTTTAGCAATTCAGGTATTTCTTAAAATAACTGTAAATGCTTCAATTCAAACTCGTGTTGATCTTGATATTGATATTGATTAGCTTCATCACTTGATATTGAATATCGAAACTTTTTACCCAAGGGTAATTCTTTATATACGAAGCTCTTGTAAAGAAAATTCTTTTTAAATATAGTTCTCCCAAATTTATATCATTAATTAAAAGATTATGTCAGACATCTGATTCTTCCGCTTATTGGATTCTTTGTGATTGTATATGTCATTAAAGGAATGGACATGACCGCCATTAAACTTGGAGTGACATGGATAATCCTAGGTGCCGTTTATATAGTCGTCATAACCAAAGTATTTAAGCAATCAGCAACATCGCTGGATATTTAATTTTAGTTAACAAGGGCTGCCTAAATCTAAATTAGTTTTAGGCAGCCTTTTTTTCATACAATTGTTGAGAATACCTCACCGTCTATTTTAGAAAAAACTCATTTACTTATGGTACCGGTTCATCGCAATATATACTAGCCTTTCCAATCCTCATCTTACTACCGTAGACCAGTTTCAAAGCTCGCCTCATCCCACCCTTGTTTATTATTCTAAATTACTATGTCTGCCAAACGCTTGGGTATGATTAACTTCATTTAACTTTCCATATTGCAAGCAGATCGTATCAAACAGAATATGAACACTTTGGTCAAAGAGAGATCCAAGAGGCTGAACGGTTTTTAACTCATTTTCGCGCCGATACTTCGTAGCTGCTGGTACATATAAAAGATGGGTGGAGGCCAATGCCAGTGATGACTTCGGATTTGTGGTAACTCCGATAACGGAGCAACCGAGTGATTGTGTTTTTTCTGATGTCCAAACAACACTCTTCGTAGTTCCAGAGCCAGAAACCGCTACCAGAAGATCCCCTTGTTCAATAGATGGTGAAATAGTTTCCCCTACTACATACACCGTAGCCCCTAAATGCATCAATCTCATTGCGAAAGATTTCGCCATTAAACCGGAACGGCCTTCGCCAATAGTAAAAATCCGCTTTGCTTTTTGCAATTCAGACGCTAATGCTTGCAGTTGCTCCTCTTGCACTTGGTTAACTACCATTTGGACTTCTTTTAAAATCATTTGGATGACTGACATACTCTATTCCCCTTGTGAACAACTTGTTTAAATTTCGCCGCAACATCTGATGGATTATTTGCCTTTGTTATAGCCGAGCCCACAATCACAACGGATGGATTTAATGTCTTTCTTAGGCTTTCCAAAGAGTCAATCGTAATTCCACCCGCTACTGCCTGTTTAAGAGAAGAATCAATAAGAAGTCCGCCGCTCCTGCTTCCCAAGTTTTGTGCCCTGAATTCCTCTTGTTCATCCTTACTCACATGAACACAAAAAATAGCATCCTTATATTTCAATAATTCCTGCAATTGTTCTTTTGAAGTATTCAGTAAATCAAGCATAACTAATTTGTTAGAACGTTCAGCAACTTCCATGCATGCATTTATTGTCACAATCGGAGAAACCCCCATGACAGTCACGACATCTGCCCCGGCTTGAAAGGCCATCTCAAATTCATAGCGGGCATTATCAATCGTTTTCATATCAGCGACAATCACCTTATTTGGAAAAGCTTGCTTTATTTCTTTAACACTTCTCATACCAAATTCTTTTATTAAAGAAGTTCCCACTTCTACCCAATCAATAAAATCCTCTACTTTCTTAGTTAATTGAATAGCCTCGGCAACTTCCAGCCGATCCAAAGCAAGTTGTAATTTCATGATTAAAACTCCTTATCACCATATAAATGGATTCGCTAAATCGATTTACTAAAAATCATTTTTAGATGGTGTCAGGCACTTGCCTACACCATCTGACTTGGAAACACAAACTCTTCTGGCTCCCGCTCTACTTTGTTGATTTGGTCATACAACAATTCTGCTGCCTTTCTTCCCATTTCAGAGGCCGGCTGAACAATAAAGGAAATCGGTGTTTCTACTAAATGGGCAAACGGAATATTGTCAAAAACGATCAGCTCAACATCTTTTCCAAGTTTTAGTCCTTTTTCTTTTAAAAATTCCACAACCGTAAGAAAAACCCGGTCATTTCCGGCAAACAATGCAGTCGGTCTCGCATCTGAAGAAAAAAGTTTATCCAGTTTGCTTTTCATCTCATCAATGCTGGATTCAATAATATAATCATCTTCCACTTTCAAACCAGCATCGATCATAGCTTTTTTATAGCCTTTTAATCGATCACGCCGCGTACTGACCGTTAGAGGCTGTACAGCGAAAGAAATGTTTTGATGACCCTTTTCAATTAAAGATTGAATAGCCCTATAAGTTGACATAAAGTTATCGGTTAATACTGAAAAAGCATTAAGGTTTTCTACCTTTCGATCGACAAACACTACCGGATAGCCTTCCTTAATCATACTCTCGTATAAATCATTATTTTGCCCAGTTGGAAAAATAATCAGACCATCGACCTGCTTAGCTCGCAGCATCTCAATATATCTCTTTTCTTTTTCTGGATTATCATCGGCGTTACACACGATGGCATGTAAATCATATTCTTGGCAGAAGTCCTCAATCGCACGACTAATCTCCGTTGATAAATAGTGCAAAATATTAGCAACGATGATGCCAACCATAGAGGTTCGCTTTTGTTTTAAACTCCTGGCAATATAATTGGGTTGATAACCAAGCCGTTCAATTGCTTCTTCAATCTTTTGCTTTGTATTTTCACCCATGTACTCAAATCGTTTATTTAGAAATTGCGAAACGGTGCTTTTAGAGACACCTGCTTCTTTCGCTACATCGGCCATTGTTACTTTTTCCATATGATCTTCCTCTTTTAATCTGCATCAATGACTTCATTTTAGCGATAAATCCCCTGTTTTTCCAGTATAAAAAAAGAAATAGAGGATTTGCTCATCCACGTGCTGACTGAATCTCTTCCATCAATTTTTTTGCATTTTTTGTTACTTCAAATAAATAGTCTTCCGTTATAGACCTTGTGGGATTCACCAAAGACTTGCCTACCCCTATAGCAACAGCTCCAGCCTGAATATACTCCTTTGCATTTTGGAAGTTAATGCCCCCTGTTGGCATGAGCGGAATGTGGGGAAGCGGACCAGATATGTTTTTAAAGTACCCTGGACCGACACTACCTGCCGGGAAAACTTTAATCACATCCGCACCATGTTCATAGGCGTTTAAGATTTCGGTTGGAGTAAATGCCCCCGGTACACAAAGAACTCCATACCGTTTTGTCATTTGAATGGTTTCCAAGTTGACGGTTGGTGAAAAAATAAATTTTGCCCCAGCCATAATAGCTGCTCTTGCAGTCTCTGGATCTAGAACGGTCCCAACTCCGACGAACAGTTCATCACCAAACACATCAGCTGTCTTTTCAATAATCGCTAATGCCTTCGGGGTTTCCATTGTAATTTCAAGAGCTGTGACACCGCCTTCTTTTAGGGCATTTGCAATTGGAATAATAGACTCAAGTGTGGCTCCCCGAATAACGGCAACCACCGATCGAGTTTTTATTTCCTCCATACTCATAAAAAAATCTCTCCTTTAATGGTTAACAATGGTTAGTAGCTTTAGAGTAACCTCTAAAGCCGTTGCTTGATTTTATGCACCTAATGTGACATTTTCGGATTCCATTTGCTTTTTAGATGACTTGACTGCCCAAACGGTTAAAATGGCTGAAAGAAATAGAGAACCAGCCATGAAGATATACGATGCACCAAAGCCTCCTGTTGCTCCATTCAAATAACCTACTACATAGGAGCCAACAAACGAGCCTAAGGCACCCATACTATTAATAAGAGCGATCGCTCCACCGGCAACATTTCGCGGAAGAATTTCCGGAATAATGGCAAAGAACGGACCATATGGAGCATACATTGCACCGCCGGCTAGGATTAATAAAATATAGGAAATCCAAAAATGATTGGTTCCAAGTGCATAAGAAATATAAAAGGCTACTGCTCCAAGTAATAGAAACGGCCAGACAAATGCATTGCGGTTTAATGTTTTATCAGAGAAGTAGGAAGCAACTAACATTAAGATGACAGCCAAAATATATGGAACCGATGACAACCAGCCCGTTTCGACAATCCCCATGTTTGGCGCTGCTTTAATAATAGAAGGAAGCCACATAACAAATCCATAAACCCCAATGCTCCATAGCGCATATTGAATACTTAACAAAATAACTGGCTTGGATTTAAACGCTTCCCGATAATTCTTTACAGGCTTTAAGCCCTGTTGCTCTTTTTCTAACTGTTGTTCTAAATCACTTTTTTCTTGGCTTGTTAACCATTTTGCTTGTTTTGGTTTATCATCAACTAACTTCCACCAGAAAAACGCCCAAACAATCGCAGGGATACCTTCGAAAATAAACATCCATCTCCACCCTACTGAATTAACTAAATAACCAGAAACGATAGACATCCATAAAACCGTTGCTGGGTTTCCTAAAATCAAGAATGTATTCGCACGTGAACGCTCTGCTTTCGTGAACCAGTGACTTAAGAAGATGAGCATGGCAGGCATAACGGCACTTTCGACAACGCCAAGGGAAAAGCGAACGAAGAATAATAATTTTATATTTGTGATAAGACCCGTTACAGAAGCTAATGCCCCCCATAAAATCAAAGACCAAAAAATCAGCTTTTTTGCACTCTTTTTTTCCGCATAATGGGCACCAGGAACTTGGAAAAAGAAATAGCCTAAGAAGAAAAGCGAACCTAGTAATGAGGATGTGCCTGGTGTAATATTTAAATCTTTCGCCATCCCCGCTGCAGCACCGAAACCATAGTTGGCCCTGTCAAGATAAGCAAGGCTGTATGTGATAAACGCAATGGGAATTAAGCGCAGCCATCTTTGTCGAGCAATCGTTTGTTTCATGTTAATTCACTCCCTTTAAGTTTTCTTCTATATATTTGTGCAGCTGAATGTAAGTCGGGTACCCATCGTTGTCTCCCGGTGATTGAACAGCTAAAGAGCCAATCGCATTTCCCCTTATAACAGCATCTTTTATCGAAAGGTTCTCCAACAATCCACTGATGACACCAACAGCGAAGCCGTCGCCGGCTCCAACCGTATCCAGCACTTCTTTCACTTTAAACCCTTGAACCACTCCTTCTGCTAAAGTCGTTTTATAAAATGCTCCTTCTTCACCTAGTTTAATCACTACAAGCTCCACACCCTTTTCTAAGTAAAAAGAAGCAATATCACGTGGATCACTAAAACCAGTCAACACCTCTCCCTCAGCAATTCCCGGTAGCACGTAGTTCGCTCGAAAGGCAACAGCATTTATTTGCTCCACCATTTCCTCTTTTGATGACCAAAGAGATGGTCTTAAATTTGGATCAAATGAGACGGTTCGTCCGTTATTTTTCATAAAAGCCAAGGTGTATTTGGCATAGGATCTTGCCTGTTCTGAAATGGCTAGTGGAATTCCTGTCATATGCAGGTGTTTAGCAGATAAAAAATACATTGCATTAAAATCGGAAATTTGAAGGTGACTTGCTGCCGAACCTTTTCGGAAATATTGAACCTCTGGGTCACCCTTCACCACTTTTGATTTCAGTTGAAATCCAGTCGGATGATGGTCATCAATTGATACCTGTTCAATATCAACGTTTTCATTTTTAAGCCGTTCCATAATAAATTTTCCAAGAGCATCATTTCCTACTTTACTCACCCAACCAACCCGAAGGCCGATCCTAGCAAGGCCAATGGCAACATTGGTTTCCGCACCAGCAAGCTCAAGGGTAAATTGTTTGTTTTCGTGCAGGAAACCAGGCTGATTGGCCATAAACATCGCCATCGCTTCGCCAAAAGTAATCACATCTAGCTGTTTCATTTGATCGCCTCGCTTTCACTTGCTAATTCTGAGATGAGTTCGATGTAGTCTTTTGTTTTCTCTTTCTGCTCAATTGGAAATTCAAGCGCTTTCAACATCGTATGCGGGAAATTCCTCATGACCGTTTTCCAGCTATGGTTGCCTTCCTTTTGAATTGGTACGGTGACCAGTCCATCCACCACTTGTTTTAAATGAAGATAAAGAACGTAGGGGGAGAGTTTATCGAGAGCATCCTCTACACTTTGGCCAGAATAATACCAATTACCAGCATCAAAGGTCATTTTAATGGGAACATGATCTTCGGTAACGGTTTCAAAAAACGATTTCAATTGGATAACACTACCGCCAAAAGATGTTTGGTCATTTTCAACCAACAACTGAAGTTCATTATGTTGGTTTAAAAAGTTTGTAAGATCAATGATGTTTGAAGCATCTTTCTTAAAGTGTCCAAGTGAAACCTTAACCCACTTTGCCCCCAGCATCCTCGCTTCTTGAAAGACTTCTGTCAGTTTTTTTGCATTTAATTGATAATTCTTTTCCCATAATTCAATAGGAGCAGAGTATACGGTAAAAAGTCCATGGTTGATAATTTCATTCTTGATCCTTTCAAGTGATGGATCTTGAACCGGCAATAGCTCACGCCGAATTTCTACTCCAAAAGCTCCTGATCGTGCAATGAGCTCAATAAAGGATTCTTGCCCCTTCTCTAACACTTCTAATCTGTCAAAAGCATTCAACGGAACAATCACATTTTGCATGAAAAAGATCCTTTCTACGTTTTAAATTCGATAAATCGATTTACTAAACCGGTTTAGTAAATCGATTTATTTTTATTATAAAGATTATGTAAGCGCTTTTCAATAGTTTTTTAAAAAATTTTACGACCCCCGCTAATGCAGGTAAATGCTTTTTAGACCGAATCATTCAACACTCCACGATAGTTAAGAGCTTCCGTCAAATTAGAATTTTAATGAGGGGATGGAAAAATAGGGAAATTTCATTAAGATTTCTTTGCGGGTTTTTGAAGTTAAAAGAGGTTTCTTGAAGTTTTTTGCAATTATTGTAAAAGAATAACCTAAAAAAGGGCAGACTACTCCCTTGGTAAATTTTAAATTTTTTAAAAATGATCTTAAAGAGGATGTTCAAAAAGGAGTATTTTGAACATTTTCAAAACCAAAAGAAAATTTTCCGGTCTTCCATAAATGGAAATAAAAGTAATTTATTTGTTCGATATTACTTTCCCTGTTAAAAAGGTGGAATTTACATCTAAAAAAGGGCAGACTTCCCCTTGGACCCCGTATTCCGCCAATCACATCATGTCGAATTTTATGGTAAACCCACATCAAAATTCGACTTATTTTTACATCTAGTTAGGATTGAATACGTGCTTTAATAAAGGAAAGGCCTGAATGGCTTCCCTCCGCTATTCTTCGACAAGATCGTTCGACACAGTGGGTTTATCTAGGCCCACTTTCATCCAAATAAATGGACTCATCGAAGCCCAACCAATTTAATAACGTGCGCGTTACTTCGGGAAGATCTGACAAAATCCGCCTTTTACCATAGATGGGATCCGTAATTTCCACCACACTTACATTATTGAATTGATCCAGAATCGTTTTACCTGTTGGCCGGTAAAAATCCTTTCCGAAGAGGCGAATAGGCGTTTTGTCTTTCTCGATTTTCACTCGAATTCTGCGTTGCATCAAGGCATAAATCAAAAGTCCAATAACAAGTACGTAGCTTAAGCCCAAAACCCTGGCTTCGTTTTTTAGGTAAATCCCGTGTACAAAATATAAGGATGTTTCAATGCCCGGAAGAGATTCTCCACGTCTATCTGTTGCTTGTACCTCTTTAGAATATCGAGGCTGCTGGGCACCAGTTCCCGTTTCGCATTGCTAATGAGGACAAACGTACTTTCCCTTTCCCGTTCTTTTTGAATCTGTTTCTCATCCTTTTCAAGTGTAAATTCACATACATAGTAGCGTTCAATTGTAGCTGTTTCCGTTTTGGATGGGCGTCCAGGCCGTCGTTTTATTCGTTCTTTTTGTACGACTTTGCCATGTATCTGATGAAATTTAGGTGCTGTCTTCAGACATTCAGCCAGTCGGGCAACGGCGTCCTCTTCACAATGGAATTCCGAACTGCTCCAGTTTTTACTAGACTTTTCTAGTTTAGACTGCTCGTCCGCAATCTGCCGATCAATTTTCTTTTGTTTCCGCTGATCAAGAGCCGAGGAGTGAACAATCGTAAACCGGTACTCCCGATCATACAGCTCAGCTGTCACTCCTTGAATCCGGTAAGATGCCGCGTTCTTGGTATCCGTCAGTTTACCGATCTGAACCCAGTCGGATTGCTTTTCAAACGCCTTAGTTTTCAGTGATTTACAAAGTGCAAAGTTCTCAGGGAAACGGCTAATAAACGGGCGCTCACCATAAAGTTTCAAGTTCTCTGCGGTGACCATCGCTGAATCAGCAATCGTTACCATCGAATCCAGCGTTTCCTTCGGAAGTAAGTCTTTCATTCGGATTGCCATGTTTCCGTTCCAACTCTTATCCGATGTGCTTCCGTTCATGACATCCGCAAATAAAGGGATTCCATCCACACTGCCAAGTCCGAACATGAGTTGTTTTAGATCCTGGCGAAGATCCTTACTGTGGCCATACTCAATCTTGAGAAGAGAGCCTTCTTTCTCCGACTGTTCACAGTGTCCCTGCAAAGACAAGCTTGTCGTGTCAAGATGGGCTTGATCCAGAATGATGCCTTCCTTTTCTAACGCTTCACGAGCGATGGCGTAATAGATACCTGGAAGATCACTGTGAGTCATCTTTTCGAGCGCCCTCCCAAGTCGGTCATCATTAAAATCTTCTGGCTTCCACGTCTTTCCAAATAAATTTGGTATGTCCATCTCTTTGTAAAAACGTTCAACACCATACAATGGTGCTCTTTTAACCAAAAGATTGATGATTAACGCTTTGACGGCTTCCCCTGGGGACATCTCAGAACGGTGAGGATCCCAAGACACTCCTTCGTTGATGTGGTTAACCACACCTAACGAGTCACAAAAACGGGCGATTACAGCAGATGAGCGAGCAGTGATTACATGAATACTTTCAGCGGTGTTAAACATGAAAAACCCCTCCATTTAGAACGACATAAAGATTGATTCACCAAGAGGAGTGGCAATTCCTTTTACTAGACACATAAATTCAAATTTCGAGCTTTTGTGACATGCGGAATAGGGGTTGGACATAAACAACTTTTTTAAGAATTGTTCGACTGGGATTTACTAAACAGCGAAGTTTAATGACATCTGTTCAATCTGTATCTGTTGTAATTCCTTTATTTTTTCGACATGATCCTTTGGTAAAAGGGTATCTCGGGCTTGCTTGATCATTCGTTCAATCATTCGAAATAAATCTCTCATAATAAAAAAGGATTGAACTCTTACTGTTTTTCGTACAGGTACTTTCTTGTGGCGCATAACAGAATCTAACTGATTGGATTCATGAGCGAAGGCTAACTCGACTTGCTTACGATAGTGAAGTATTTGATTTTGTGGCTCAGAACCTTGTGGGACCGGGCCATAGAAGAACGGGTTTTCTTCAAAAGAGAAACTAAACTGTTTATCGCAAGTTGCCTGCAGTGGACAGGACATACATTTGCTTTCGTCCCCATTAAACCAAGACGTATAGGTTTTTCGGTCAAATCCATCCCAGATTAGCTCATGTCCTGCCTCACATTCAGGCTTCCCTTCTTTGGAACAGGTTTCTGGAATCGTTGTATTTTTCTTGAAATCTGTCACAACTGCTACATCGTGCTCAACCAAGGATTTGGCCTGATGTTCAGCACTAAAATAACCCAAATCAGCCGCGAGATATTCAACTTTCAGATCCCCTATTTGCTTGAGTTTTTCAAGCAACGGGAGAAGGACATTCACGTCAGAAGTATCCGGCGGAAGAATAATCGACAGTAAGACAATTGGGCCTGAAGGTGTGGGGCACACGATAGAATGCTTGCGATAGCCAATAAAAAACTTGTTTTGATTAGCCTTATTTCGCTGAACTCCCACTTTTGCATCAGGATCCGAGTACGTTTTTTCGCAATCACAGGTTTCTTTGTTTTCACATCGACAGCGTTTCTTTTTGTATCCATTTACATGTGCGTAAACGGGGCGCGAATCAATGCCTGCAAGGGTTGTTTGTAAAAAACCATCTAATTTCAAGGCTTGGCGAATAAGGTCAAATAAAATGTCATAAAACAGTTCTGGCGTTACGGCATTACGAAAGTGACTCAAACTACTGTGAACAGGTACATCTTCTATGTTGGGAGTACCGATAAAGTTACGCCAAGCCTGATTTTTCGGATCAACAAGTTGCTTGCAAAGCTGACGAAAAGACGTGATTTCAGGACGAGTAAAGTAGAGATAATGCATCCGGAAATAGGTTCTCGGATCTTTAGGGGGACGCCCACCGATCTTAAAAAGGGGGGTTAATTTTCTCTAACACAATTGAATCATCTACCAAATTAATATAATCAATCAGTTCCACGTCAAAACCGAGTGTGTTATAGTAATGGTAAGGAAGCAGTTCTAACTGCATATCCATGAAAATGCACCTCGCAAATTGGTATTTTTGGTTTATTTGTCTCTACCATTTTACCATTTTTCGCATAGGTGCATTTTTGTTTTTTTCAAAAATTTGAGGGCTTTTTGAACACGCTCTTATACATAAATTTCTTTAATAGAAAATAGTTGTCCAGCAATATATTTATGCTAGCCTTATTCAGTTACTTTTGCTTCGGCACGAGAAGTATCGAGTTGCTTATTGATGTCTTCGACGTCTTTATCTGAAAGTGGGTAAAGAGCTATAACAATCATTGATACGATAGCAAGCGCTGCTGGAATCCAGATCGCAGTCATATTAATACCAGAAAGAGCACTTGCTGTTTGCTTCACCGCATTTCCATTAAAGCCGTAGGCGGCAAGCAACCAGAGCGGAATGGCACCACCAAGAGTAAAACCAATCTTGAAGAAGAGGCCCATGATCGCGTTGATGATAGCAGCGTTACGTTTGCCAGACTTCATTTCGCCATAAGAAACAACTTCTGGAACGAGTGCCCACATGAAACCAGTAGCTGAAGTGAGACCCCACTGTTTGATGAAGGTTGAAACATAAGCAAGGAAAAGTGAATCCTGCATACCTTTTAACGACCAAACCCAAGTAAGGATTTCACCTACAACAAACATACCAAGGAAGAAATGGAAGAATCCCTTTTTACCAAAGATTTTCCTCAGTTTTGGCCAGAAGACTGGGAAAGCAATACCAGGGATGGAGGCGATGAGACCTATGGCACCCATCCAGTCAGAGTGATTCACCGTGTATTGGTTAAAGAAGCCATTTACAGTGTTCATGAAGAACATGAAGGTGAAAGCAAGCATGAAGAAGAAACCTAGAATAACAAGTGGTTTGTTGTTCTTCAATTCAAGGAATAGGTCGTAAGCTTTCACTTTTGCAGATTGTTCCGCAGTTGCGATAACGCGTTCTTTAGTAAGACGGTAGCAGAAGAACAAAGCAACAGCACCAAGTACCATGTAAACCATGTAAACCCCAAACCAAGCGTTACTTGCAGATGCATCCGTATAAGTACCCATGTTGAGTTTAAGACCAAAGAAACCTGTATCTTTGAGTGAGCGAGCTTTTGGTGCTGCCAATTGGATAAACATTGGAAACATTGTGTAAACCAAAAGGTTAGCAATGTTAGCCAGCATCATACGGGTCGTTGTGATTTTATCTACGGATTCAGGGTCACGTGTGAGTGAAGCATTCAGCGAACCGTAAGGAATGTTGACAACGGAATAAACCAAGTCGAGCAGGAAGTATGTGATAAAGGCTATTGGTACTGAACCACGAATTGCTGGAATTGGAACAAAAAGCATCGCTGCCAAGATAAGAAGTGGAATACCTGCAATCAAAAGCCAAGGACGATATTTACCGTTTTTGAATGTATGCCTATCGACAAAGGTACCAACCATCGGATCCCAGAATACGTTGATGATACGTACAAACAAGAAGATGAACCCAGCTGCTGCCGTACCAATAGCATTAACGGTAGTCAGATAAAGAGCTAGAAATCCTCCGACTGTACCAAATACGAGGTTTTGTGCAAAATCCCCAAGACCGTAACCGATCCGTTCAGAAAGGCTGAGCTTTCGATACTCGTCTTGTTGAATGTTTTGCGTGTTATTGCTATTCTTCATTTGTTGAACTGTTGATTCCATTAAATAAGCCATGTATAGAACTCCTTTTCTGCTAAATTTTAAATAGATTTATCCGCTTACAAAAATATTGGAAAAATAGGTTTTTTAAAAATAACTTCTCTATCTGTTATAACAAAAAAATTCGAATAAACCGCTTTCAGATAGGAAAAAAAAATTAAAAACCCTTAAATTAGGTAAATATTTTATTTATACACTAAACAAAAAGAAACAATACTTAAACGACCACCTGCTAAAGCAGGTGGATTTTGACATAAATGTCGACGACTAAAGTCGTAATCTAAGACTCAAGTCTTCTTAAAGTCCCTATGCTGAAGCAAACTAAATTTGACTAAACTCATTCTTCAATCTTGAATATTTCACTATCTCCCTCTTCGAACTGGTTTGCTATATAATTTCTGATTATTTCTTCTGTCACAGTTCCAACCGTTGCACAAAAGTATCCTCTAGCCCATAGATGCTGCCCCCAATATCTTTTTTTGAGCTCTGGAAATTCATCTTGGAGTAGCCTGGATGACCTACCCTTTAGATACTGCAATATTTTGCTTGGCGCCAAACTTGGTGGACAGGACAACAAAAGATGTATGTGGTCCTTTCCAACACTTCCTTGTAAGATCGTAATTCCTCTCGCCTCGCACCCCTGCCTAATTAACTCTCTTGTCCTCAGAGCTATTGGGCCATTCAGAACTTTATACCTGTATTTTGTAACCCATATCACATGGTACTTGATATCATAAACTGCATGACTGTTCTTTTTATACTCCATACTTTCACCTCAACTTCAGTATGGACATATAAAAATAAGGCTAAAAGCTGATACCGTCTAAAGACGGTGGAGTTAAACCACGCGCTTGTAAATTAAATTAAATACAGCGAAAGCCTATTAAACAAAATTCGCATTCCAACAGTGCTTTCCTTGACGAATTCATTTGAAACTACTACCCTTGTATGTTGTTTAAATGAAGAGTTTCCCACTCAAGACTGCGAATAGCCTTTTTCATTTTCTAAATTCTGTCAATTGGTCATTAAGAATCTTAGTTTGTGTATATACTTGCTGATAAATTACAAATAGCTTTTTATAGGTTTCTACATTTTCCTTAATAGGATAATAGGTTTTAGAAGTTTGAATAAATCTGTCCGCACATTCTTTTAAGGAAGTAAACCAACCGCATCCATAGGCTGCCAGCATGGCTGCACCCATTCCAGGACCTTGTTCACTTGAAAGTTTTTCAATTTTCGCATCAAAGATGTCTGCCTGCATTTGCAGCCAGATTTCGTTTTTGGCGCCGCCGCCAATGGAAACAATGGTATCAATAGTTTTTCCATTTTGTCTAAAAATCTCAATCGATTCATTCAATGAGAACGTAATACCTTCTAAAACAGCACGGACAAAATGCTTTCGCTCATGGGAAGCATTAATCCCAATAAAGCTGCCGCGAATATTTGAATCGGCATGAGGTGTTCTTTCTCCGACTATGTAAGGAGTAAATAATAGTCCGTTACTGCCTGGAGGAACAGAATCGACACCCTCTAAAAACTGATCAAAAGCTTCCTGATTAGCAAATGTTTCTTTAAACCAGCTTAAACTAAAACCAGCAGCCAGTGTTACTCCCATGGTATAATAAGCATTTTCCTCGCCATGGTTAAAATAATGGACCTTTCCTTTAAAGTCGAGGTCATTCCGTTCTTCATAAGATAGGACAACACCAGAAGTTCCAATGCTGCTCAAAGTTTTCCCTTCTGATAAAATTCCTGATCCGATGGCACCACAGGCATTGTCCGCACCACCTGCAAATACCTTTGTTGCTTCTGATAATCCCGTTGTGCTTGCAAACTCAGCAGTAATGGTTCCAACGCATTCATGAGATTCTACTAGTGGCGGGCAAAACTTGGGTGAAATATTAAATAGACTTAAAATTTCTGTGCTCCATTCCCGTTTTGCCACATTTAACATTAATGTTCCAGCAGCATCTGAATATTCCATATGAATATTCCCAGTCATTCTAAATCGCAAATAATCCTTTGGAAGCATGAAAACGCGTGAGCGTTCATAGATTTGTGACTCCTGCTCTTTCACCCAAAGAATTTTAGGCAGTGTAAATCCTTCTAATGCAGGGTTTTTTGTCACCTCTAATAATCGTTCTTTCCCCATAACATTGTAAATTTCCTGACACTGTGCAGTTGTTCTTGTATCATTCCATAGAATGGCATTTCGCAATACTTTTTTATCTTGGTCTAATAAGACAAGGCCATGCATTTGTCCGGAAAAGCTGATTCCCTCGATATCCTTAACATTTCCATTAAATTGTTGAACCAGTTCTGTCAATCCCTCGGATGTCTTTTTAACCCATTCCTCGGGATTTTGCTCACTATATCCGGATTTTTCGATAATTAATGGGTATGATTTGGATATTTCCTGACATACTTCACCCTTTTGATTAACAAGTAAAATCTTAACTGCGCTCGTTCCAAGGTCGACCCCAATTACATACTTCATTCCTATCATCCTTTTTTATAAAAACGTGCTGGAAGTTTTAAATTCCAGCACATTTTTATTGTTGTAATTATTTTTTTATACAGTTACGCTGGAAAGAGTCTCAAGCAAATACTGATTTACCAATGCTCTTAATCGTTCTGTCTTACCAGATTGGTTTTTAATTTCTGTCAATTGTAATGCATATGCTTCCAACTCACGGAAATTTGTTTTGCCTTCCACAATCTCTAAACCAATTCCTTTTGTGTAGCTGCTGTAACGTTCCTCAATAAAGCTGTCAAGAACCTTATCTTCAATTAGCTTATTTGCAACCTTTAAACCAATGGCAAAGCTGTCCATTCCTGCAATATGGCCTTCGAACAAGTCTTCTGGCTCAAAGGATCCTCTTCTCACCTTTGCATCAAAGTTCAGGCCACCCTTGCCTAAACCGCCGTTTTTCAATATTTCATACATTGCTAATGTTGTAGAGTACAAATCAGTAGGAAATTCATCAGTATCCCAGCCAAGAAGCGGGTCACCTTGGTTAGCATCCACTGAACCAAGCATCCCGTTAATTCGAGCAACACGTAGTTCATGCTCAAAAGTGTGACCGGCAAGTGTTGCATGGTTTGCTTCTATATTAAATTTAAAGTAATCTTCCAGATTGTATTTTTGTAAGAAAGCCAGTCCTGTAGCAACATCAAAATCATATTGATGTTTTGTTGGCTCTTTTGGTTTTGGTTCAATTAGGAATTGTCCGTCAAAGCCAATTTCTTTTGCATAATCAACTGCCATATGGAAGAAACGGGCTAAATTATCTTGCTCCAATTTCATATCGGTATTCAGAAGGGTTTCGTAACCTTCCCGGCCGCCCCAGAATACATAGTTTTCTGCACCGAGTTCTTTAGCTACTTCCAAACCTTTCTTTACTTTTGCTGCAGAATATGCAAAGACGTCGGCATTGCAAGAAGTTGCTGCACCATGGACATATCTTGGATTTGTAAACATGTTAGCAGTATTCCAAAGCAATTTGGTCTTGCTTGTTTTCAAATATTCCTTAATCATCGAAACAATCACATCTTGATTTTCATTCGTTTCTTTTAATGTCGCACCTTCTGGGGCGATATCAACATCATGGAAACAGAAAAAAGGAACATCCAGTTTTTCAAAAAGTTCAAATGCAGCTTCTACACGCGCTTTTGCTAAGTCCATTCCAGTTAAATGACCCCAAGGGCGAATGGCTGTACCAACTCCAAATGGATCGGTTCCATCAGCTGTAAAAGTATGCCAGTAAGCAACAGAGAAGCGTAATAGTTCCTCCATTGTTTTTCCGTTTATTTTTTCCTTAGGATTATAATACTTAAATGCTAAGGAATTTTTTGAATCTGAACCTTCAAATTGAATTTTTTTTACATTTTCAAAAAAAGCCATACGAATCTCCTCCTAAAAATAACCTTATTTGACATCGCTTACATTAAGTTCTTTTTACTTCTACCAAAAATGAATTTTCAGTCTGATACTTTAATTAAAGTATAGCATCACCTCATTAGTTTGTCTATTAAATAAACAAAGATTTTTTAGAGATAGCTGTCTTATTGAAACAGACAGCTATTGTTTTAGTCATTCTGTAGAGCAGTAGTGCTTCTTACTTTCTTCTAGCCACAAAATACTTGTCACTCCACGAGGATAATACTTACTTCCAGCAATTTCCCCCGAAATTATTTGGTCGCTCCAACTCCAAACAGACAAAGTTGGATGGGTTAGCCAAGCTACGTGAGCAGCATCTGCTTTAGCCCCTTTTTCATCCCATTCCCAGTCAAGAATCTGACGGGCAATAAACTGGCATAAATAAATTTTACTAAGCCATGAATTATTACTTGTAGAAGAAATTTTCCAACCCCCATCTTCAAACAAACAGACTCCATCAGTAAGAACGGTTTGCAGATGCTTTTTCAATGCCTTGATATAAGGTCCAAATCGACCATTTGGGTCTAATGCTTTTTGATTGTTGGTATAGTAAGGGAAAATTAACCCTTCAATAGCAGGAATAATTTTCGAATCATTTCCTTCCTTAATAACAGCAGGTATATAACCTCCATCCGTTACATGACTTACAATGGTTTCGGCGCATTTTACGGCTTGTATACCTGCAACTGTTGACAAGTCTCCTTGATTATTTTCAGCAAATATTTTTTCTAAGGCTATATAGGACGCCCATGATTTTCCTGCCAGATAAATATTATTTCTCGCCTGACCTAAAGAAACATCTAAACTATCATAAGTAGTGATTTCAGCTCCACCCATTACCCGTGTAGAGTCAAGACCCATAATGCCATTGCGTTTTTCCGCTTCTGGATGATCACGGTTCAACATACTTTCAAAGCAACGAACAAAAATGACCATATTATCGTTTAGCCATTGTTGATCTCCCGTTTGTTCCACGTAAACCGCAGCACACAACACCCAGTTTACAAGCTGCTCATGGGTCATATGTGAGAAACATCCGTCTAATCCATAGAGCTCATAAGAAGAATAATGCGAACGAGAAACCGTGTTAGCCACTCCCATGTCATGGGTAAAACTAATACCTCCCGGATACTCTTTTTCATCTCCAGGGAAACGGACACGATCTTCATAGCTAAAGCGTTCCACAAACATATCCAGTTCATTTTTTACTGTCCAAGGATTCATCTTTAATTCAAAGAAAATTTGATCAACCGTCAAGTCAAACGTATTCATCATGCGATATTCGCCTTCATTTACCACCCAAAATGGTTTCCCATCTATATCTAACATTTGAGTGCATCCATAATAGCTTCGAATAGAGTGAACCATCATAAATTTTTGATCTTCAGATAAACCGGAAGCCATTACCAATTGATTTGCCTCTTTTGCTCTATTTGTAAACTGTTCGAAATGTTCTAATGCAAAGGAAGCAACTGATTCGATATTAGGAAAATACCTTGTATAATAATAGGATGCATCTATACCAGCTGTGACATATCCAGAACGATGGAAGCAAACGGAAAATTGATAATTTCGCTTTTCCCCTGCCGGTACATCCATAATAAGAGTTCCAACCGAGCCTAATCCAAATGTCCTATTCTCTTCAAATGGTGTTGTTAAAATATTTTCCATACTAAAGTGTAATGCTGACTTTACTTCAGGATCTGCAGATGTAATAGCTGTTATTCTTCCTTGGCCAATACCGGCTATTCCATCACATGTGTCATCAAGCCGGCGCATTGAACTGTATGGGTCGCTGCCTTGATATCCAAAAAAGGCACGGCGACTTTTATTTCCTTTGGTGTTGTCAATGGTAAGCTCCGCCCAGACAGCAGGTATTAAGGCCTGTTTCATTTCATCATCTGTTGCTGTAGAAGGATCCGGAACAGGATGAGCTTGGGAATAAATTGTAAACGTTAAGTCTCCAGCCTTCCAGGTATCGGTCCCTAGCTGAAAATCACGCTCTATCGCATCTTTTGAAAAAGGGAAAATAAGGCGTGGCTTATTAGGATTTGGATCCATATTTTCAATATCATAGCGCTTACTTTCATCGTCTACTACTTCAAAAAATGGCAGTGCTTCATATATTCCTTCTCGATCTGCTGACTCTACCCCAATATACACATTTTGCCTTGGTGGACGACCGAGCTCCAAGTCCAATCCGCCACCGTTACCAAAAAAACCTAATGTAAAGCTGGAGAAAGCCCCGATAGGAGCGTGGTGCGCATTAAAAAACATATTCTTTCCCATACAGTTCCCTACCTTCTTTTTGTTAGTTCTACTGCAAATTTTCTTGAATTCGATTAATCACATGTGTCAATCATGTTTTAGAAATGCTTTTCTAATAAATTAAAAGATTGAGATAAGAGTTTTCTCCAATTGCTTGTGAAAATTTTTTAACTTCGGTCATATAGAGTAGCCATCTACCCACTTTATACAATGCAATCCACTTGTTTAGATTGAATAGTTTTCAAGCCTTTATTTCCATACTGTTATTTTGTAAAATTAGCTTTGCTTAATACTCCTTAACATTTTTTAAGAATTATATTACTCCTTTCATATTGCTATAGAATTATTGTATTTATTATACCACCTAAATAAAAGTTTGTATATTCAACAAACAAACTTTATGATAAAATATATATACCAACAAACGTAAGGAGTTTTAAATTTGCCACAATTAACTTGGAACCAACAAGTCGTAAAAAAAAATAATAAATCTCTTGTTTTACAGATGGTTATGGAGAAGGATCCGATTTCTAGGGCGGATATCGCCCAAGTTACTGGGCTCAATAAGGCAACAGTGTCCTCCTTAGTCAATGAGTTGTTAGAAGAGGAACTGATTTATGAATCTGGCCCCGGAGAATCGAGTGGCGGCAGACGTCCAGTCCTGCTTCATTTTAATAAAGTTGCCGGCTATTCCATAGGAATTGATATTGGTGTCAATTATATTCTGGGTGTTCTTACGGATTTAAAAGGTGAAATTCTATTTGAACAGAATCAAACGATTATTGATACATCTTATCCAGTTATAGCCGAACTTGTCCAAAAATTGATACAAACTCTCTTAGAAAGTTTGCCAAAGAGCCGCTATGGTGCAGTTGGTATTGGCATTGGTGTTCCGGGTATTGTTGAAAAGGAAGGAACTGTGCTACTTGCTCCTAATCTAGGATGGAAGAATATTTCTCTAAAAAAGCAGATTGAGGATGAATTCCAGCTTCCTGTTATCATTGAAAATGAGGCAAATGCCGGTGCATATGGTGAAAAACAATTAGGTGCGGGGCAGGACGGTGAGAATATCATCTATGTTAGTGCAGGTATCGGTATCGGTGTGGGAATTATTTTAAACGGAAATTTATATCAGGGAAAAAATGGTTTCTCGGGTGAAATGGGTCATATGATTATCGAAGTGAACGGTAAGCAATGCAGCTGCGGCAGTAAAGGATGCTGGGAAGTGTATGCTTCAGAAAAAGCCCTATTAAAAATGGCAAATCAAAAAAATATCACTTTAGATACATTAATTGAGTCCGCTGAGAATCATGACCTAAATGCAATCTCATTGTTTGAGAAGATAGGCAACTATTTAGGATTTGGTATCAACAATATTATTAATACGTTTAATCCTGACCAAGTCATTATTGGTAATCGTCTGGCGAAAGCAAAATTATGGCTAGAACAACCGATTCACAATACTATTGAAAACCATACCTTACCATTTCATCAAAAAGAAGTGGAATTGCGTTTTTCCAAGCTTTCCAAATACTCAACTGCATTAGGTGTTTCCGCTTTTGTTGTGGAAAACTTTATCAATAATGATGAAATTCCGATAACAATATGATTGAAAAACTTATCAAATTTGCGCCCCTAAAAAAAGTTAGAGGCGCTTTTTTACAAAATCAACACTTGTATTGGAATTTCATTTCTACTTTTTTAATTCCTACCTCCTCGAAACCATCACCCTCATCTTCCCATCCAGCGCAAACTCGCCAAACCCTACCGGCACAATCAAATGTACCCCTTTTTCCAAATCAAATGTTTCCCCTTCGTGAAGAAGCTTACCCTCGCCATCGATCACGCTTACCAATAAATACTGGTCGTTAAATGAAAATGTGGTGTGGCCGCTGATGTCCCATTTATAGACGGAGAAAAAGTCCGATTCGATAAAGGTGGTGATGACGGCATTTTCGCGAGTCTCGATTCTCGGACGGCTTTCAGCATCTTGATGCGGCACGGTGGTTACATCAATTGCTTTTTCCAAATGAAGTTCGCGCAAGTTGCCTTGATCGTCGCGGCGGTCGTAATCGTAAACCCGGTAGGTGGTGTCCGAACTTTGCTGCGTCTCTAAAATGACGGTTCCTTCACAGATCGCATGAATGGTACCACTTGGAATATAGAAAAAGTCGCCTGGTTTGATTTTTACACGGCGGAGCAGTTCGTTCCAGTTGCCTTGCTTTGTTTGCTCAATGAGTTCTTCTTTCGTCTTGGCAGTATGGCCAATGATGATGTCAGCATCATCTTTGCAATCAATGACATACCAGCACTCTGTTTTTCCTAGCTCCCCGTTTTCGAATTCTTTTGCATAGTGGTCGTCGGGGTGTACTTGGACGGAAAGATCCATATTGGCGTCAAGGATTTTGGTCAATAGCGGAAAAACTTCTTCGGACGGGTTGCCGAAGAGTTCCGACTGTTCTTTCCACAGCTCGTCCAACCGCTTGCCGGCAAATGGACCGTTTTCGATGATCGAAGGGCCATTCGGATGTGCGGAAATAGCCCAGCACTCTCCTGTTTTTTCGGAAGGAATCTCGTAGCCGAATTCTTCTTGCAAAGCGGTTCCGCCCCAAATTCGTTCTTTAAAAACGGGTTTTAAAAATAATGGCTGCACGTATCGTTCCTCCAGATCTTATTCATTTTCCCCTTGTAATGCTTGGGATGCCAACAGCAGTGAACCAACAGTCCCCGCATTGTCCCCTAAGCCCGGGCTGACGATATAGCTTGAAAGTTCAGGCAGATCAACATAACCATTTAAAAATTGTTGCAAATAGTTGTAAACATAAGAGAAAACTTGCTTTTGCTTCATGACGCCGCCGCCTAAAATAATTTTTTTCGGCGAAAGGATCAGAATATATTGCATCAACGCTTGTGCAATATAATAGCCTTCAAGCTCCCAGACTTCCGTGCGCTCAACAAGTTCAATTCCTTTTGCTCCCCAGCGCTCCTCTACGGCCGGCCCGGCTGCAAGGCCCTCCAAGCAGTCGTTATGGAATGGACATCTTCCTTGATAAGGATCTTCAGGATGACGGCGGACAAGAACATGGCCCATTTCCGGATGGGTTAAGCCTTGCAGCAGGTTTCCTTGAACAATCGCACCGGCGCCAATTCCCGTGCCAACAGTTATGTATAAACAACTGTCCAGCCCTTTCGCCGCGCCATAAGTTGCTTCGCCAAGAGCAGCTGCATTCACATCGGTATTGAAGCCTATAGGCACCGGAAAGGTTTCTTTGATCGTTTGCACGAGCGGGTAGTTTTTCCAGCCTGGCTTAGGCGTGGACGTTATATATCCATATGTAGCACTATCCTTATTGACATCAACCGGACCAAATGAACCAATACCAATGGCTTCTATCTCGTATTTTTTAAAAAAATCAATCACTTGCGGCATCGTTTCCTCTGGCACCGTTGTTGGGATCTGAATTCTTTCAACGACATTCCCCTTTTCATCACCAACCGCACAAACAAATTTTGTGCCCCCGGCCTCAATTGCTGCTAACATCGTAACCCTCCTCAAATCATTTGTGAAATTCTTTTTCCATATAAATTATCATAACGGAATCCTATCGACATATACAATCGGAAAAAGTAGAAAAAACTTGAACATTACAATCCTTGAATTTTTGATTTTACACTGCTGGAGCTGGCCAGTTTTTCTTTTCCAAACAGAAGCAGGGACAATAGGCCGATTCCTGCAAAAACGGTATAAATGGTAATAAGATTTCTATAGTTGATCACTTCTGTGATGACGCCAAACAACAAGAATCCCATCGTAGAACCAATTTGAGTTGTGTTCATATAAAGGGTTGTGGCGATTCCCTGTGCCTCCGGAATGAAGTCCTGAAAATAGGAAATGGCAATTCCACCCGTGATAGAAACTTGCGCGGCGCTTAAAAACTGAATCAGATAGATTTGCCATGGCGCTTGAACCAATCCAAACAATAAAAAGTAAATAAAGGCGATGGCAAAGCCAATTCTGATCAAAATCGCATTATTGATTTTCGTTGCCATCACCCCGATGATAATCATAAACGGGACTTCAAAAATCGGCGGCACGCTAAAAATAATCCCGACATCCATTTCTGTCCCATGTAAAATCTTTGTGACAAATTGCGGTGTATTCAGCATATGGATCGAGGTTGCGGCTGATAGCAAAAAGGCTGCGGCAAGATAAGCAAAAATATGCGGTTTTTTTACGTAATTCCTGACAATCGGCGCCTTTTTCACTGAGAATGAATGTTTTGGAACGTCCTTTAGCAGACAGACAATCGTCAAAAAGGACAAAAAATAACCGGCTGCCACAAATGAGAACAAACCTTCGAAACCAACCTTCATCAAAATCCAAGAACCTAATGCCGGCCCCACTGTCCATGATAGCGCAAAAAACATCCGAAAAATATTCATAATGAATGGCGTTTCTTCACTCGGGATGTTTGCCTGTTTTAGGGCATCCCGGGCATATGCCCATAATTGCGGAATCGCACCAGCTGTGACACCGAGAACAAAAAATCCCGTTAAGGCAAGAGCGAAATAGTTGCGCAAAAAAGCGTACAGTGCATATCCCAACATTCCGGAAAACGATGTGACCACCAATAGCCTTTTTCGGCTTGTATTCGTATCAGACAACCGGGCAATATAGCTGCTGATCACAACCCCGCCGATCGCTGTAATTGTCATAAAAATCCCGAAACCAACATTGCTCATTTTTACTTCATCGAGCCCAAAAAGGGACGAAAACGGAGCAAAAAACGATGAAGAAAGTCCAAGAATAAAATTGATCAGAAAAAGGACTGGGAAAGAAGGGATATTCCAAACAAACAGCACTCTTTCCTTTACCTTTGAAAAAGCAATCTTTTTCATTTATCTCACCAGTCTAGTCATTTATTTGAGATGAATTACACCGCTAACTCTTCGGAGTAGCCCCACTAATTGCAATCCTTTTAAAATACCATCTTCATCAACCGAGTTTGTTACATACTTGGCTGCCTTTTTAACCACTTCTTCGGCATTTCCCATCGCGATGCTATTTTTCACAAACGAAAGCATTTCGATGTCGTTAAGTCCATCTCCAAAGGCAAAAACTTGATCCATTGATAGATTCAAGTGGTGCATTAAGGCTTCAATTCCTTTTGCTTTCGAGCTTCCCGCCGGCAATACATCCACAGAAAATTCATGCCATCTGACAAATTCGAACTTTTTAAAGTGCTTCCGATACTCTTCTTCCTCATCTGCTGTGCAAAAAAGCAAAGATTGGTAGACTTCATGATCGTGAAAATAAAAAGGGTCATAGATTGGCTCTTCCGCTATTTGCAATGAGCCAATCCCAGCGTCGATGTAAGGATGCGATTCCATGTTGGCATGCAATTGTTTATCTGACTCATAGATAATCGGATTTCTCCGGCCGACTGCATATTCCGTAAGAAGATGAAGCTCCTTTTGATCCAATGGATTTTGATACACAGGTTTCCCATTATGGACGACATATTGGCCGTTAAAGCTGACATACGTATGGATTCCCAGTTCTTCCCGTAAATCTTTAAACATAAACGGTGCTCTTCCGGTTGCAATCGCCAGTTCATGACCCAGCTCTTTTAATCGATTGATCGCTATTTTTGTAGATTCCGGCAGCCTTTTTTCATGATTGAGGAGGGTACCGTCAATATCAAAAAAAATCATCTGTTTTTCCAAGCTGCTTTCCATTCCTTTCCTAACTGGTTGTTTTTAAAAATGTGCCAATTCCATTTTACCTTAAAAAACCCTCCACTCAGAACGATTTCTTGCTTGTGGAGGGTGCTTTTTTTGTCAATTTTGTAAAATAAAGTCCGGCCTTTAAAGATTTGCGCCATTCTGGGCAATAACGTCTTTGTACCAAAAATAACTCTTCTTTTTAATCCGGCGAAGATCATGTTCGCCTTCTTCGTACTGATTGACATAAACAAAACCATAGCGCTTTTGGAAACCGTTCAGCCAGCTTAATAAATCGGTAAATGACCAAGTGCAATACCCCAGCATATTCACACCGTCAGATATCGCTTCTTGGACTGCTTTTAAGTGTGTTTGCAAATAAGCAATCCGGTAGTCATCGTTAACGATGTCCCCTTCCTCCAACTTGTCATACTCGCCCAAGCCATTCTCGCTAATTAAAATCGGCAGCTGGTAACGGCTTGTTATCCGGCGCAGACCGATCCGCAGGCCGGTTGGGTCGATATTCCAGTCCCAATTGGTTCTTTCGAGATTTTCGTTTTTAACCGTTTTAAACAACCCCGGAATTCCCCGCTCCCCGGAGGTTCCTTTTTTCCCAGTCGTATTCATCCTGCCTTCGGAAACGCCGTCTAATGGATTGGATTCAAAAGTAGTTGTTTGATAATAGTTGACGCCCATGAAGTCTGGTTTTCCTTCTTTTAAAAGCTCAAGATCGCCTTCTTCCAGTTTCGGAGTCAAACCTTTTTCCTCCAAGTAGTTCCATGCGGCTTCTGGGTAGGTGCCCCACGCATAAACATCCATCCACCAGTGGCTGTTAAACTCCTCTGCATTTTCAGCTGCAAGGATATCTTCCGGTTTAGATGTTGCCGCATATGCCGGAGAATAAGCGAAACTTGGACCGATCTTTCCATCTGGAACATACTGACGGAATTCCTTAATGGCACTTGCGTTGGCAAGGTTGGCATGATGATTTACTTGATAAGATAATTTTTCATCCTTCAACCCGGGTGGATGCTGGGCGGTTTTATAGCCCATGCTTGTAAATATATTTTGCTCGTTTAAACTAACCCAGTACTTTACACGATCACCAAACTGTTTATATAACGTGACCGCATAATTCGTAAAATCTTCAACAATTTGCCGCGATTCCCAGCCGCCGTATTCGTCTTGAAGCGCTTGTGGCAAGTCCCAATGATAGATGGTTAAAATCGGTTCAATTTTATTTTTAATTAATTCGTTAATCAACTGGTGATAAAATTCTATCCCTTTTTCATTTATTTCACCTTTGCCTTTTGGATAAATCCTCGCCCAGGAAACGGAAAAGCGATAGGCTTTCAAGCCCATTTCAGCCATTAACCGGACATCTTCTTGATAGCGGTGATAATGATCAACAGCCACATCTCCCGTTGTTGCTTTAAAGGTTTTGCCCGGAATTCTTACAAACTGATCCCAGTTGGAAACGCCTTTTCCATCTTCATTCCACGCACCCTCTATCTGATAAGCAGCAGATGCGGATCCCCACAAAAAGCCTTTCGGAAAGGATTTCAATTTTTCATGAATCATTTTCATTTCGCTCCTTTATTTTCTGGCGTTATTCAAACTTGACCAATCGTCCATTCTGTTTAACTCCCAAAGCAATTCCAAAAACTGTCCAAATTTTTTATGTATTCCTTTTTTGAATTTATTGTAAGTTAAAAGCACCTTCATTTACAGATAACGTTTTTCCGTTGTGCAGCGGAAAAAATAAAAAGGCGGAATGATTTTTTCTCATTCTGCCTTTCCTTTAACTGCCTATGAAAACTTATACTTCCCAATCAATTGATTTAATTCTTCGCTTAAACTGCTCAAGCCATCCGCAGCTGTGCTAACGTTGGATACTGCACGAACTTGCTCATCGATGGAAGATGTGACTTCTTCGGAGGCAGCGGCTGTTTGCTGGGCAATGGCAGAGATATTTTGAATGAATGTCATGATTTTATCATTCTCTGACGTTACTGATTGAATCTCAGCGTTTAACTTTTCGACCGCTGCAATGGTTTGCGCTACTGCATGCTCAATTGAAACAAACTCTTGTTCCGTTTTTACGACTGACTCGTTTAATTGCTGGCCTATATTGGCTGTTTCCGCCATATACAAGACCGTTGTTTCGGTTTCTTTCTCAATACCTTCAATCATTTCCTGGATTTTTTTCGTCGCCGCGTTCGATTCTTCTGCAAGCTTGCGAACTTCATCAGCAACAACCGCAAAGCCTTTGCCGTGTTCTCCTGCCCGAGCTGCCTCAATGCTTGCATTTAATGCCAGCAAATTGGTTTGCTTCGTAATATGCTGAATCGCTTCCGTAATATGCGAAATATCTTGAATCTTTGCAAAAAGATTCGTGATCCCAATACTGATATTTTCTGATGCTTTTTCAGTTTCGGAATTAGCCTTTTTGAGAACGGAAACAATATTTTTTCCGTGCTCTGTCGCTTGTTTCGATCCATTCGTAATTTCGAGAATCGCACGGCTTTCCTGATTTATTTTTTGAATCGATTCCGTCATTAGCTCCATCAGTTTGCTTGTGTTCTCAATATCTTCTGACTGAGAAACGGTACTAGCTGAAATTTGCCCCATTGCAGTGCTGACCTCTTCGCTGCCAGCGGTTGTTTCTTCAGAAATAGCTGCAAGATCGGATGAGGATTCCAATAAACGAACACTGGTTTCTTGAAGCCCCGTCATCATCCCGCGAAGTTCTTTTACCATGATGTTAAAAGCAGCGCCAAGTTTGCCGATTTCATCATCCGACTCAGGAAATTCAGACGTCATCAATTCTCCGCTTGCAATTTTTAAAGAAGTATCAGATATCTTGTGTAATAACTTTAGTTTCCTTTTTGTCATAAAATAAAAAGCGAGTAAGCTAACGCTTGCAACGGCAATCGAGACAAGAGCGATCAAGAGCTTGACGATTTTCAAAGATTCATAGAATTCATCTATGTAGGCTCCAATTCCAATATTCCATCCCCATGGCTTGTAATGAACAACATAAGCCATTTTCTCCCTTTCCTTCGTTTCACCCGGGTTTTTCCATGAATATGTATAATAATGTTCATCTGGATTCTTAGCAATTGCAGCCTTTAGAATATCCCGAATCACATAATCACCGCTGCTGTTTTTTAAATCGTATTTATTTTCCCCGTATGGGATGGTTGGATGCATTTCTACCTTTCCTTTTTCATCATAAGCAAAAAGGTAGCCTTGTTTTTTATATAGAAATTTGGATTTCGAAAAATCGTAGCTTTTGCTGTTTCCCTGTACCGTTGCTGGTCCGATTAATATTTCTCTAGCCTGTTCCTGAGCTTCTTTCAAGGTGAGATTTCCAGCTTCGACTTCTTTGTTTAATAAGTCAAGGGTAGGGATGGCTGTGTTGACAATATGTTGCAAATCCAACTTTCCGCTGTTCACTAATTCTTTTTTGGCAAAGTTATAACTTAATGTTCCAATTAACGAGCTGATCAATAAAATAATAACGGCAATGGACAACAACAGTTTAAATGAAATGGAAGTAAAAAGTTTTTTCATAGTTGACTCCTTTTTTAAATTTTGACTTTTTTATAATAATTGGTCAATCACATTGATTAATTCGCCAATTTCCGGCTTGCTGACTTGCGCGTCGGCACCAACCGTTTCCCCCTTATGACGAAGGTCATCGGTAATTAGGGAAGAAAAGATGACAACTGGAAGTTTCGATAAAGTCGAATGTTCTTTAATTTGTTTCGTTAAAAATAATCCATCCATAACGGGCATTTCAATATCCGTAATCACAAGCTGAGCCGCTTTTTCTATATCTGGTTCTTGGCTGATAGCGGTTTCCAAATAATCTAGAGCATCCTTGCCATTTTCAAAAAAATCAACTTTATGAAAACCGGCCTCAGATAAAGTATCTGACAGTAATTTTCTTAAAAGGGCTGAGTCTTCAGCAACGACAATTTTATATTGCGATCGGTCACGCTTTTCAATTTGCTTTAAGCGGTTAGGATTAATTCCTGTTTCCGGATTGATATCGACAACAATCTTTTCAAAATCCAAAAGCAACAGCATCCCGTCTTCTTTGCGGATAACACCAATAATTTGGCTGTCCAAATTTTGATACAAATTGGTTGGTTTCTCAATTTGGTTCCAGGAAATGCGATGAATTTTGTCAACACCATGAACATGGAAAATCACTTTTTGCATATTAAACTCAGTGACAATATACTTATCCATTTCTGGAAGATCTGAGTCAGGATAACCTAATACTCTGGCCATGTTAATAACCGGGAGAATCTCTCCTCTTATTTCAATAATGCCTTCAATATGTTTATGAGCATGAGGAATCGAAAAAACCGGGATTGGATTAATAATTTCCCGAACCTTAATCACATTGATGCCAAATTTGTTATTAGCCACACTGAATTCAACAATTTCCAGCTCATTCGTTCCACTTTCTAATAAAACACCTTTTTGTTCCATTTCGTCCTGCCCCCACCTATCCAATCGATTTAAACGATTACATTTTGAGTTCAATTTCTTTAGAGCGTTCATTTAACTGATTCATTTTATCCAACGTTTCGCCAAGCAGCTGGCCTAGTGTAAAATCAATTGTTTGACCATAACAGACTGCTGGCCTTCCTGCGATTATGAAACCATGTCTTTCGCTAATTCATCAGCCCCTCGCCTTTGATAGAAAGGTCTTTCGAATTGTCAAAGGAACTCTGGCTTAAATCGTTTAAACTTTATCAAAACGATCTTTAATTTTCGTAACTAAGTTCCCCATTACATGATGCTGGCTATTGTCCTTTTCGTGCTGATCAATGGTCTTGGTTAATTCCGAATGAAACGATTCAATAAATTTCCTTGAAAAATCCTCTTTCTTTTTTGCCTCAGGAAGAATCGTTTCCAGTTGCAGCTTTAACACCAAATTTTCTTCTATTAACCGGGAATATTTCTCTCTAGCAATGATCCTCTCTTGGATCCTCCGTGTTTATTTCCCTATCTGAGTGAAATGAAGCTTGCCAATTTAACCTTTCCTACCAGTATAGAAGTTTAGGATTCAAAAAAGGAGTGAACGTATTCACTCCTTATATCGGTAAGGTTCGACAATGTTTTAATAAAAAAATACAGGAAGACGGCTTTATTATATTCTTGCATTTTTCAAAATACTGGTTAACTGTTCGGTATTCGGGTAGTCCGATTCTTTCAATTGCTTGATCACTTTTTCAACTTCGTAGCCAACACGGGTGATGGAAGCTTGGAAACAGCCTTTTTCAAGTTCCAGTATCATATAAGAGGCTTTTCTCATGCCATCAAACGGCAGGCCAACACTCCCAATGTTGACGATGCATTTTCCGTTCAGATAGCGGACATACGGCTTATGAATATGAGCGTAAACATACACATCCGCCTCTTTCACCATCATTTTTGAAATGATGGTTTCATCGTTTTCATCAGGAAGAACAACATCAAACAAACTTGCAGGCGTCGCATGGAAAGCATGAATCTTCACACCTTCTGATTCCAACTGCAAATCATTCGGCAGCTTCCGCAGGTAATCGATGCTCTCTTCATCTAGCTTCTTTCGGATCCACTCTCGCTCTTTGTTCATCATCTCAAGTGCCTGATCCGGAACTTCTCCTTTTTCGACTCCCCGAATCACCCACTCATCCGCATTTCCTTTGATAACATCTGTTTTTAACGCACGAACCAGTTCTAGAGCCCGCTTTGGCTCCGGCCCGCGATAGCACAAATCCCCCAGCACCAAAACCCGATCAACCTTTCTTTGCTTGATATCGGCCAACACTGCTTCTAGAGCAGCCGCATTGCCGTGAATGTCGGAGATAAAGGCTAGTTTCATATTTCAAAACCCCTTTCTAATGCTATTTTTTGCACTGGTCTTTCATTCATTCTAAACATTCTAAATTTTTTCCACGATTTCCCCTAAACAACATGTGCAATCAAAGAATGTGTCTGTTCATATGATATCTCAATGACGCGTAAACACTGAAGACTTTTTTAAAAAAAGGTTTTAATTTTCAACTAAAGGGGAGATAAAATTGTATCTCATCGATCTTAACAAGTGGAACATTAAACAAGGAATTCCATCAAAACCTTACACAGATGCGGATTATTTTATGGCGGATGCAAATATTCAGGGGATCAACAATGCTATCCAATACGCATATAATAATGGCTATTCTGGCATAATTCTGCCAAGGGGAGAGTATGCACTCTGTTACCCGAGAGAAATTAAAATGGCCAGCCATTTGACTTTTGATTTAAACAGCTCCACTTTAAAAGTTCTCTACGATTCTGACAGAAAATCGCCTTTTGACAACCGAACCACCACCGATTACTACAATTTCAAAGGCAACAGCATTGTATTCGACAATGTCACGAATGCTCATCTAACTGGCGGTACTATTATCGGAGATCGGGATGACAGGAGCTTCTCAAATTTAAATGCTGAACGAAAAATGGAGCATACCTATGGGGTTGTCTTTCAAAGAAGTACAAAATATTGTTCGGTAAAGAATTGTATTGTCAGGGATTATATGGGTGATAATATTACTTTTTCAAGCTCGGCTATTAGAGAATTGGTAGAGTTTAATATGTACTTAACCTTAAATTCAATCGATTATCCAACTGGGCAAATCGTTCCATCGACAAATACTTTGGCAACAGGATTTATTACTGTTCCAGAAGGTTTTCATTCTTTTTTAATGGCGGGTGCAGGATATTCAAGATTAACCAATTTAACGTCAAGAGAAGTTGATGTCTTTTTTTACAGAACAGATAATCGCTTTATCGGCGTCCTAAAAAAGCGCAAAATCTATACGGACATCTCCATTCCGCTTGGAGCCACAAAAATGAGAATGGTCTTTCAAAACGAAACAAATCCAGCCAAAAATATTCAACTTTCATTAAAATTCGGCTTAATTCCTCACCATAATGTTGTCGAACATAGTGAAATCTACAACGGACAAAAGAGGCGGCATTTCACTTGGCGGAAGCTACAATGTGGTACAGCACAACACCATTAGAGACAACGGCAAGGGAAGCAACAGCTTCTTAGATGGAAAGCCTTTCTTTAGTGACCCAACAAGGTATGCAATTAATCAAGAAGATTCTTATGGTGACAACTGTATAATTCGAAACAATTTAATATATGGAAGCAATCATGGGATACTCGTTGGCTGCTATTCCATTCAGATCGAAAATAACCATATTTATAATATTGATTCGATTGCTATCAATCTATATAGTTTACTATACGCAAATATTAGAGGAAATGTCATGAATAACTGCCCGACCACCATCGGTTTCATGACTACTGATTTTAGAAATGCATTGGTTAATATATTGGAAAACAGCTTCCAAGGAGGAAAATTTTCTGTTGATGCTACGGATAGTTATCAAGTAAATGTGGCAAATAATCATTTTGTAGATGTAGATTCTATCTATTTGGGTTCAAGTACTATCAATAAATCTTTTTACAGCAATCGAATCAAATATGATCAAGTTTCCGGAACCCCATCTATTTCTGCCTACAAAATAGAAAATTGTATTTTTGATTCAACCACCGTTAGGGACTTTCTGATAAGAGTGTATAACCAAAAGGGCTGCACTTTTCATAATTTGCGCATTTCCCTGCAGACGCAAAATGGAGCAACCAAAAGGGAAAAAATCTTGATTTATGATTGTGAATATACGAACTCGACGTTAATAAATCTAATTTTCGGGACAAAAGATCGGGAAGTATCTATATCAAATTCTAAATTCACTGATACAGTCGTTAAAGTCGGCAATATCAACACTGTCGGTTTTCCGGCAACAACGACCCTTGAAAATTGCGAGCTTTATTCAGCTACAATGAGCTATCTTTTTGCTACCGACTTTAATCAGCCAAGCGGAATGATTAAGCTGAGCCACTGTAGGATCGAAATTGCAAATTCAAGTTTCGCTCACCTGATTCATCACGACAAAACTGCAGGTATATCCTCAGTTTTTACGCTGTTTTTAAAAGATTCTAGCCTCAAGTACACTGGAACTGCCCCACTTGATTTCATTTATTACAATAACATCAATCCAATGATTCAATTGATTTCAGCAAATAATGAGTATATAAACATCCATCTTCCTGTTGAAGATCCGGGCATCTTTGTCGGATATGATCCAACAAACACGTACAAAACAAGCGTGATTTTGCAGCAAACAAGTGATGGTTATTCTGCTACGATTACCCACAACTTAAAAACATTAGATCCCTATGTTTTATGCACCACATTAAAATCTGAAATGGTACAACCCCTAATTTCAATTGTTGATGAAAATTCTCTTTTAATCAAGACAATAGGTAGTTCTATTTTAAAGGTTACTATTAAAAAGGTTTAGCTAAAAAAGGGGGTAAAACCCTTTTTAACGAAAACGGATACTGCGGGGAAAATAAGGAAACAGATTTAGAAATGGGGCATCTCATCGATAGCTTAATGAATAGGTAATACTGATTCATAGAACAATGATTCTCTATGTAGTATAATGTGTTGTTGTTACAGCTATTTTAGAGAATTCATAGGAGGCTAGTACGATGCGGAATGTTTTAACAAAAAGTTTATCTGAAGTGATAAAAGAACGTCATTCTGTCAGAAAATATGATCCGGTCTTTACTATTTCACAAGAGGAAATAAATGATATGCTACAGGAAGCAATCCAAGCTCCATCCTCTAGCAATCTTCAGCCTTGGAGATTTATGGTTTTCCAAGACAAAGAGGCTAAAAAGGAGCTTCGAGCGATTGCAAACAATCAAGAGCAGGTGGAGACAGCATCGGCTATTATTGCGATTTTGGGCGATAAAGAAATGTATAAAAGCGTAGAAAAAGTGTATCGCGGAGCTTTTGAAGCAGGATTTATGGATGAAGCCAACATGACCCGCTTAATTGAAAGTACAAATAGATTATACCCAAATGTACCAGAAGAAGTGCGGAAAAATATTGCTTCTTTTGATGCTGGACTTGTTTCCATGCAGCTTATGTTAATTGCAAAAGCTAAAGGTTACGATACGGTTCCAATGGGCGGCTTTGACAAACACCAATTTGTTCAAAAATACAAAGTGGACGATCGCTATTTTCCCATTGTTTTGATTGCAGTTGGAAAGGCAGCTGCACCAGCATTCAAGACAACTCGTTTACCTTTAGAAGATGTAATAATCGAGTATCGATAAACCTGTATCTGAAGTCTACTCAAGGTTTCCATGAACTCTTTCTTATACAAGCTATGGTTTGACAGCTTAAACGTAAGATAACGACCGATCTTACGATTTTCCCTGCAATCTTGATGAGTTGTAGGCGAACAGAATCAATCTGTTTTGTGTTCATGGAATCTGGTAAACATAATCTTTTAAATCCATTGTGAAGGTTATATAATGGCGATTAGTAACTTACAAGCATTACGTTCAAATTCGGTGCTAGTCATTTTACCAAAGGCAATGTAGTTTTCCATTGTCCCCCGATTGAAATAAAGCTTCGTAACATTCTTAGGGGACAAATTCATGTTTGTCACAATAAAGGTGAATTGGAAAAGAAGCTCATCTGTATGTTCGTTTAAACTAGTCATGGAGAAGCCCCCTTCTTGGTTTTGTTTTGGCTTAGTCACCTATGACATTACCAAAAATGGGGCTTTTTTCATGTTTTTAGACTTCACCTTTTGGGTGAAGAACATTTTACTTCTTGTCAACACTACATTTTGGGTCGATTTAGATTGAAGCTATGAATAATTCAGGGATGAGTAAATTTCGAAAACTTTCGTACCAACCTTCGTTAATGAATACTTTCTCATCCTTTTTTCACTCTTCAAACCCATTTCTTTACGAAGAGCATTAGGCTGGTAGATTTCTATTATTCTTTCGCCAACTAAAGTTGATTTTTCAGCAGGAATTAGATATCAACCAACACCTTCTTCAACCAGCTCCCTATGCCCCCTATTATCACTTGCCACAACCGGAAGCCCGCAGGCCATGGCTTCCATAATGTTGACGGGCAGCCCTTCGCGGAGGCTTGAGGCCACAGCCAGATCACTTATTTTTAAAAGCTGTTCAACATCTTGGCGTTGGCCTAAAAACTCAACCTTTTGATCGATCCCAAGCTGAGCCGCCAGCTGCTTGCAATCCAATAAAAGAGGACCATTTCCCGCAAGCAGCAATTTTGCTTGTGGGATCTGGTCCTTAATTTTGGCTAATGCTTTGAGTAAAAGCTGTTGATTCTTGTTTTGATTAAATTCCGCAGCGTAAATCATTAAAAAATCTTGCTCTTGGTAGCCGTATGTTGTCCGCAGCCGAAGTTTATGCTCGCGATCGATTGGATGAAAACGTTCCGTATTCACTCCTACTCCATGAACATGTTTGATTTGCTCAGCCTTGAAACGGTGTCGCTGCGCCAGCTGAAAATCTTCATGATTAATTGTAATCAAACAATCCGTAACCGCTGAGAAGATTTTTTCAATTGGATAATAAACAAGCCAGTTCACGAACGGTGCCACATTAAAAAAATGAAAACCGTGGGCGGTGTAAAGAACCTTTGTTCCTTGCTTTCGTGCTTGTCGTGCCGCCAAACGGCCAAGAGCTCCACCCATTGGGGTGTGGCAGTGGACGATTTCGTATTGGTTTGCATCAATCAGCTTTTCAGCTGTTGATATGCCTTGAAATTTTCTTTGTGAAACGGAGCCCTTTGAATCGGGAGCGAAAATTTTTTATCGACAAATGGCAGCTCTAAACTGCCAGCTGCCGCTACATCGACTTCCCACCCTTGTTCTTTAAACCATTTTAACTAAGGCAGCGACAGTAGCAACAAAAAGAACTTTTTGTGCCATGTTAATCAGCCTTTTGTACGTTCTTTCATCAGTTCTTTTTCGAGAACCTCTGAAAGATATTCAATTAACTCTGTGCGCAAATCCTCGCGCTTTAAGGCAAACTCAATCGTCGTCTGAATAAAGCCCATTTTCTCACCGACATCATAGCGAGTTCCTTCAAAATCATAGGCGTAAACCGCTTCAAATTGATTCAATGTCGAAATGGCATCGGTCAGTTGAATTTCACCGCCGGCGCCAGGACTTTGTTCCCCTAAAATTTCAAAAATTTTCGGGCTTAAGATGTAGCGTCCAAGAATGGCGAGATTGGACGGTGCTTCTTCCTGCTTCGGCTTTTCAACAAGGCTGTTGACACTGTAGAAGCGCTCACCGATGGCCTGGGCGTCAACAATCCCGTAGCGGGAAACTTCCTCGTCTGCTACAGACTGGACACCCAGAATGGAAGCATTATATCTTTCATATTGTTCCATTAATTGCTGAAGGCACGGTTTTTTTGCCTGCACAATATCATCGCCGAGCAAAACGGCAAACGGCTCATCGCCAATGAATTTGCGCGCACACCAAATCGCATGCCCCAATCCTTTTGGTTCCTTTTGACGGATATAATGAATGTCTACAAGTCGGGACGATTTTTGAACTTCATCCAGTAAATCCATTTTCCCTTTTTCCAATAAATTGTGTTCAAGTTCAAAAGAATTGTCGAAGTGGTCTTCAATTGCCCGCTTTCCTTTTCCTGTCACAATAATGATGTCTTCAATTCCGGAGGCAACGGCTTCTTCAACAATATATTGGATTGTCGGCTTGTCGACAATCGGCAACATTTCTTTCGGCATTGCTTTTGTGGCCGGAAGGAATCTCGTTCCTAACCCGGCTGCAGGGATAATGGCTTTTCGTACTTTCATTTCTCGTACACTCCTTTAAACAGAAACAGATAATAATGGTTTGGTGATTGCTTTATGATTGGCAAGGTGGATCAGTTTTTCCTTTAGTTCCTGTTGTTCCATAGTTTCAAATGTCGCGATAATCTCCTCAATTTCTTCTAAAAAGATTTCTGCCTTCTTGCCGATATTGATTTTTGGATAGATCTGCTGTTCATGAACCTCATCCGGCTTTAACAATTCTTCAAAAAGTTTTTCACCTGGACGAATCCCTGAAAATTCAATGCCAATCTCTTCAAGTAAGTTGCCGGCAAATTTCGGAACCAATCGAACCGCCTGCCCCCGTAACAAGCACCACCTTATTTGTAATATATTCCGAAATACTTTCTATGTCCATTTGAACCGGTTCTCTTCCCAATAAATCTTCTACTTCGACATCGCGAAACTGCTGTACGGATACTTTTCCTGTCATAAATCCTCAAGAATTGGCAAAATTTGTGTTTTTACTGCCGTTTTTGCGCATTCTTGAAAAATGACATTCAATTCTTTTTTGCTTAAAGAAGGAATCGCAATCAAAATATGATCAATATTTAATTCTCGAACTGCCTGCTCAATTCCTGCCACACCGCTAATAACTGGAAGTAATGGTTCCTTCTCATGACGCGCTTGCCTGCATTTTTTCCGTTCATGCGTCATGACGACACTTCTCATGACGCGATCACTCGCTTTTTTTTCGTTTACGCGTCATGACCACACTTCTCATGTCGCGATCACTCGCTTTTTTTCTGTTTACGCGTCATGAACACCTCTCTCATGACGCGCTTGCCTGCATTTTTTCCGTTCATGCGTCATGAAGGCACTTCTCATGTCGCGATCACTCGCTTTTTTTCCGTTTACGCGTCATGAACACCTCTCTCATGTCGCGCTTTCCTGCATTTTTTCCGTTCATGCGCCATGACGACACTTCTCATGTCGCGATCACTCGCTTTTTTTTCGTTTACGCGTCATGAACACCTCTCTCATGTCGCGCTTGCCTGGATTTTTTCCATTCATGCGTCATGAAGGCACTTCTCATGTCGCGATTACTCGCCTTTTTTTTCGTTTCCGCGTCATGAACACACTTCCCATGACGCGCTTGCCTGCATTTTTTCCGTTCATGCGTCATGAAGATACTTCTCATGACGCGCTTGCTTGCATTTTTTCCGTTCATGCGTCATGAAGGCACTTCTCATGTCGCGATTACTCGCTTTTTTTCCGTTTACGCGTCATGAACACACTTCTCATGTCGCGCTTGCCTGCATTTTTTCCATTCATGCGCCATGAACACACTTCTCATGACGCGATCACTCGCTTTTTTTCCGTTTACGCGACATGAAAACCTCTCTCATGACGCGATTACTCGCCTTTTTTTTCGTTTACGCGTCATGAACACACTTCTCATGACGCGATCACTCGCCTTTTTTCCGTTTACGCGTCATGAACACCTCTCTCATAACGCGCTTGCCTGGATTTTTTCCGTTCATGCGTCATGAACACACTTCTCATGTCGCGATCACTCACTTTTTTTCCGTTTCCGTGTCATGAACACCTCTCTCATGTCGCGCTTGCTTGCATTTTTTCCGTTCATGCGTCATGAAGGCACTTCTCATGTCGCGATCACTCGCTTTTTTTCCGTTCATGCGTCATGAACACACTTCTCATGACGCGCTTGTCTGGATTTTTTCCGTTCATGCGTCATGAACACAATTCTCATGACGCGATCACTCTCCTTTTTTCCGTTTCCGCGTCATAACGACACTTCTCATGACGCGATCACTCGCTTTTTTTCCGTTCATGCGTCACGACGCAACATCAAGTAACAAAGAAGCGACCTCTTTTCTAATCGCATCAGGCTCCTAAATTGCTAAGAAATACGTTTTGGCAATCACTAACAAACTTAATTTTCAAATTAATTATTGACATCTCCCAAAGAATTGTAGTAAATTTTAAAGAAAAGTAAAAATATTTGATTTCTTATCAAGAGAGGTCGAGGGAATGGCCCAATGACACCTCAGCAACCTTCAATTGTTTTATAGATTGAAAAGGTGCTAAGTCCATCAAGTTATCAGCGTAACTTGGGAGATAAGAAGACGGCTGCGTTCGCACAATGACAAAAGTCTTCTTCTTATAGAAGACTTTTTTTATTTACAAAAAACAACTATAACTTTCAAGGAGTGATCGTCATGTACAAATTAGAAACAAAATTAGCTCAAATTGGGAACCGCAGCGAAACAGCAACCGGTGCAGTGAATCCGCCAATCTATTTTTCAACAGCCTACCGGCATGAAGGGATTGGGCAATCGACCGGGTTTGATTATAGCCGGACAGGAAATCCTACCCGCCAGCTTCTTGAAAGAACAATTGCTGATTTAGAAGGCGGGGATCAAGGTTTTGCCTGTAGTTCGGGCATGGCTGCCATTTTTACCATCCTATCGCTCTTTCAATCTGGCGATGAGTGGCTCGTAAGCGAAGACTTATACGGTGGAACCTACCGCCTGCTTGAACAAGGCTATAAAAAATGGGGCTTGACCGCTCACTATGTTAATACCAGCAATATCGATGAAATCGAAAAAAAGATTACCCGAAATACAAAGGCCATCTTTCTTGAAACGCCCACCAATCCGCTTATGCAGCAGACGGATATTGCGGCCGTTGCGAAAATTGCCAAAGAACACGGAATCCTGTTAATCGTTGACAATACATTTTATACCCCGCTATTGCAGCAGCCGATCAAACTTGGTGCGGATATTGTCATTCACAGCGCAACCAAATATTTAGGCGGACACAATGATGTACTCGCGGGGTTGATCGTTGCCAAAGGAAAGGAGCTTTGTGAATCGCTAGCCCTTTACCATAATGGTGCCGGGGGTGTCCTCAGTCCATTCGATTCATGGCTGCTTATGCGCGGGATGAAGACTTTGGCATTGCGAATGAAACAGCATGAAAAAAACGCAAAGCAAATCGTCGAATACCTTTCCCAGCATGAAGGAGTCACTGATGTTCTGTATCCGGGAAGGGGCGGGATGCTTTCTTTCCGTGTAAAAGATGAAACATGGGTCAACCCATTTTTGCAAGGCCTGTCATTGATCACTTTTGCTGAAAGCCTAGGAGGCGTGGAAAGCTTGATCACCTATCCGGCAACTCAGACCCATGCGGACATCCCGGAAGAAATCCGGATTCAATCCGGTGTCTGCAATCGCCTGTTGCGCTTTTCTGTTGGAATTGAAGATGCAGCCGATTTAATTTCCGATCTTGAGCAAGCTTTTGCCAATGTAAAACAAGGAGTGAACGCATGATGAAAAACGAACAATTCAGCTTTGAAACAAAGCTCCTTCATAACCGTCATAAATTTGATCCAACAAACGGCGCGGTCAGCGTACCAATTCAGCATGCCTCAACGTTTCATCAGTTCGAAATCGACCAGTTTGGCAAATATGACTACAGCCGGAGCCTGAATCCAACAAGAGAAGCACTGGAAGATGTCATTGCGGAGCTCGAGGGCGGTGTGAAAGGATTTGCCTTTTCTTCCGGAATGGCGGCCATTTCAACCGCCTTCCTCCTCCTTTCTTCAGGCGACCATGTGGTAATTACTGAGGATGTATATGGCGGGACCTTCCGAATGGTGACAGAGGTTCTATCGCGGTTCGGGATTGAACATACATTTGTTGATATGACTAATTTGGAAGAAGTAAAACAGGCAATCCAACCAAATACAAAAGCCTTTTATGTTGAAACACCATCCAATCCACTGTTAAAGGTAACCGATATTCAGGCAATCAGCAAAATAGCGAAAGAAATTGGCGCCTTGACCTTTGTCGATAACACTTTTTTAACTCCGCTTTTGCAAAAGCCGCTTGAGCTTGGGGCCGATATTGTCCTTCACAGCGCGACGAAGTTTTTATCCGGCCATAGCGATGTCGTTGCCGGGCTTGCAGTTGTGAAAGATGAAGCTTTAGCAAAAAGGCTCGGTTTTTTGCAAAATTCATTTGGAGCTGTTTTAGGGGTACAGGATTGCTGGCTTGTTCTTCGCGGATTAAAAACGCTTCATGTCCGTCTGGAACAATCGCAAAAATCAGCGGAGAAGCTTGCCGAGTTTTTCGAAAACCATCCACTTGTACCTGCAGTTTATTTTCCCGGCTTGAAAAATCATCCGCAGCATAAGGTGCAAACCTTACAGGCTGACGGACCGGGAGCAGTGCTATCGTTTGAATTGGAAAATGAAGAAGCCTTACGAATCTTTGTCAAACATGTCAAGATTCCGGTTTTTGCTGTAAGCCTTGGCGCAGTGGAATCGATTTTGTCCTATCCTGCCAAAATGTCGCATGCAGCAATGCCGCAAACTGAACGGGAAAAGCGCGGCATTCAAAACAGCCTGCTCCGCTTATCGGTTGGACTCGAAAATCCGGATGACTTGATCAATGATTTTTCACAAGCACTAGAGCATGTACGGCAAAAGCAGCTTGTTTTACCAGGAGAAAACGTATGAGCTTTTTACAAAAATTAGAAAAACAAATGTTGATTGCTGATGGGGCAATGGGGACATTGCTTTATAGTTATGGTAAAGACTCCTGCCTTGAAGAATTGAATCTATCCAAACCGGAGCAAATTCAAGCGATTCATCAGGCATATATTGATGCTGGCGCCGATGTGATTCAAACGAACACGTATGCGGCCAATTATTTAAAACTGCAGCGCTACGGCTTGGAGGATTCTGTCAAAGAAATCAACAGTGCGGCTGTCCGGAACGCAAAACAAGCTGCTGGAACCGGGACTTTTGTGCTTGGAACAATGGGCGGCAATCGCGGTATAAAGCCAAGTTCAATTGCGCTTGAAGAAATTAAACGTAGTTTCCGTGAACAATTGTATTGTCTGCTGCTTGAAGGTGTCGATGGCATTCTTTTAGAAACCTTTTACGATCTAAAAGAGCTCGAAACGGTGGTAGCCATTGCCCGCAAGGAAACCAATCTGCCACTGATCGCTCAAGTCTCGCTTCATGAACCCGGGATTTTACAGGATCAAACGCCCGTCAACGAAGCCTTCAAACGATTGGAGAGCCTTGGCGCAGACGTAGTCGGTTTGAACTGCCGGCTTGGACCACACCACATGCTGCTAACACTTGAGCAAGTTGAACTGCCGAAAAAGGCCTTTTTATCCGCTTATCCAAATGCGAGCCTGCCTTTCTACCTTGACGGGAAATTTCATTACGAAAGTGACGCTGGATACTTCCGCCGCTCGGCTCAAGCTTTTCGAAACGAAGGAGTCCGCTTGCTTGGCGGCTGCTGCGGGACTACGCCGGAACACATTCGCGCAATTGCCGCGGAACTAAAAAACGCGGCTCCAGTAACAGAGAAGACAGTAAAACGAACCGACACAAAAATCGCTGTTCAATCACCCCCAGCCAAACGCGATTTCCCCCGCCTTGAGGAAATGGTAAAAGAAAGCCCGTCGGTAATTGTTGAGCTCGACCCGCCACGGAAACTGAATACCGATAAATTTTTCGAAGGGGCAAAGGCGCTGAAAGAAGCTGGCATTGATGCGATTACATTAGCTGATAATTCGCTTGCTTCGATCCGGATTTCAAACGAATCACTCGGCTATTTGGTGAAAACCAAACTCGGAATGCGGCCGCTCATTCACATTTCCTGCCGGGATCGCAATATTATCGGAATGCAATCCCATTTGATGGGACTTCACACGCTTGGGATGCATGATGTGCTAGCGATAACCGGCGACCCGGCACGAGTCGGCGATTTTCCCGGAGCCTCATCCGTTTATGATCTGTCATCATTTGACTTAATCCAAATGATGAAGCAAATGAATAACGGTTTGTCCATATCCGGCAAAGACCTTGGCGAAAAAACCGCCTTTAGCATTGCAGCAGCCTTTAACCCAAACGTTCGTTCACTGGAAAAGGCCGTACAGCGGCTCGAGAAAAAAATAACTGCCGGAGCGGATTACTTTATTTCCCAGCCTGTTTTTTCCGAAGAAAAATTGCGGGAAATCCATGATCACACCAAACATCTGGATGCACCAATCTATATTGGATTGATGCCATTGTTAAGCAGTAAAAATGCTGAATTCCTGCACAATGAAGTGCCAGGGATAAAAATTTCCGAACAGATTCGGGAGCGGATGTTCCGCTTCAACGACGATCCGCTTCAGGCAGCCCGCGAAGGAATCGATGTAACCAAATCGTTAATTGATGCCGCGCTCGAGTTATTTAATGGCATTTATTTGATCACACCATTTTTGCGCTATGAACTGACAACAGAATTAGCCTTCTATACCCGTCAGCATGCGAATGACTTAAGGAGGAAGAGATATGCCGAAAACACCAATCATTGAACAACTGCAAAAGCGCATTCTTGTCATGGACGGAGCAATGGGAACGATGTTGCAACAAGCAAACTTAACCGCTGAAGATTTTGGAGGCGAACAATATGAAGGCTGCAATGAACATCTTAATCTCACCGCTCCTTCGGTTATTGCTAAAATCCATCAGGAATACTTGGAAGCCGGGGCCGATATTATTGAAACAAATACGTTCGGCGCAACTAGTCTTGTCCTCGATGAATATGGCCTTGGCTATAAAGCATATGAACTCAATAAAATTGCTGCGCTGATTGCGGTTCGCGCAGCCCAACAGGCATCCACTGACGACTGGCCCCGCTATGTTGCCGGTTCGATGGGGCCAACAACAAAGACGCTAAGCGTTACTGGCGGCACTACCTTTGATGCGCTGGCGGCCGCATATGAAGAGCAAGCGATCGGCCTAATCGATGGCGGAGTGGACTTGCTTTTGCTCGAAACAAGCCAAGATATGCTAAACGTGAAAGCAGGTTATTTGGGAATCAAGCGGGCATTTGAAAAGACTGGGAAAAAACTTCCCTTAATGATTTCCGGAACCATTGAACCGATGGGGACAACCTTGGCTGGACAATCAATCGAATCTTTTTATATTTCTGTCGAACACATGAACCCGATTGCGGTCGGCTTGAACTGTGCCACAGGCCCTGAGTTTATGCAGGATCATGTCCGCTCATTGTCGGATCTCGCTTCCACTGCAGTCAGCTGTTATCCAAATGCCGGCTTGCCTGACGAAGAAGGACATTATCACGAAACGCCGGAAATTTTAGCGAAAAAACTCGCAGATTTTGCCGACCATGGCTGGTTAAACATTGTCGGCGGCTGCTGCGGAACGACACCAGAACATATTCGGGAAATATCCAAAGCGATGAAAAACTATCAGCCTCGAGAAACAAAACAAGCTTCCGTTCACATGGTTTCCGGGATTGAACCGTTTATCTACGATGATCCTACTTTGCGGCCGATAATGGTCGGTGAACGGACAAATGTGATTGGGTCGCGAAAATTTAAACGATTGATTTCGGAAGGAAAGTTTGAAGAAGCCGCTGAAGTTGCCCGCGCCCAAGTGAAGGGAGGCGCTCACGTAATCGATGTTTGCCTTGCCGATCCCGACCGCGATGAAATAACAGATATGGAAAATTTTATTAAAGAGGTTGTTAAAAAAGTCAAAGTTCCGCTCGTAATCGATTCGACTGATGAAAAAGTAATCGAAAAAGCACTGAAGTTTTCCCAAGGGAAAGCAATCATTAACTCGATTAATCTTGAGGATGGCGAGGAGCGCTTTCAAGCGATTGTTCCGCTCATTCACCAATACGGCTCCGCCGTTGTTGTTGGGACGATTGACGAAAAAGGAATGGGTGTAACCGCTGAACGCAAGCTGGAAATTGCTGAGCGCTCTTATGAATTGCTGGTTCACAAATATGGCCTTACACCGCAGGATCTTATTTTCGACCCGCTCGTTTTCCCAGTGGGAACGGGTGATGAGCAGTATATCGGCTCGGCTAAAGCAACGGTTGAAGGCATCCGGTTAATCAAAGAAAAATTTCCTGAGTGCCAGACAATCCTTGGCGTCAGCAACGTTTCATTCGGACTGCCGCCTGTCGGACGGGAAATTTTAAATTCCGTTTTTCTTTATCACTGTACCCAAGCAGGCCTTGATTACGCAATCGTCAATACGGAAAAATTGGAGCGGTTTGCTTCAATCTCCAAAGAAGAAATTGCCTTGGCAGAAGATCTTTTATTTAAGACAACCGATGAAACACTGGCGAAGTTTACGGATTTTTACCGCGGTAAAAAGAAAGAATCAAAGGCCACAAAGCCATCGATGACTTTGGAAGAACGGCTTGCCTATTATGTTGTGGAAGGAACAAAGGAAGGTTTACTGCCGGATTTGGATTTGGCATTGCAGTCGTATCCTGCCCCGCTTGATATCATCAATGGACCGTTGATGGACGGGATGAAGGAAGTCGGTCGGCTGTTCAATGACAACCAATTAATTGTTGCCGAGGTTCTGCAAAGTGCTGAAGTGATGAAAGCCGCAGTATCTCATTTGGAACCGCATATGGAAAAAGGCGATGTTTCCGCTTCGAAAGGAAAAGTCCTTTTAGCAACGGTAAAAGGGGATGTCCATGACATCGGCAAAAATTTGGTTGACATCATTTTGAGCAACAATGGCTATGATGTTCGGGATTTAGGGATTAAAGTTGCACCTGCAGAGTTAATCAAAGCGATTCGGGCTGAACAGCCGGATATCGTCGGTCTGAGCGGATTGTTGGTAAAATCGGCGCAGCAAATGGTACTGACCGCACAGGATATGAAGGAAGCCGGAATTTCCCTGCCGATATTGGTCGGGGGCGCTGCGCTTTCAAGGAAATTCACCGATACGAAAATTTCAAAAGAATATGACGGCCTTGTGCTTTATGCAAAGGATGCGATGACAGGTTTATCCCTTGCCAACCAGCTCCAGTCTCCCGATGATCGCGAAAAATTAATGATTGAGAAAAAGGCAAAAGCCGAGGAACTGAGCAAGGGCACCGAAAGCCTGAGACGTTCGGCTGTTTCTGTTGCTGTAAAGCCGAAGCCGGCTGTTTCTACCGAAGTTCCTGTTTTCGTCCCAAAAGATTTGAAAAAGCATATTTTAAAATCATACTCACTTTCTCATATTGAGCCCTATATTAACATGCAAATGCTGCTTGGCCACCATCTTGGCGTAAAAGGAAAGGTTGCAAAATTGCTCGCTGAGAAAGATGAGAAAGTATTGAAAATTAAAGAAGTAGTCGATGGCCTGATTGCCGATGCAAGTTCGCAAGGCTGGATCACTCCGGCGGCCGTTTATCAATTTTTCCCGGCGCAATCGGATGGGAACAAGGTTCTCATCTATGATCCAGATCAGCCGGAAAAGATTTTGCAAGTTTTCGATTTTCCAAGACAAGAATCAGCACCGCATTTATGTTTGGCCGATTTCCTCAAATCAGTAGACAGCGGGATGATGGATTATGTCGGATTTTTCGCCGTTACGGCAGGAAAAGGAATTCGCGAAAGAGCGGATCAATTCAAGCAGGATGGCCGCTTCCTGGAAAGCCATGCGCTGCAAGCATTGGCACTTGAGTCAGCAGAAGGTTTTGCCGAGCTCATCCACCGGCAAATGCGCGACCGCTGGGGCTTCCCGGATCCAATCGATTTCACGATGCAGGATCGGTTTGCCGCTCATTATCAAGGCCAGCGCTATTCCTTTGGCTACCCGGCTTGCCCTGAACTGGAAGATCAGCAAAAATTATTTGCTTTGATTCGTCCAGAGGATATTGGCATCGAGTTGACCGATGGTTTTATGATGGAACCGGAAGCATCGGTAACCGCCATCGTCTTTGCCCACCCAGAAGCGCGGTATTTTAATGTGTTGAGATAGAACTAGCGGCTTTTTAGGAGAGCGCGCAATCCCATCGAGGAGAACGAAAAGGTAGTTCCCAGTTCCTTTTTATGGAATTGGAAACTGCCTTTTTCCTCTTTTTCGGGCTTTGAGTGACTCTCTCAGTGACCGATAAAGCCATTTCTCCTCCTTATCGGGCTTTGAGCACCTCTCTCAGTGACCGATAGGACCTTTTTTCTTCAGTAGTCAATGCCGCCGATTCGTTACCATGGTTGCACTTATTGAACTGTATCGAAAAAAACAGGAACAAATACCTCATTCCAATAACAATCCAGCTTATAAATTATATAGTTTGCATTTTTCATAGAAACTGGTTTTGCTCATTTCCAAATATTTTGCTGCTTCCAGTTTGTTCCCCTTCGTAAAGGCTAGGGCATTTTCAATTGCTTGTTTTTCAACTGCGGCAAGTGTTTCTTTCAAAGGTTGAACGGGAATAGTAGAAAAATCAGGCATGATGTTGGATGTTTTACTCTTTTTCTTTTCGTCGTGATGGGGGGATTCTTGCTCTCTTAAGTAAAGTGGGAGATGGTCTAACTCGATTACTTGTCCATCCAAAACATTGATTGAACGCTCCAATACATTCTCCAGTTCGCGAATGTTACCTGGCCATGAATGCTGAGTAAGTTTTCCCTTTACTTCTTGAGAAAGTTCAATTCCTTTGCGAAAAAATCTCCCTTCCAACTTTTTCAATAAATTCATAGCGATGAGCTCGATGTCCTCTTTTCGTTTTCTTAATGGTGGGATTTCTATTTTTATGACATTCAGCCGATAATACAAATCTTGACGGAAGTGACCCTCTGCAACCATTTTGTCCAAATCTCGATGAGTTGCCGCAATGATCCTGACATCAACGGCGATGGACTTTTGCCCACCAACCCGATGGATTTCTCTTTCTTGCAAAACTCGCAAAAGCTTACTTTGCATGGCAATCGGCATATCACCGATTTCATCCAAAAAAAGGGTTCCATTGTTGGCTATTTCAAACAGCCCTTTCTTACCGCCTTTTTTTGCACCGGTAAAAGCTCCCTCCTCATAACCGAACAGTTCCGACTCGAGTAAATGCTCCGGTATAGAAGCGCAATTGACCGCCACAAATGGCATACCTGAACGATCACTGTTATTGTGAATTGAATGGGCAAACAATTCTTTTCCAGTCCCGGATTCTCCAATGATCAAAATATAGGAAGCGCTTTCAGAAACTCGTTCAGCAAGCTTTTTTGCAGCAACAAAAAGGGGACTATTCCCAATTAAATGACTAAAGTCATGTTTGCTTTTATATTCGGATTGAACCTTCGTTTTATAATATCGTAATTCTTCGACAAGTCGCTGAATTTTACTTTTATACATCCGCCATTCTTCCGGATTCCGAAACATTACTGTCCCCAGTGCTCCAACAATCTCCCCATTTTCATAGAGCGGATAGCGGTTTGCGATCATTTCACTTCCGTTAATCGGCTGAACGGCCGCAAGCTCCTTTTTCCCTGTTTTGGCAACAATATGCATTCGTGAATTTTCAATTACTTCGTATACAGGCTCATTAAGCGCTTTTTCCACAGTGGTTCCCAAAAACTCACAATAAGCTTCATTTATGTAAAGGATATTTCCTTCCCGATCTACAACCACAATTCTTTCTGCAAGTAGATCAATAATTTGTTCATGCCAACTATAAGGAATGTTTTTAAACCCCTGACATGCCATTAAACCACCTCTCTCTTAATTTCGTTAATGTAATTATACCAAAGAACAAAGGGATTATGTGGCTTAATGCTCCTAGTAACAATGAAACTTGTCTTGTTCACTTTTGGGTATTTTTGGTAAAAAATAAAAAGTCCGAAAAAAATTTCGGACTTACACAGCCAATTTTACTGGTAGAACTTATCTCTAATTTTTGCTACCTCATCAACTGAAAGATTTAATTTTTTAGCGATTTCCTCTATCGGTCTTTGTTTCATTAACATTTTGATGACACTGATACTTTGGTCTATTCCTTCCTTTTTACCTTGATCTTTGATTTCTTCATCATAAGAAAGCATGAATCCGCCCTCCCACTCTTCAATTATTTCGCGTTCGAATTTGGTCTGAAGTTCATCGGATAGCTTAATAATATTATCCATGAATCGGACTAATGCAGCAACCCTTTTATCATCAGGATTCCTTTATAATTTTATTGTACCGTATACCCCCCATCAATAATTACTGCTTGACCGGTAACCCCTTTTGCTTTATCGCTTGCTAAAAATAACGCGTATTCCGCAATTTCCCCTACAGATAATAATCTTTTTTGCGGGACGAGCGGATAAATGACTTCTTCAAGCACACTTTCCAGTGGTACATTCCTGGTTGTGGCAAGATCTTTCAACTGTCCCTGGACAAGGGGTGTATCCACGTAGCCCGGACATAGTGCATTAACAGTAATTCCTTCAGCAGCACCTTCCAGCGCAGCCACCTTTGTTAATCCGATCACTCCATGCTTTGCACTGTTATAGGCTGCTTTGCCGGCAAAGCCGATCACGCCATTTATGGACGCCATGTTGATGATTCTTCCATATCCTTGTTTTTTCATTATCGGAAAAACATTCTTAATGCCGATAAAAGGGGCTGTTAGCATAATTTTCACCAGCAATTCAAATTTTGAGGTTGGAAACTCCTCGATGGGCGCAACATACTGCATCCCTGCATTGTTCACTAAAATATCAATTGTTCCAAACGCGTTTACTGCCCGATCAAGACTATGTTTAAATGCCTCTTCATCGGTTACATCACATGGTGCCGAAAGTGCCTCATACCCATTCTCTTTTAGCTCTTCAGCAACTTGCTCGCTTTTTTCCTTATTCAAATCAGAAATAACAACCTTGGCGCCTTCCTCGGCAAACGTTTTGGCAATTTCCAGCCCAATGCCGCTTGCCGATCCTGTAATAAATGCAACTTTTCCTTCCAATGACTTGACCATCGTTCTCTCCTCTTTTCTCTTAAACTATACCGAATAATGTATAAAGGCCGATCACCACAAAGACGGCAATTGTTTTGATAATCGTTACTGCGAATATATCCCGGTAGGATTGTTTGTGTGTCAAACCTGTAACTGCAAGGAGGGTGATAACGGCGCCATTATGCGGCAGTGTATCCATGCCGCCCGATGCCATTGCAACTACACGGTGCATAACTTCTGGCGGAATATTGGCAGCAGCAATTGCCTGATTATATTTGTCAGCCATCGCTCCAAGGGCAATCCCCATACCTCCTGATGCTGATCCGGTGATCCCGGCCAATGTGCTTGTTGTTACGGCGCCATTGACGAGAGGATTTGTAAAGGTGTTTGAAATCCCGTCACTTACTTTTGCAAATCCGGGAAGTGATGCAATTACACCCCCAAATCCATACTCAGAACCCGTATTCATCGTTGCCAAAAGAGCTCCGGCAATGCTGAGATTCAAACCTTCTTTCAGATTGCGGGTAACCCGTTTCCAGTCGAAAGCCAAAGTTGTTACAATCCCGACAATAAGTGCCATTTCGATTGCCCAAATGGCAGCAGAAGCCGTTACATCAACTGTATACGCTTTCAAACCAATTGCTGAAAAATCAAAGCCTTTTGGATACCACTTTGGAATATAGGTGATAAATAATTTGTTTGTAACCCCTACTAGTATAAGGGGAATAAAAGCCAGAACTTGCTTACTAACCGATAGCTGTGTAGTTAAGTCCGGTACAGCCAGTTCATTTGTTTCAATTCCTGCTGCTGTTTCTTTGTCAAACCCATAGTAACCTTCGCCCGCTCTTTCGGCTTTTCTTCTTCTCATTTCCAAGTACAATAAGCCGACAACGAATACAAAAATTGCGCCAAGTATGCCCAGAGTCGGTGCGGCGTAAATATCTGTTTTAAAAAAAGCAATTGGGATTACGTTTTGAATCTGTGGTGTTCCCGGCAATGCATCCATCGTGAAGGTGAAAGCCCCTAGAGCAATCGTTCCAGGAATGAGTCTTTTTGGAATATCGGCTTGCTTGAACATTTGCGCAGCAAAAGGATAAATTGCGAATACTGCCACGAATAAGCTAACCCCGCTGTAGGTTAAAATAGCACCTAATAAAACGATTGTCAGCATTGCTCTTTTGGCTCCCAGCAGTCGAACAATTGTCTTCGCTATGGATTCTGCAATCCCTGACATTTCTACAACTTTGCCAAAAATCGCTCCCAACAAAAACACAGGAAAATAGGATTTTATAAATCCAACCATTTTCTCCATAAAAATACCTGAAAAGAACGGCAGTACATTACTTGGATCTGTCAAAACAACTGCCAAAAATGCCGCAATCGGAGCGAACAAAATAACTGAAAAACCACGATAAGCTACAAACATTAATAGACCGAGTGATAATAAAATGATAAACAGTTCCATATGATTCCCCCTCGCTAAATTTTGTAAACTTTCTCTCCCATCTCCGTAGAAAGCGTTTTCAAAAACAAGCCTCCTTTTTTCAAGAAATTTGTTCACATGATACAAATGCAATTTTTGTGCCAAATGAATAAATGATCTCTAAGAGATTTTTAATGATCCATAAGGCATAAAAAACGGATTTTCCTGATTTATGAAAGAATTTTTTTCCGCAAATTCGGAATTTTCCTTATTTGCGGAAGGGTGTTATTCCGTAATTTCGTAGTTTCCTTATTTGTGGAAAAGTGTTATTCCGTAATTTCATAGTTTCCTTATTTGCGGAAGAGTGTTATTCCGTAATTTCATAGTTTCCTTATTTGCGGAAGAATATTATTCCGAAAATTCGGAATTTTCCCTATTCACGGAATAACCTTACCAAATTTAGTTTTCCATCTCGACAATTGTCGCAATTCCTTGGCCACCACCAATGCAGAGTGTGGCCAATCCGTAATGAGAACCTCTACGTTTCATTTCGTGGAGCAGGGTAACAAGCACTCGGGCACCGCTTGCTCCAATCGGATGTCCCAAGGCAATTGCCCCGCCGTTAACGTTTAGTTTATCAGAGGGAATCTGCAGTTCTCTGGCGACCGCCAGTGATTGGGCAGCAAAAGCTTCGTTTGCTTCAACCAGATCAATGTCATTTATCGTGAGACCCGCTCTTTCCAATGCCTTTTTCGTTGCCGGAACAGGTCCAATTCCCATAATTTTAGGATCAACGCCAGCAGTTCCACTGCCGCAAATTACTGCCATCGGCTTAATTCCGAGTTCTTCTGCCTTTTCTCTGCTCATTAGAACCAACGCAGCCGCTCCATCATTGATGCCGGAAGCATTTCCAGCTGTAACCGTGCCACCCTTTTTAAAGGCTGGCTTTAAGTTTGCCAGCTTTTCAGTTGTAACGCCGGAGCGAGGGAATTCATCTTTAGCAAAAATAATCGGCTCACCCTTCCGCTGCGGAATAACAACAGGGGCAATTTCGGCTTCAAACCTTCCCTCTTTGATCGCCCTTTCTGTCTTTTGCTGACTCCATGCAGAAAATTCATCCTGCTCTTCTCTCGTTAAACCGTATTGCTCAGCAATATTTTCAGCAGTAACTCCCATATGGTACTCATTTATCGCGCACTGGAGACCATCCTGAATCATGCTGTCCAAAAGCTTGCCATCACCCATCCGCAAGCCGGTTCGCCCTTCCAGTAATAGATAAGGAGCAAGACTCATATTTTCCATTCCACCAGCCACCACGATTTCTGCATCTCCCGTTTGAATAGCCTGGACAGCGAGATGGACTGCTTTTAACCCCGAACCGCATAATTTATTGATTGCCATCGATGTCACTTCAATCGGCAGTCCAGCCTTTAAAGAAGCCTGACGGGCAGGCCCCTGCCCCAATCCCGCTTGAAGAACATTGCCCATGATGACTTCATCCACTTGCTCTCCCTTCAAATTCGCTCGTTTGATCGCTTCTTTAATGACAATTGCCCCCAATTCAGTAGCCGGTGTCTTGCTTAATGCCCCCATAAAACTGCCTATTGCCGTACGTACAGCACTGACAATGACCACTTCACGCATGGTTCATTTCCCCTTCCGATTCTTTTTCTATTCATATGGTAGAATAGCTGGTTTAACTTTAAATGATGCTTCTGTTTTTTCTTTTATTGTTTCCAAATCAACGCCTGCCTGAAGTTCCTCAAGAAGAAGTCCCTCTTCTGTTACACGAAATACAGCCAACTCGGTTACAATCAGATTGACCACTCCTTTTCCGGTCAAAGGCAGTCTGCATTGTTCAAGTATTTTCGAGGAGCCATTTTTTGCAGTGTGCTCCATTGCCACAATGACCTTCTTGGCACCCGTTACGAGATCCATCGCACCCCCCATACCGGGAACCATCTTTCCGGGAACCATCCAGTTGGCCAGGTTTCCTTTACGATCAACTTCTAAACCGCCCAGAACGGTTACATCTACATGCCCCCCGCGAATTAATTCAAAGGAGAAAAGACTGTCAAAGAAGGCTCCTCCCGGCAGGATGCTTGCTGGCTGTCCCCCTGCATTCACAAGATCAGGGTCCACTTCACCCTCAATCGGCCCAAGACCAATGTATCCGTTTTCAGATTGAAGGATGACATTTACCTCTGGCGGTAAAAAGTTGGGCACCATCGTCGGAAGGCCGATTCCCAAGTTTACGACATCTCCATCTTTCAGCTCCTTTGCAACACGGGCGGCAATGACTTGTTTAGAGTTTAATTGAGTCCTAACCATTATCGGCAACCTCCACAAACATAGATTTTGTCGATCAAAATCCCTGGCGTCATGACTTCATCAGGATCAATTTCCCCAATCTCAACCACTTGATCTACCTGAACTATTACCCTATCTGCTGCCAACGCCATGACAGGATTAAAATTTCTGGCAGATCGGTGGTAGACAAGATTTCCAGCTTTATCTGCCTTAAATGCTTTGAGAAGTGCAATATCCGCACGAAGCGGTTTCTCCAGCAAAAATTCCCGGCCATCCACGATCATTTTCTCTTTCCCTTCTTCTACCACGGTTCCAACCCCTGTTGGCGTCAACACTCCGCCGAGTCCTGAACCGCCGGCACGTACCCGTTCAGCCAATGTACCTTGTGGCACCAGTTCAACCGCCAACTCACCAGCAATCATTTGCCGTCCAGTTTCCGGGTTCGTCCCTATATGGGAAACAATTGCTTTATTGATGCGTTTGTTTAAAATTAATGGGCCTACCCCTGCTTCAATGAAAGCGGTGTCATTTGCGATTAAAGTAAGATCCTTGATCGTTGACTCTAACAACACATTTACGAGTTCCTGTGGCGTACCTACTCCCATAAATCCACCAACCATCATCGTCATCCCATCTTTAAATAAGGACGGTATCTCTTCTCTAGCTATAAGTTTATCCATTCACTGCACCTCCAAATAATTCTTACAACCTTTCATATATGCAAGAAACATGCCAAATTTAAAATTAAGCGGTTTTTCTTTACTCATTCTCTGCCTGAATTTTCCCCAATTTGATAAAATGACGTCTTTGGTTATTCAGCTTTTGTGAACTTGTTTTTTCATCGGAATAACTACCTTGACCAGTTTTAATTCCTAAATTTCCTTCTTCAACTAACTCTCTAATGATCGCTGGAGCAGACTTACTTCAATCAAGATCGGGTGCAATATTGTCAAATACACGCTGCCATGTATCCAGTCCGCCAAAATCAGCGATTTCAATTGGACCGGTAAAAGCCCAGCGAAATCCTGGTCCTGCTGTGACAGCCGTATCAATATCACGTGCACTTGCCATTGCCTCACGCATTAGCGCTGTTAACTGAACAGTTCGAAGAAGATCCATAGAATTCCCATTTTGAAGAGCATATTTCAACAAATATTACTTTCTGAACAATGCTTTGGCGCATTTTCCAATTTTTTATTTTCGGGCTAACAAAAGGAATATAAATATGAAAAATCTGTGAACACACAATAAAAAAATAATAAAATTATTTTGGGAAGACGTAGGAATAAATTGTTTATTACTGAATTATTAGAATTGCGAAACAAAAATATTGTTTATTGTTGTAACGGAAAGGAGAAGTATTTTTCTAAAGGTTACATACAACATTTTGAGTAGAACACACGCTTTAAAGATATTTTTTTGGAATTTAAAAGACAGATTTTTGTACTCTTTAAGAGGATACAGCGAAAGCAGCATTTGTGAGAATGCTTAAAAAAATGAAGGGGAAAATTATTTATGAAAAAGTTTTTTAGTGTTTTTTTCATTTTAATTCTATTAGGTGTCAATTTACAGATTGCTAGTGCCGCGACAGAAACGCCTACTTTTCGTTACAATTTAACTTGGAATATTCGGAGTATATATTATTACACCGATAGTTCAGCTCAGAGCAAATACGGTACTCCAATAAGTGCTTTAGAACATAATAATACAAATCCATACAGTATCATGGCTCAATCGTACGTAAGAGCAGTATATACTGTTCAAAAAGTTGATAATGATGCCTTTAACCTAAAACATCCATAAAAAGAGGGATAATAAAATGAAAAAAAATATTTGGACATATGGCGGTATTATATTCACCATTCTATTGACATTTGTTTTGGTTTGGAATTTTAATAATACTACTTCTAAAGAAACTTCTGTTTCCGTTAAGTCTAAAAGTATAAAAAAAGCTATTAAAAAAGAAACAATAAGTGGAACAACAGCAGGCATGAAAACAGCATTCACAATTGTTTCTCATGCGGATTATACCAAAGATACTGCCTCTGTTTACACAATGTACCAACATGCACCCGTTGTTATAGTAGGGAAATTTGAGAAAGATCATAAATCTTTTGTAGACCAAAATTTTATAAAAACTGAATCACACATGAAAATAATTAAAGTGCTAAAGGGAAATCTGACCGATTTAGAAATGAAGAACGGGATAGATATAGTTTATTACGGTGGAGAAGTGACTCTAGAAACTTATCTGAATAACACAACACCCGAACCCACTAAAGTTGATAGCAATGGTGTTGTTCATAAACCAAAACAATATTCTAAACAAGAGCGTGAATCTGAAAAGGTTGTTTCGACACCTGAACAACAAGCTAATAAAGATAAAGATAAAAACTCAGAAGTCATGGTTTTCTTGTCTCGTAATCCAGCTCCAAATAATTATTTTGTATTTGCCGATGAATTCGGATATAGAAAAATTAACAATAAAGGCGAGGTATTTAACCCGATTACAAATTCTTATGAAAGTGTAGAGTTTTATTCAAAAAATTAACAAAAAATACAAAGAATCCAATTTTGTTTTCAAATAATTAGGATGCTTTTTTTACTTTTTTCCAAAATCACAATTGCCATCCAGGACACTCCTCCAAATTGCCGTGGACTGGCGACGGCAACATTTCTCTCAATCTATGACACTGGTGTCGGCTTAGGTTCTTTTGCCGTCGGAGCGATCGTGACTACGATCGGTTACAGCTCATTCTATTTAATCAGTTCGGTTTATGTTCTGTTGGGCGTCCTTCTCTATTACTTCTTGCACACCCGCAAGCAATTTTCGTTTAAAAGTACGGAGGAAAATCATTGATGCTATTGAAAAAGGAATCTGCCAAAGACAGATTCCTTTTTTCTTTACCCTTGTTTTACTAAATCGAGTTCCTTTTGTACGGCTTCTTGCAGTTGGGTATCAAGCGCTGCTTTCCCAGATGCGTTGGTTAATTCATAGAAATGGGTGCTTGCTGCTGCAGCGGCTTCGAGTTTGCGCACTTGTTCTTCTGCCTTGGCAAACCCGGAAACGGCTTGCTCGGATTGGAACGAGGCTAGCATAGCTTGTCCTTGCTGAATTGATTTTGCTGCATGGGCTCTTGACGTAAGCACTAATCTTTTATACTGCAGCTCTTGAAACTCTTCTACCAGTTTGCTAATTTGTTCTTTTAGGTTTTCTGTCTGCTGTTTTGTGATTTCATACTGTTGACGATAACGGTTCACTTTCGTTTCATGCAGGATTTTTTCCTGAAGGGCCAGTTTGGCGATTTCATCTTCTCCTCGTGTAACTGCCAGTTCTGCCTGGCGAGCCCGCTTGGCAACAAGGGCTTCCTCATCAGCAACTAAAAGCTCATATTTTTTCTCAAGGTAGAGTTGATCAGCCAACGCTCCCTTTGCCTCTTCTAGTTGGTTTTCCACATCCCGCAAGTATTGACTCAACATGCTTAGCGGATTTTCCATTTTATCCAATACCTCATGGACATCAGCCGATACAATTGTTTTTAATCGTTTAAAAATTCCCATTTTCCTTTTCCTCCTTGTTCATGTTACGTTCCCATTCATCAAGTATTGCTCCAGCGCTGCTCGTAACCGGTGTTACGGATTCGAAAGTGTCATCGACTTTCCAATCTGTTTGCGCGTTTTTCCTTCTTTTAAGAAGCCTGTAAAGAACAACTACACCGACAGCCAATACAACGAGCGGCAGCACTTTTGCTAAAAGAAGCAAAGCACCGATTGCGATCAGCAGCCAGCCTGTCCATTTCCGCCAAATGCTTTCACCTGCGTTCTTACGGAACAACCAGCCCAGGAAGATTGCTGCGATTGCAAACAGAATACCCCCAAATTCGAAGTCTTCTTTTCCTGCAAAATGCCTTTCCCTACGAGGACCATTCATGAAATTGCCGCCGTGACGAAATTCCCGGCCTCGTTCCATCATTTGAGCTCCAATTCCACCAGAACCGCGATGGAAGGATTGGATTTGCGCAGCTTTATTTTGCCATGCTCCCAGTTCTTCATGTCCCCATCTACCATCCCCAACGAAACGGAAGCCAACAAAAAAGACAATCCCAAGTGCAGCTATGAGCAGTAGCCACTTAAACAGTTTTTTGGGTTTCATGTATTTTCATCTCCTTTATGATCAGTCTGTATAACTTTTTATTTGCGAATCTTCAACTCTCTTCTTTGCACCGCCCCTTTCAAAAGAGATTTGAAACCTTTCAGCGGTTTCACAATGCTTATTATGATCGGGCCTGCTTAACTTTTTCTTAACTATTCCTATTTTTTTAAAAAAATAAGAGGACATCCGTTTGAGGATGTCCTCTTGTTCATTTATTCAGCAATTGGGGACCTGCTGCGCTTGTTTCTCGCTCTTCCTTTGAAAATAGCAGGTATTTCCTTACTATTTGCTTTTATTCCCTGTATCCGTGAGGTGATGCCTTTAAAGTTACCTGAAATGCCTTTAAAATTTTTTGATAGTCTTTTAAAATCAGCGGTTAGACGATCCGTTCTTGTTCTGACTTTTTTTATTTTTTTAAAAAGATATGCCATTTTGGCCAATCCTCCTTTTTATCGTTTGAGCGTTTCATTGCCTCCAGTATGTTTGCCCTGATGTTCCGGTTTCTGCGTAGTGCGCTCAAGTTCTCTCGTATCCTCCCCCATTCCTTTTAAAAATTCCAACATAAACGTAATCGAGCGATTGATTTCATGATCTTTTAATGAACGAAAAATATCAAAGAAACTCATTTCACGATTGTGATCCTTGATTTCCGCCACTCTCGCAATCCCGGCATTAACTTTTATCAAAATCGGTTCCAACTGTTTGACATCTAATGTACCCAGCACGCCTGCCATTAACAGTAAATTTTTCAGTGTATTCGCTGTTTCCGGAGTATCCGCTTTTGTGACGAGAAGTTTTAGCACTTTATCCCCTTGTCCAAACAGTCCATTCAGTAATGCGAGAAAGCCGCGGTCATGCATATGCTGTATCACTTGAAGCGATTCAAGGATCGCTTCCTTATTATGGACAAGTGCATCTTCCACTTCCTGCAAATCGAGACGCCGCTTATCTTCTTCGCTCAATTCGATGCGCTGAATTTTTCGTACCGCTTTAGCCATGCTGTTTCCGCTCCTTTTTCACTTGATCTCCTGGAAAAACATAGTCCGGGCGTGCCCATTTTTTCTGAACTTGAACCCCCATTTGCGGCTGCGGGTTGCCATAGCGGAAATTAATCCTTGGCAATGGATTAATTCCTTCATATTGTAAAATTTCCATCTTTGCTTGTGTTTCTTTATAAGCAGGGGTATCCGTATCCTTATCCGCAAAGCTACTAGTCAATAAATTGATTGCTGCTTCGCCCGAATCATTCATTGGCAAATAAACTTCTTTGCCTTTTACCCGTGCTGTAACATGGCATTTTACTTTAACATTTCCAAAAGGAGACGTTAATCTTACCAATGTTCCATCTTTTATGCCTCTTTCAGCGGCAAGTTCTGGAGAAACTTCCAGGAAGACTTCTGGCGTCTTTTCGGAAATTCCTTTTGACTTATAAGTCATATTGCCTTCATGGAAATGCTCTAAAAGACGGCCATTATTAACATGAATATCGTATTCTTCACCAAAATGATGCGGTTTTGTCCAATCGACAGGGACTAACCTTGCTTTGCCGTCAGGGAAGGGAAACCCGTTTGTATAAAGGAGAGGAGTATCCGTTCCATCGGGTGCCACCGGCCATTGCAGACTTTTAAAACCTTCCAGCCGTTCGTATGTCACACCTGAATAAATCGGCATAAGCATAGCCGCTTCAGCCATAATATCGCTTGGATGCTGGTAATCCCATTCGGCGCCAAGACGGTTGGCAATCTCCATCATAATTTTCCAGTCGGGCTTCGCGTCTCCCATCGGCTCAAACACTTGGTAAAGGCGCTGGATTCTTCGTTCAGTATTCGTAAATGTTCCTTCTTTTTCCAAGCTTGGTGCTGCCGGTAAAACCACATCGGCGTACTGGGCTGTTTTTGTGAAAAAAATGTCCTGAACAACGAAGAAATCCAACTTTTCATATGCTGCATGAACATGATTGATATTGGAATCAACAAGACCCATTTCTTCGCCTTTTACATACATCGCTTTTAATGTGCCATTATGGATGCCTTCAATCATGTCATGGTTGTTAATTCCCGGATCTTTCGGAAGCTTCACGCCCCAAGCTTTTTCAAATTTTTCCCTTGCTTGATCATCATAGACTTTCTGATACCCCGGCAGGCTGTCAGGGCTGCTGCCAAAATCACCTGCACCTTGCACATTGTTATGTCCCCTAAGCGGATAGGCGCCTGTCCCTGGTTTCCCATAGTTTCCTGTGATGAGCAGCAGATTGGAAATGGCTGTGCTCGTGTCACTGCCGCCCATATGCTGGGTGACGCCCATTGCCCAAAGAGCGCTGACACTTTTCGCCCCATGAATCATTTCTGCCATTTTGATTAAATTGGCAATCGAAATGCCTGTTTCTTTTTCGGCATATTCCAAAGTAAATGGTTGAAGGCTTTGACTATATTCCGTAACGCCATTTACCTTTTCTTGTAAAAATTGTTCATCTACCCAGCCGTTGTCCATCATGTATTTGGCAAGGGCATTAATCCAAACAATGTCGGAACCCGCCTTTGGCCGAACAAACAAGTCAGCTCGGGCTGCCATTTCATGTTCACGCAAATCCGCGACAATGACTTTTTGTCCTTTTAGCTTTTGTGCCCGTTTTACCCTTGTGGCTAAAACAGGATGCGATTCCGATGTGTTCGAACCAATGATTACGACGAGTTCTGCCATCCCAATATCTGTTATCGATCCAGCATCTCCGCCGTAGCCGACTGTGCGGAATAAACCTACCGTTGCCGGTGTTTGGCAATATCGTGAGCAATTGTCAACGTTATTGGTGCCGATGACAGCTCTGGCCAGTTTTTGCATGACGTACGATTCTTCATTTGTACATTTGGAAGAGGTAATAAAGCCAAGCGAGTCTGCACCAAATTCATTACGAATTTCAGCAAATTTGCGCGCGACGAGAGCTAGCGTCTCATCCCATTCTGCCTCGCGGAACTGATCACCTTCACGGATCAGCGGTTTTGTCAGCCGTTCCTCGCTATTTACGTAACTCCAGCCGAATTTCCCTTTTACACACGTCGAAATGCCATTTGCGGGCGCCTCGGCCTGTGGCTCAACCTTGAGGATTTCCCTTCCTTTTGTCCAAATTTCAAAACTGCAGCCAACCCCGCAATACGTACAAACGGTTTTGGTTCGTTTAATTCTCTCTTCGCGCATCGCCGACTCCATATCCGAAATCGTTAAAATTGAGCCGTAGCCTGTTTCAACCCCTTTGGTCAATTCGATCATCGGCCGTAGTGTGTCTTTGGCAATTCCCGTTAAATACCCAGCTTCGCCCACCATGCCTTTTTCCATCATCGCATTGCATGGACAAACGGTTGAACAATGACCGCAGGAAACGCAGGACGACTCATTAATCGGGACATCGTTATCCCAGATCACACGCGGTCTTTCCCGATCCCAGTCAATTCGCAGTGTCTCTGTTACCTGTACATCCTGGCATGCCTCGACACAGCGGCCGCAAAGGATACATTGATCAGGATCATAGCGATAAAATGGATTCGAATTGTCCTCATGGTATGGCTTGTGAGCAAACGGCGTGCTTTGGTGATTCATTTTCATTTCTTTCACAGTGTTATGAATTTCGCAGCCGCCATTGTTGTAATCACAAACCGTACAATACAATTCATGGTTGTATAAAATTTTATCCATCGCAATCGTCTGTGCTTTTTTTACATCAGGAGCAGCTGTATCAATTACATCTCCCGCTTCTAGAGTTGTTGAACAGGAGCGAACCAGCTCGCCATTTACATTCACAATGCATGTATCACATGTTTCAATTGGCCCTAAGCTTGGATGATAGCAAACATGCGGCACTTCAATTGAACTTTCTGACAGAAATTGAAGCACAGATTGATCCTCTTTTGTTTCCATTTCAACTCCATTTACAACAACTTTTATCCCCTCAGACAAATTTGCCTCACCCTTTCTCCGGAAAAAATAAAATGGATCTCTACCCATTTCAATAACCTCTTGGAAGAAATGTTAAACATTTTATAATGGAGGGGAGGAAGGGAAAGGGAAAGGGAAAATTTTGCTCATGCTCTTTTCCGCAGGTTGGTTTCGCATACCTTAACGGGCAAATCGTCAAGGATCTTGGTACCACGTGTTCATTTCACGGACTGGCTCGGCTTATCCGCGAAGTTTACCGGGTTATCCGTATTTCGCGCATCCCCGCATCTGGAATGGACTCTTTTCCGCGGACGGTTTCGCCTATCCGCGGAAATTACCTGTTTATCCGCGGATTTTTTTCTTTTATCCGCGGAAAATTACCTTTTATCCGCGGACTTTTTCCTTTTATCCGCGGAAAACCCGCGTTTATCCGTATTTCGCGCATCCCCGCATCTGGAATGGACTCTTTTCCGCGGACGGTTTCGCCTATCCGCGGAATTCACCTGTTTATCCGCGGATTTTTTTCTTTTATCCGCGGGAAATTACCTTTTATCCGCGGACTTTTTCCTTTTATCCGCGGAAAATCCCGGTTTATCCGTATTTCGCGTGTCGCCGCATCTGGAATGGACTCTTTTCCGCGGACGGTTTCGCCTATCCGCGGAATTTACCTGTTTATCCGCGGATTTTTTTCTTTTATCCGCGGAAAATTACCTTTTATCCGCGGACTTTTTCCTTTTATCCGCGGAAAACCCGCGTTTATCCGTATTTCGCGCATCCCCGCATCTGGAATGGACTCTTTTCCGCGGACGGTTTCGCCTATCCGCGGAATTCACCTGTTTATCCGCGGATTTTTTTCTTTTATCCGCGGAAAATTACCTTTTATCCGCGGACTTTTTCCTTTTATCCGCGGAAAATCCCGGTTTATCCGTATTTCGCGTGTCGCCGCATCTGGAATGGAACCTTTTCGCTAAACTGGTTCCGCTCTATCCGTGGAATTTACCTGTTTATCCATGTTACTGGCCCCCTTTAGGCTTCACAAGGATGTCTTTCATCATCAAATGATGGCCAGTTCCGCAATATTCCAAGCACAAAATTTTATAAGTGCCCGGTTTTTGAAAGGTGACCGATACGGTGTTTGTATATTGTGGCATGGCTTGGGTCTGGGCGATCAGTTGCATTTTCTCGTTGTACACCCCAAACCCATGGGTAACATCTTTACTTGTTACGCGAAAAAGGACCGGCTCACCAACGGTAAAATTCTCATTGCTTAAAGTCCAGGAAAATTGCAGACCCGTAACATCTACAATCTTTGCATTTTCAGAAGCCATTGCCCGCTCGTCGGGATATGGCAATCTGCTTAATGTGATAGCGGAAACGAACACCATCACGGCCACCAAGGCGAGAAAATAAAATTTGCGAATTTTATAGCCTTTTTCCTGAATAGGTGCATAGGCTTTTAGTCTCCTTGATTCCCCGTAAACAAACGAAAACGCCAATGCAATGAGGAAAACAAGGAACAGTGTAGTGTACCAGGCAATTGATTGGTACATGTTTACCCCTCCCATAATTTGAATTCATCAAACAAGAAGTCCCCCAACCACCTGTTTGACTTCACTCATATTTTAATCTTTTACAAAATTGTAAATAGTTAAAAAAATCATACGTATAGTTAAAATCCCGCCGGTAAAAAAATGCAAAATACGAAAAAACGCACAGATCCTTGATCAAAATTTTTTACATTATTTTCTTCGTGCGCTATACTGTTATTTAGAATGATTTTAAAGAAAAAAACTGGAGGGAAATAAAATGTATGATGTAGTAATTGTTGGTGCAGGACCTGCGGGTGCAAGTGCTGCATTGTTTACAGCAAAGGCTGGAAAAAAGACTCTTGTAATCGATAATGATAAAACGGTTACAAAACGGGCATGGCTTGAAAATCACTATGGTGTCATGGAAATCAGCGGTCCGGATCTTGTGGAAACGGGCAAAAAGCAAGCAAGCAAGTTTGGTGCAGAAATCGTTGCAGCGACGGTAACGAATGTAGCAAAAACGGATGCAGGCTTCAAAATCGAAACGGATCGCGAGCAATATGAGGCAAAACATGTGATTCTGGCAACAGGATTTGCTGCGGACTTGGCTGAAAAAATCGGCCTGCAAACAAAAGCAGGAACCGAGCCTCGTGTGAAAACGATTATCGATGTGGATGCAGCCGGTAAAACAAGTGTTGAAGGAGTTTGGGCAGCGGGAACGATTGCAGGTGTGAGTGTACATACGATTATTACCGCTGGCGATGGGGCGAAAGTGGCGATCAACGTCATCAGCGAAATCAATGGCGAACGCTATGTCGACCATGATGTGTTGAAAGCTTAATTTATCATAAATGAAAACTCGCCGACTGGCGAGTCCTTTGGACGAAGACAGAGGCGTAGTTGAATTTACCACGCTCGTCGTATACCTGCCACATCCTGTGGCACTTGCCTGACTAGGACGTCCTGTCCATCGTCCGTTCAGAATTTACCCATATAAATTCTGGTGATTAGCTAAAAAAAGAGTCGTGTTGGACATCTGTAAAAAAGGTCTGCATATGGCATAAAAACAGCATCGGTACTTTTCGTCCGATGCTGTCTCCTTTCATTAAAAACCTTGGTTATGCTGCTTGTTTGGCAGCTTCTTGCTTGGGGCATTTTGCTGGCCTTGCGTTTTTTTGTTTTTTTCTGCCTTTCTTTGGTTTTCATGCAATTTCTCTACAAATTCATGGGTGCTTTCCATTCTTGATTCCTCCTTCAAAAACTCACATGAAAGCATGGATATTTTCCCACAAAACTGGTCCATTATTCTGCATCGGACTCGCTAAGCCGCTGAATTTCCCTTTCGTGGATGGCGCTAGTTTGCATAATAAACTCATTGATTAAAGCCAATTCAGCTTCGCTATAGTGGGAACACAGCTCAGTCATCGCGTTAGTTAACGGCAAAAAATGCTGCCGAATTAGCGGTTGTTTGTCTTTTACCGGCACAATCATCACCCTGCGCCGGTCGTTTGGATCTTTCTCCCGTTTCACTAGTTCCGCTTGTTCGAGGCGATCAATCAAAGCGGTTACGGAACCCGTTGTTAAACCCGTTATCTTCGCCAGCTCCCCAGCCGTTATCGGACCGGTTTCATTTAAAATATCGGCTGTTTTAAAATCAGTATGGGCAAGCCCAAGCGAATGGGCCGCAAACTGTTGAAACAGAACCATCCGCGTGCTTAGTTTTCGTAAATTCTTGATTACATCATGGCTTGGTTCCGGATGATTTGCGATTTCCATTGACAAAAGCCAATCCTTTCTCTTAAACTATTTTTATCTTGATCATCAAGATACTTATGTTTATTTTAACAAAAAAAAATGAGCTGTAAAGGAAGCACTCCTTCCTTCGCAAAGGGGTTTGAAAGATGATTAAAAAGGACAATAATCTAAAATTGGTTGTTACTGGTTTATTGCTGGCAATTCTGATGTCGGCAATGGATAATACCATTGTAGCAACTGCGATGGGAACCATTGTTTCTGATCTTGGCGGCTTTGACAAATTTATTTGGGTGACTTCTGCCTACATGGTCGCAGTCATGGCAGGAATGCCGATTTTTGGTAAGCTGTCCGACATGTATGGACGTAAACGATTCTTCCTTTTTGGCTTGGTCGTCTTCTTGATAGGCTCTGCATTAAGCGGCCTTGCTCAGAGTATTGAACAACTTAGCATTTACCGGGCGATTCAAGGGATTGGCGGCGGGGCACTGATGCCAATCGCTTTTACAATTGTATTCGATATCTTCCCACCGGAACAACGCGGGAAAATGACCGGATTGCTGGGCGCGGTTTTCGGTGCATCGAGCGTGCTTGGACCGCTGCTTGGTGCCTACATCACTGATTATATTAGCTGGCACTGGGTCTTTTATGTGAATGTACCGATAGGCATTGTTTCCTTGTTCCTAATCGTACGCTTTTACCATGAATCACTTCAGCACTCAAAGCAAAAAATTGACTGGCTTGGTGCAGTTACTCTTGTGATTTCGGTAGTCAGCCTGATGTTTGCTCTCGAGCTTGGCGGCAAACAATATAAATGGGATTCCGTGCAGATTATTAGTTTATTTGCCAGTTTTGCGATTTTTTTCATTGCCTTTTTTATTACCGAATTGAAAGCAAAAGAACCAATTTTGCCGCTTTGGCTGTTTAAAAAGCGCTTGTTTGCAACATCGCAAATTTTGGCGTTTTTGTACGGAGCTACGTTCATTATTTTAACGGTATTTATTCCAATCTTCGTTCAAGCGGTATACGGCGGGTCGGCAAAAAATGCGGGCTTGATTTTGACGCCAATGATGCTCGGTTCTGTAGCTGGAAGCTCTGTCGGCGGAATCTTTTTAACGAAAACGTCCTACCGGAACCTGATGTTTATTTCAATTGTTTCCTATGTTGCCGGGATGTTCTTCCTTGGAACAATGACACCTGATACTGCAAGATACTTGTTAACGATTTACATGATTTTGGTCGGCTTTGGCGTCGGCTTTTCGTTTTCTTTATTGCCAACTGCTTCGATTCATAATCTCGAACCGCAGTACCGCGGCTCTGCCAATTCAACCAATTCATTTTTGCGCTCTTTTGGCATGACGCTTGGTGTTTCGGTTTATGGTTCCATTCAAAACAACCTATTTACAGATAAGGTAAAAGAAGCATTTAAAGGAATGCAGGGGGCTGGCGGAAGTTCGTCGTTTACGATGAGCGACCCAAGACAACTTTTCGAAGCGAGCCAACGTTCGAAAATACCGGGATTTATTTTGGATAAAATTGTCCAGGCCATGTCCGATTCGATTACGCATACATTTCTGCTGACGTTGATCCCTATTGCCTTTGCAGCAATCACGATCTTCTTCATGGGAAAAGCCAGAGTGGAAGTGGCTAAAAAATCAGTATAAAATGGTGAAAAAGCGCTGGTTTAAGGCCAGCGCTTTTTTCGCTAATCAGCATTTTTATCCATCAATTCTGAACGCACGACGGGCAACTACGCCTCATGAACCGCCAAAGGCTCGCCAATCGGCGAGTTTTCTTTATTACTTAACAGGACAAATTAGTTTCGGATGACGAGATTTCTAGAAAATTTATGGTTATACATTAATTTATCTGCTTTCGTTACACTGTTTTCAAGCGTATCTTTTTCGGAAAGAAACGAACTTCCAAAGCTAACGGAAACAGCCAGTCCTTTCTTCTTCCAAATTTCATTTTGTTGATAAATGAGTTGATTCATTTCCTCACAAGCCTCTTTACATTCCTTTTCATTCACATAAACAAACAAAATAAATTCATCACCGCCAAAACGGAACAAGCGATATTTGCGACTCATTTCTTTCCGAATATAGCTGACAAATTCCTGTAGGATGCGGTCTCCAAAATCGTGCCCGTATGTATCATTGATCGATTTAAAATAGTCCAAATCCATCATGCAAACGATCCCGGTAGGAAAAGAGCGGTTCTTTTTCATCCGTTTTGAAAATTCTTCCCATGATAATCTGCTTTCCGCTTTTGTTAACCCATCTAAATAAACTTTTTCCTCCATCAATTTCAGTTTTTGAAAATAGATAAATGACCGATAGACTGCCAGTAACAAAAAGGTGCTAAGAAACACTCCTGGAAGGTAGTAAGTCTGAAAGACAAGAAACATGATCACGCCAATAAGGTAGGTGGAAATATACCCCCAATTTAAATCTTTTACAAGCGCAAAGAGCTGCGCTTGCAAGCTCCGTTGCTTGCGATATGCGACAATGATGGCTGCTACAAAGCGGTTCACAGCAAAGTGAAGCAGCAAACTTACCGTAATAATTACAAAGGCTTTATATGTTTGGGAAAAAGCCGGCAGCAATTGGTGGTAAACAAATCCTGCTGCATAAATTCCAATCGATAAATGACCGATCATTAAGAAAAACTTATTGTATGGTTCTTTTTTCCCAAAAACACTCGCAATTGTTCCGGGAAGAGCGGTGAGAACGGCAAGTCTATAATCAAAGTGCAAAAAAGAAAATAAAATAAAGGCCATCCCCGGCCGAAAGCTTGCCCCACTTGGAAGCACGATCAAGAACGGAGAAAAAAGCAGAAATAATACCGAAATAGCAGCAAGCTCCATGATCGTTGAAGGGTTTTCAGTTCCTGCTAAATAGGAAAAAGAAAGATAAATAGAAATAACCCCAATCAATCTGATCAGGTTTATATACATTTGATATTGCCGTCTGTTTTTTTTCAACATACTTCCCATCGAAAGTACACCTCTATTTCGAATCGTGACTCATCGTTTATTCTATTTTCATTATACATTTTCTATCTCCCTAAAGTACAAAGAAATTTTACATATATTTTAGAATTTTCCAGAGATAATGTGGTTGTAGGCTTTTTCCCTGTTTTTAGGATAATAGGTGCGTTCGTTTGGCGCTTTCGTGCTGTGTTTTCCCTGTTTTTAGGAGAACAAGCGTTTTCGACAAGCTTTTCGTTATTGGCATGTATTTTTTTAAGATTTCATTTCTCAAAGTCGCGGACTCAGTTTGAAGAAAGATTATATTCGTGAAAATAGAAATAACCATACCCTATGGATATGGTTATTTCCCTGACTATGCTTCAATTCCATTCCCCGATTCGACGATATGGTAAAGGAGGTGGGCGAGATGGTGAATCGGCCCGTATGCTTGATCGTCCTCGTCCTCATCATCCGCCTCATCACTAAATTCCAAATCGTTCAGATATAGCGCCGTGAATTCATAAAAATCTTCCAATTTAAAAGCATAACAGGCAGTTGGATCTTCATTACCTTCTTCAAATTGCAAAACAAGGTATGAAACAACACCATCGGCATCCGCGCCGTCAAAAAACACAAAAAAAACCGATGTTCGTATCTAATTCAAATAAATGCCTTGTTCCGCCTTCTGTCGCTTTGTGAAAATCGTCCTCATTTAATTTTTGGATTTGCATACTGTCTACATGATCTTCTTGGTGGAAACTTACAACAAATGACTTCATCTTTTTCCTCCTCAGGCAACATCGTTTCCAAAACAGGAAACGTCTACTATCTAATATACCCGTTTTTTTTATTTCACACATCCTTATTAACGTTTTGTATTGAAAGAAAATAGTTTATAATTAAAATTAATTAAGAAAGTGCATCAATGGAGGAACTAAAATGGCAGATACCTTGCTAACTGGCAGCTTTCAATTAATGAAATCAATGAACCGGTCGGTAATTTTAAATAGTATTCGTGAAAAAGGACCCATCTCAAGAGCAGAAATCGCAAAGCAAACAGGACTAACCCCGCCGACTGTCAGCAATCTTGTCAAGGAACTTTTGCAGGCTGAAATGGTCATGGAACAAAGGCTTGGTGAATCCAGTGGCGGCAGAAAGCCGACACTGCTTACATTAAATAGCGAAAGATTCCATGTCATTGGTCTGGATGTCGGTTCCCATGATATCAAAATCATTTTAACAACGATCACTGGAAAGGTTTTGAAAAAAGCAACCGAACCCATTCCCCCGGACATTACAAATGAAAAGCTTTTGTCGTTCATCATTGAATCAATTCACTCGTTAACTAGCACAGATGAGATCGATGAAACAAAAATTATTGGGATCGGTGTTGGAATGCATGGAATTGTAGATGTTGAAAAAGGCGTATCCATTCTTGCGCCAAATCTAAAATTGAAAAACATTCCGATTAAAGAGGTATTAGAAAAAGAATTCAATTGGATAGTAAAAGTTGAAAATGACGCAAGAGTGATGGGACTGGGTGAACTTTGGTTTGGACATGGAGCAGGGGTAAACAGTTTTGTTTGCATCAATGTTGGCCGCGGAATCGGAGCCGGCATTGTGATGAATGGAAAGCTTTACCACGGAAACGATTGTATTAGTGGCGAGATTGGTCATATGACCATTGATTTGAACGGTCCAAAATGCACATGCGGAAATGACGGTTGTCTGCAAACCTTTGCATCTGGCCCTTCGATTGCTGAAAAGGTGAAAAAGGAGCTGCGATCAGGCCACGCGAGTCTGCTGGAGGAGCTTGTTGGGCATGACGATGGAAAAATAACCGGTGAGATGGTGTACAAGGCGGCATTGCAAGGCGATCCGCTAGCGATTAGCGCTCTTACCGAGGCGGGTCGCTATCTCGGAATCGGAATAACCAATCTTATTCATGCAATCAACCCCAAGCGGATTATTTTAGGAGGCGGCGTTTTAAACGCAAAAGACTTTATTCTTACAACCATTGCAAATACCGTTCAACAGCGTGCCTTGACAGATGCGGCAAAGCAAACTGAAATCGTAGTCTCCAAGCTTGGCGAGGACGCAACTGCCATGGGGGCAGTGGCTTTGATTTTAGTGGAAATATTTGCTTCGAAAGGAGTGGAATAATTACGCGCGGCTGTCTATTTTTATAAAAAACATACATGAATCCATCGTACTAGAACCTAAAAAAGAAAGTGTCCAAATTGGGGCACTTTCTTTTTTTCTTCATTGTTTAAATTCTTCGTTGACTTTCACTTATGAGAAATTAATCAAAACAGCATTGGCTCCGCCTTCGCCAAGTGCCATGACAGCCACACATGCTGTCCCCTCTAGTAAATACTATAGCGTTGGATTGTTACCAAATTGTGTCGTAGATATGAGCAGGATATGAAACGTTTGTAAATTTAAAGTCCACTAAAGTTAAGAATCATAAGCAAGTTTTTTAAAGAAATTTTAAGAAAGCTTTTCTATACTGTACATGTTAAAAACGTTTTGTATGAATTTGCTAGGGAGGATTTTTATATGAAAAAAACGGATAAAAAGTGGGTTATGCTGTGTTCTACGGCGGTCGCAGCCGTTTATGCAGCTGGGTATTTTACCACTGAACCTCAAGCAGCGGCAGGGCAGCAGCCCATTCAGCATATTGTTCAAAAAGCTCCAGCGAATAGCAGCCTAGCAACGAACAGTCTTCCAGCTACAAATAGCGGGACACAAGGCAAAAACAACTCTCCATCAGCCAATAGTGGAACACAAGGCAAAAGCAGCAACCAGGCTCCAAGCACAACCGTTGCCCGAGCACAACCAAAACGAATGTACAAAGAAGGCACCTTTACCGGAGAAGGAATGAACAGACGAGGTACTATTGGTGTCCAGGTAACGATTAAGAATGATAAAATTACAGACGTTCAAATCAGCAATTTCGGTATGCATTATTCCGAAAGTGATGTGGTCGGTCTCCCCAAGGAAGTAATCCAAAAGCAAAGTGCACAGGTGGACAATGTTTCTGGTGCTACTTACAGTACGGCAGCCTTTGCGGACGCTGTTCAGCAGGCACTTGATCAGGCCAAAAATGCATAGGGGAACAAAATGAGAAAAACAAAATTGTACATGGACACAGTAGTGGACATCAACGTTGTAACAACGAAGTCAAAGGTAGCGACCGAAGCAAAAATAAATCGCGCGTTTGAAGCCTTTCAAAAAGTGGAACAGGCCTGCAGCCGTTTTAACACGGAAAGTGAATTGATGAAGGCAAGCCAATATGTCGGAAAGCCGGTAAAGATTAGTCCGTTTTTATTTGAACCGCTTACGTTTGCTCTGGAGATCGCCCAGCTGACAAACGGGCTGTTTGATCCCACTGTCGGAAAAATAATGGAGGAAAACGGATTTAATCGGCAGTATTTGACGGGAAATTTTATCAACAGTTGTTCTGCTGAAACCGCTCATTATCTGGATATCGAGCTTGATCCAAAAAACCTTACAATGCTAGTAAAAAAACCGTTACTCATTGATTTGGGAGCTGTCGCCAAAGGATTTGCCATTGATTTAGCTGCAAACGAGCTAAAGGAATTTGAAGGGTTTATTGTCAATGCCGGAGGAGATTTGTATGCCGGCGGGGTCAATCAAAAAGGAGAACCATGGAAAATTGGCATCCAGCATCCTTATCTAAAGGAAAAAGTCATTGAGACAATTGAGGTTTCCGATGCGGCGGTTTGTACATCTGGCAGTTATGAGCGAAGAAACGCAATGCAGCCGGATGTCCATCATATTGTCAATCCGCAAACAAAATTCTCTCCCGACGAATGGGTCAGCAGCACCGTAATCGCCCCATTCGCAATGATGGCCGATGGATTTTCCACTGTTTCATTTTTAATGGCAAGAGAAAAAGCGAAGAGTTTCCTTGAAGACCTTTCCTTAGAAGGCCTTTTAATTACACCTGAATTGGAACTTGTCAAAGTTGGAGGGATTTAAATGACAGTAAAAAAATGGCTTAAAACCCCAAAGGGTTATGTCACCCTAGCCTTGATTTCTTATTTAATCATTGCATCGATCGGTTCAAAAACAATACTGGGAATAGAAAATACCATGGTTGCCGTCTTAGTGTCGTTTGCTGCAGATTATCTCTGCTGCACTTTTATGAAACGAAAAAGCAGCAAGGACAGCACCGTGATCACGAGTTTAATCATTTCGCTTATTTTAAGCTTTACAACGTCCTGGCTTGTTGTTGCCGGAACAGCCATTGTAGCTATTCTGTCTAAGCATTTTATCGTCTATAAAAAGAAGCCCGTCTTTAATCCGGCGGCCTTTGGGCTGCTTTTTTCTCTCTTTTTTATTTCGCAAACAGGCCAAAGCTGGTGGGGAGCGTTCGGAGATCTTCCAGCATGGATGATCGTTTTTCTTTTAATTGGCGGCTATCTAATTACAAACCGTATTACTAAATTTCCACAGGTTTTCTCGTTCCTTTTAACCTATATGGTCCTATTATTCGTCATGGGACTGTACAATATGGGGAATGCTGCGGATGCTTTCAGACCGCCATTTATTAATGCAACCTTGTTTTTTGGCTTTTTTATGCTCACCGACCCGCCCACCTCACCGGCAAAATCTAAGAGCCAGATTGTATTCGGAATGCTAACAGCGGCAGCAGGAGTCCTTGTGTACGGAATGTTCGGCGGCCTGGCCTATTTATACATCGGTCTGGTTTTAGGAAACCTTTATCAACATCTTCAAAAACGCTTTTCTCCAAAAAGCGCGGCTGTCAGTCAAAAAGTAGATGCGCAAACAAGAGTTGGCAGGGCAAAACAAGCCCGTGCAGGAAGATAGGAAAATTCCACAATTTACAAGACGAAAGAAAAAGCACCGAACACGGTGCTTTTTCACATTTTTTATTTATCATTATACCCCTTTGGATTGGCCTGATGCCATTTCCAAGCGGTGGCGATGATGGTCTTTAGATCATTGTACTGCGGTTTCCAGCCAAGTACGGATTGGGCTTTTTCAGACGAAGCGATTAACACGGCCGGGTCGCCTGCTCTTCTCGGACTTACTTTTTCAGGGATAGGGTGGTCGGTTACTTGACGGGCTGTTTCAATAACTTGCTTCACCGAAAATCCTGTCCCGTTTCCAAGGTTGAAGACGTCACTTGTATTGTTTTTGCGTAAATGTTCCAGGGCAAGCCAATGGGCATTGGCCAGATCCATCACATGGATGTAATCGCGGATGCATGTGCCATCTTCCGTCGGATAGTCGTCGCCAAAAATTCCGATTGCTTCGCGCTGCCCTAATGCAACTTGAAGAATAATCGGGATCAAGTGGCTTTCCGGATTGTGATCCTCGCCGATCATGGCATCCGGATGTGCGCCGGCTGCATTAAAATAGCGAAGTGAAATCGATTTTAAACCGTACGCATTGTCACTCCAGCGAAACATTTTTTCCATCGCCAGTTTCGTCTCGCCATATGGATTGGTCGGACTGGTGACGTCCGATTCCAAAATCGGGATGCTTTTCGGCTCACCGTACGTTGCCGCCGTTGAGGAGAACACAATTTTCTTAACACCATGATCAATCATTGCCGAAACAAGCGCGTGTGACGCAATCAAGTTATTCTCATAATAATCAAGCGGCTTTTGGACACTCTCTCCAACTAAAGAGCTGGCCGCAAAATGAATGACCGCCTCAATTTCATGTTTTGCAAAAACAGAATCAAGGAACTTGCGGTCGCTGATATCTCCTTGATAAAAGGTTCCTCCTGTTACCGCCTGTTTATGGCCCGTCCGTAGATTATCAACGACAACAACCTCTTCACCATGATTCAATAATTCAACAACCGTATGGCTGCCGATATAGCCTGCACCGCCGGTTACTAAAATTGCCATTTCCTATTCCTCCAATAAGATTTCTTTTGTGCCATCGCCAATTTCACAAACATAAAAAGTTGGTTCCAAACCCGTTCTCGCCGTATAGTTTTCCGCAACTTGCTTTTTAAACGCATCGACTGCTTCTTCTTTTACAAGGCTGACATTGCAGCCGCCAAATCCAGCGCCTGTCATCCGTGTTCCGATACAGCCGTCCATTTTAGCTGCTTCCTCAAACAACGTATCGAGCTCAAAACCGGTTACTTCATAGAGATCACGCAGTGATTCATGCGATTTTTTCATCAATTCTCCAAACGTAATCAGATCATTTTCCTGAAGGCTTTTCGTTGCTTGCAAAACGCGGTCATCTTCTGTGATCACATGCTCGACGCGGCGGCGAATGACTTCATCCTCAATCGCTGATTTTACATTCACCCACTCATTATAGCTTACATCGCCAAGACAGTGAACCTCTGGAAGCTGCTGCTGAATCACTGCAAGCCCTTGTTCACATTCGCTTCTTCGTTCATTGTATTTCGAGTCAGCAAGACCGCGGCGTTTATTCGTATTTGTGATCACCAGTTTGTACCCATCAATTTTGACCGGCACATATTCATATTCAAGCGTATCGCAATCCAGCTTAATGGCATGGCCTTCTTTCCCCATTCCAACAGCAAACTGATCCATAATTCCGCAGTTTACACCAACAAAACGATTTTCAGCACGCTGACCGCTTTTAACAAGTTCAAGCATTTCCACTTCAATGCCGGCAAGTTTGCTTAAAGCAAGGCCGGTTACCAATTCAATCGAAGCAGAGGAGGAGAGGCCTGCCCCATTTGGGATATTGCCGTAAAATAGCACATCTGCACCCTTATAGGCGCTGTCATTTACGCCCCCTTCCAGCTCTAGCAATTCTTTTAACACACCTTTTGGATAATTCGCCCAATCGTCTTCCTGTTTGTAGTTGATTCCTTCTTTCACAGAACATTCGACTGCTTGCCCTGGAAAATTTAGCGAACGAAAGCGGTAGATGCCGTCCTGTCTCGAGCTTGCAACTGCCCATGTGCCGAACGTCAACGCGGCTGGAAAAACATAGCCGCCGTTATAGTCTGTATGCTCACCGATTAAATTCACGCGGCCGGGCGCAAAAAACAGCCGCACATTCTCAGCATAGCCGAATTCCTCTTTAAATTGCTCGATCAATTGATGGTTTTCCACAGAAACCCCTTCTTTCCTCTTAATTTTTAAAAATTCCCTTGTCTTGCTTGTGTTTGCAAATGATTGATAAATCTGGCAAAAGCCAATTTTCCTTCATGGGTCTGTTTAAATACACCTGCATGTTCCAGCACGGTCGTAAATTTAGCTCCTACTTCTGCCTTCAAAATCTCGGTTACATTGCTTTCCGTGATTTCTTGATGTTTTTCTATCAATTCCTGAACCCAATCCCAGTGCTTTACAACGGACGGATCCCACTGTGCTTTCGCACAAGGATGAAGCAAATAATGAGCAACAAGCTCTAATTCTTCCGCAAGCCTCCCCGGCAAAACAGCAAGCCCCATGACTTCAATCAGGCCGATATTTTCCTTTTTGATATGGTGCAGTTCTTGGTGTGGATGAAAAATGCCATCCGGAAACGCGTCTGTTGTCCGATTGTTTCTTAGAACAACATCCATTTCGTATTGTTCACCGCGCCTTCTGGCGATCGGTGTTACCGTGTTATGCGGGATTTCACCGCTATAAGCCAAGATATCTGCATGCGGGTCGCTATACTCACGCCATTTTTTCCAAATGAATTCCGTTGCCGCCGCAACCTCTTCCTTGTTACCCTGGAGGCGGATCACTGACATTGGCCAGTTCACAATCCCCAGTTTTATCGATGGATAGCCCTCGAGTTTCTGAAATTCTCCAACCCCGGCTCTTTCAATTGCAAACTCGTATCGGCCGCCTTGGAAGTGATCATGCGACAATATTGAGCCGCCAACAATCGGCAAATCCGCATTGGAGCCGATAAAATAGTGCGGGAATTTCTCGATAAACGCGAGCAGGCGATCAAATGTTTGCCGTGAAATCTTCATCGGCACATGTTCTTTTTTCAAAATAATCGAATGTTCCTGATAGTAAACATATGGAGAATATTGAAGGAACCACTCTTCCCCGTTTAACGATAGCGGGATGACCCGGTGCGTCGCTCTGGCTGGATTGCGCAAGTTCCCTTTATACCCCTCGTTTTCTTTGCACAATAAACAGGTTGGGTAGGAGACACTCGGTGCATTTTTCAGCATCGCAATTTCTTTCGGATCTTTTTCTGGCTTTGATAAATTGATCGTAATGTCAATGTCACCATACGGTGTAGCCGCTTTCCAAACTTTGTTTTTGGCAATTCGATCGGTGCGAATGTAATTGGAAGCGGTCGACAGCTGATAGAAATAATCGGTTGCCGCCTCAGAGCTTTCCTGGTCATATTTTTTATAAAATTGATTGATTACCTCTGACGGGCGAGGCATCAGGCAATTCATGATTTCGGTATCAAGAATGTCTCTTTCGGTTGTTGTATTGGATGCCAGCACTTGATTTTCATATGCCCAATCAAGGATGGAGTTTAAAATGTTTGCCAAGGAACGCTGCCCTGATTGCGGCAGACAATCTTGCCATTCATTTAACCCCAGCTCGGCCAAAATCCGATTTCGCGCATAGATCCGATCTGCTGGTTCCATCAGTTTTTCCCTCAACCCATATTCAAGGAGGTTTTGGATATCTTGAAAAATAGTTGTTGCCACGATGGCCACCCCAATTCAAAGAGTAACTTAATTAAATTAATTAATTATGTACCTTCATCATAGACCATCCACTCTTCTTTTTCAATCCTTTCTGAATAAAAAAAGCCAGCCCTAAGGCTGACTTTTTTTCAAAAGTATTTCTTTTTCCAAAAGATAAATGCAGTTAAACTTGTTAAAAAGGCAGAAATCAATAATGGCACAACAAAGGAGTGCGGCGCGCGCTGGAACGGGATATCCACGTTCATGCCGTAAAAGCTCGCAACCATTGTTGGAAAAGAAAGTATAATCGTAATCGAAGTTAAAAATTTCATCACAATGTTTAAGTTATTGGAAATAATCGAAGCAAAGGCGTTCATCATCCCGCTTAAGATGGATCTGTACGTCTCCGCCATTTCGATCGCCTGTGTTTTTTCAATAATCACGTCTTCCAGTAAATCCTTGTCTTCTTCATACATTTTGATATAGTTAAACCGCAATAACTTGTCGAGCACCACTTTGTTCGACTTTAAGGAAGTCGTAAAGTATACCAAACTTTTTTCTAATGCCAGGAAAGCATACAACTCTTTATTTTTCAACGATTGATGCACTTCCCGCTCAATTTCATTTGTTTTCTTATTGATCTGCTTTAAATACCGTAAATAATAGGATGAAATAACAAACAGAATTTGCAGCGCAAAACGCGTTTTTTTATACGTATAAAATTCTTTTATCCGATTCTTTCTGAAATCATCCAAAATCGGTGAATCTTTTAACGAAATCGTAATCACGCATTGATCGGCCAAAACAATGCCGATCGGGATTGTTTCATATGTCGGGAATCCAGAATCATCATGGGTAATATATGGGTAGTCAACGATGATGTACACCTGGCCTTCATCCCGTTCAATCCTTGGGCGCTCTTCATCGTCCAATGCGTCTTTCATTAAATCAACGGAAATTTGCGCATCATTGGCAACAAGGTTAATTTCAGCCTCAGTCGGTGCATAAAGGTTGATCCAACAACCTTTCGAAATCGTCTCGACCTTTTCTAATACATTTGCCTCATTGCTTTTAAAAATTTCTAACATCCATAAAACCTCCTCTCCATGTTAGAGGAAGTCTCCACCTTTGCTAAGAGCTGATATTGTTTCAGAATCCAATTCGTTCAATCGAAAGATTTCGACTTCCCCCTGTCTACTATTTGGGTCCGGGTCAACGGGATAACTCAAAAATATCAACTCCTCTCAATTAAAAGCATGGTGCCAAGCTAACGGTTATGACAGAATCCTTCCTTATCATAAACCCAAAACGGCGAAAGCACAAACCTGTTTTGATTGGATTGTGAAATTTTCATTATCCAATAAAAGGAATCACTTTTCAACCTCTGAAAAATACGGATTCAAGTGAATTAGCACTTCATCAATATGATCATATTGATCCATTAACCTTTCTTTGATTCTTTTTGCCAAATCATGCCCTTCTTTGATCGTCCGGTCATGCTCAATCGAAATCCGTAAATCAACCAAAACATAATGGCCGTGTTCACGGGCTCTGAGCCGGTCGATCCGCTTTACTTCTGGAAATGAGGCAATAATCGAGAGATATTCTTCAAGCGTTCCCGAATCAATGTTCCGTTCTAATAATATATTGAAAGCTTCCAGCAGCATCTCCTTGGCAATTTTAAAAATAAGGTAAGCGACAAAAATACTGGCCACTTTGTCACCGTACAGTAAAAATGGCATCGCCAACTTTTCCCCGATAATGGAGATGAAGACCCCGATCGCCGCAGCAATCGATGCAACGATATCGGCCTTATGATCATAGGCAATCGCTTCAATTGCCTTGCTGTTATGCTGTTTTGCTACTTTTAGTGAAGATTTGAAAAGAATGATTTTCGCCATGTAGGAAAATAATGCAACACCCATTGCCACAAACGTCGGTGATTGTACTGGATGGAAAAAGCCGATAATCCCTTCATAAACAACATAAAGCGAAACGAGAAACAGCAAGATACCAATAATTCCTGACACAATCACTTCCGCTTTCCCATGCCCGTATGGGTGTTCCTTATCTGCCGGTTTGTTGGCAATTTTGATCACCAATAATACAATCAGGGAAGCAAAAACGTCTGCCGCCGAGTGAATCCCGTCCGCAAAAACCGCATCACTATTGCCATACAAGCCAATGATAATTTTGCCAACGGTTAAAACAATATTGCTGATTAAGCTAATCCAGGCAATTCTTTTTGCCAATGCTTCTCTTACCACACTATACCACCTCAGGAAAATTCTTTTGCAATCATATCAAACGAAGCCAAGGTGGGTCTAGAGAAAAACAATTGTCCACTGCAATTTTAGTTGCGTTTGATCAACTTTCATTTTTTTCTCCTTTTGATGCACGTTCTTCCTTTATCATTTCCTGTTCTTCTTCTACTGCGATTCGAGTGATTTGGTCTTGAAGAAAATGAAAGGATTCATCGAGCGCCGTTCGGGGCGGGAATTGATTTTTCTTAGGCATTATTTTGACCTCCAGTTATCTTTTCGAATTCTTTTTCCAAAATTAACAAGTGTAAACCTTTTCTTATCAGCAAACACTACCCATTGTAAAAAAAGGAGGGTTTCAAGATGAACAAAAAAGATCAAAAAAGTCGTTCCCAAATTGCCGGCCGTTTTTTCAAGCCGAGCGATTATCAGCAAACCGACGCCCTTTCCTCTGGTCTCGCAACGACCCATGAACAAGTAACTGATGCATATATGGAAGGCGAAATCGGCGGCGTCATCGAGGATGCCGCGGGGAAAGATCTCCCGTTACCTAAACAGCCATAAATGGGATCGAAAACAGCTTGCCGGCAAGGCAGCTGTTTTCTTATTTTGTTTTAAATCCCTTTATCACGGTCTACATATGGGTCATGTTCATATGCCGGCAAATCGCCAAAACTCGTCATAATCCCTTCCTCATCAAGCGAATCCTCATAGTGTTCGTGCTGCGGATTCGGATAAACAGTACTATTTTTTCCATACAGATCATTGCCAACAAAATTCTCAAAATCCTCCACATAGCCAACGTTTTCATCGGCTTCCGTGTAAATATCCTGATAGTCATCCTGCGGAAAGGCCAGATCTGAAGGGGTATCGGAAGTCCCCCACTGCGCCACTGTCTGCCAAGAATCTTCTGCATCGAATGCGACATCTTCATCTTTTTCATCCATATCAAACTTTCCAAATGGCGGCATGAGTACACCTTCTTCCACCGGCCGATCGTGCGAAACGACTTGATCTGGACTATGTTCTTTGCAATACGTGGTATTTGGCAATGCCTTTAGCCTTTCTAATGGGATCTCTTTGCCGCACACTTCACATTTGCCATATGTGCCATTCTCCATCGCTTCTAGCGCATGATTGATATTTCGGAGTTCAAAAGAGTAATGTTCATTAAGGGCAATGTCCTTTTCCCTCTCATACAGTTCTGTCGCATCATCGGCCGGGTGATTGTCATAGCTCGACAGCTCTCCCATCGATTCATGATCATGGCCGCGTTCCAGTCCAAAATGATCATTTTGCTTTATATGCTCTTCCAAATCTGCCTTTTCTTGCAGCAATTGAATTCGAAGTTCAGCTAACACTTCTGTTGATAGCATTTTTCATACCTCCAGTAAAAATCAAACCTGTTTTCTTTCTATTTTCAGGTTTTATCGGCTCAATTATGTAATTTTTTTCGTTCCAGCAATCTCCAGAGTTTTGCTGTGAAACGATCGTATATCTCTGCTTTGAACGTGTATCTTAACAAAAAGCAGGATGCGATTGTAAGCCGTCCTCGGCTGAAAATTCATTACAAAAAGAGGGATTAACATGGTAAATGAAAACTTTGAATTGTTTAGAAAAGAGCAGAAAAAACATAAACCGGCTTATTTAGGCTCAGATCAAAACCAGCCCCCTGGAGTAAATGATGCAGATTACAATCATCAGGACAACACGGATCAATCCGTTGGCGCAATTGGCCGAAAGGTAGAGTAAACAGGAGGACTTGTATGGAAAAATCAAACTGCGGCATGAACGAACAGAATAACATGAAATGGTGGCAGCTCTCCTTATTTGGTGTCGGCTGCACGATTGGAACGGGCTTTTTTCTCGGATCCAGCTTGGCAATTAGAATGGCTGGACCCTCAATCCTAATTGCTTTCATTCTTGCCGCATTTGGAACGTATTTTGTTTTTGACGCCCTGTCGAAAATGACAGCAAAAGATCCGCAAAAAGGAGCTTTTCGTTCTTATGCCAAAAAAGCGTACGGCCGCTGGGCAGGCTTTAGCAGCGGCTGGGTTTATTGGTGTTCCGAAATGCTTATTATGGGCAGCCAAATGACGGCATTATCGATATTTTCGCGGTTCTGGTTTCCAAAAGTACCCTTATGGATGTTTGCTACTGACTATGCCATTCTTGGTTTAGTTGTCCTTTTAATTGGCGTTCAAATTTTAAATAAGGTGGAAAACTTCCTTGCCATTTTAAAAATTGCTGCGATCCTGCTGTTTATTGTGATCGCTGCACTAGCTCTTTTCGGTGTGATCGACGGAGGAGGCCGCACACTTCGCATTCCAAATACGGCAGCGGAATTTTTCCCAAAAGGATTCAATGGTCTTTGGTCATCGGTTATTTTTGCTTTTTACGCATTTGGCGGTATTGAAATTTTGGGATTGATGGCGACAAGGCTGAAAGATCCAAAAGAAGCGCCAAAGGCTGGGAAAGTTATGCTGATGACACTGACTAATATCTATATATTGTCCATTGGTCTGGCTGTAGCGATCACTGCCTGGAGTTCATTCAATGGAAAGGAAAGTCCGTTTATCATTGCGCTGGATCAGTTCCATTTATCCTTTGTTCCACATCTTTTTAATGGCGCCTTGATCATTGCTGGCTTTTCAACAATGGCCGCTTCCCTATTTGCGATAACGAGTATTTTAGTCACTTTAGCAGAAGAAGGCGATGCCCCGGCAATTTTTTCAAAAAAAGGGAAGCTACAGATTCCAATTCCCGCTCTTTTGTTAACCATCGCCGGGATCACAGCTTCCATCATCACCGCACTGGTGATGCCAAATCAAATTTATGAATATCTCACAACTGCAGCGGGTCTAATGCTGCTTTACAATTGGATCTTCATTCTCGCGTCTTCCCGAAAAATTTTGAAGCTGGAAGCTAAGGAGAAAATGATGTATTTAATCGGGGCAGCCTTTATTTTGCTAGCTGTTATTGGTACTCTTTTTCACGATTCAAGCCGGCCAGGATTTTTCATCAGTTTGTTATTTTTGGCGATCATCGGGGGAGTCACATGGATGATGCATTTCCGGTGGAAAAATAAAGAAGCTCTGAAACCACAACCAACATAAGCTGGTCGGATTGTTCCGGCCAGCTTTTTTACTGAAGCAATAATTTTACTGCCTGAACGCCAAAATAAATTCCGAAACCAATGAGTGAAAAGCCGGATAAAAACGATATGGACACAAGCAATCCCGATGTTAAGTATTTGCGAAAACTGCTTGAGATTCCAGCCATCATAATATCCCAAAGCAGTAGTCCGATGAAAATGGCACTGCTGTAAAAGAGTAACTCCGTGGTTTCATAAGAAGCGGCTGTCTTAGCAAGAATGGAGCCGTATATTCCAAGCCAAAACAAAATGGTGAGCGGATTCGACACTGACATAAAAAACCCTGAAAAGAACGATTTATAAAGCGGCTCTTTGTTCCTATGGTCTTGAAGATTCAGTTTACCAGCACTGATCAAGCTCTCCACCCCAGTATAGAGTAGAACAAAGCTGCCAAATGACCATAAAAAGGTTTTCATAAAATCCATTTCGAGAAACTGGATCACTCCTATGTAAACAATCAGCATGTAAAGGCCATCGGCAAGGATCGCACCCACACCAATGAACCATGCATGCATAAAGCCATTTTTTATTCCTCTGTCAATTTGCGCTGCATTGATTGGACCAATCGGAGCCGCCAACGAAAGCCCCAGCAGGATGTAACTTAAAAAAACGTTCATGCACTCTCTCCCCATTTTTTTGATTAGAAGCCTGTCTACAAATTTGTATTCGAGATGGGGACCAGATATGAATTGTTCAATGGTGCAAATATTCCCAAAAACTCTTGCACGAACCAGTTTACTGGTTTTCAGGAGGCGCATTCGGGTGGGTGCTCTTGCGTGATGCGTTTTCCCTAGCTGGGGATCCTTGTGGATAAACCACTTAAAAATGTTGATAAACATGTATATACTGTGAATAAGTTTGTTGATAACTAGAATAACATTGTTGGTATGTGGATAACTTCTATTTTAAAATTAAAAACTTATCCCCTTTTTCGATTAAATTGGAGTGGGACGGATGAACGATCAGTTCCTCTCCTCTCTTTAACCCAATCAAAAGCTCTCCTTTTTCAAATAAAATCCCCAAAACCTTTTTAAACGGCATTCCGACAAAGCTGTCTTCAGCTTCTTGCAGCGATAGGCGGTTTTCCTGCAATGGCTGGACAAAATCTGAAAGCAGTCCGTCACCATTCGAATGCAGGCTGTTCACCATAAATACACTTGTTAGTTTATTCGACTGGATGACTTCATCAGCCCCCGCCCGTTTCGCATTAATGACTTGCTCTGCTGTAAGAATTTCCACAATGCACTTCACAGAAGGGCACAGCCCCTTAATCGTTAGCAAAGTGAGAATGCTGTTCATATCGGCTTGCAGTTCATCGTTTCCGCGATCTGCTGTGATCAACACTTTCTCGGCCTCGTCAATATTGCTCTTTAAAATGGTTTCATCCATATGGGGCTTCCCCTGAATAAAATGCACAAACCTCGACTGCACTGGATTTGCCTCCAGCGTTTCATCCACAAGAACAATATTCTGTGCACCAAAACGGACAAGTTTGTGGATCAATTCCCGCGAGCGCTCGTTCCAGCCAATAATGATTGTATGACCATGACCTTTAAAAGCAATTCTCCCTGCTGAAAGTGCGTCCTGCCTTGTCACCGCGGCCGTTGCCAATGTAGCAAAATAGGACGAAACAAAGCCTGCGCCAAGTAAAATCAGCACAGTTGCTGCTAGCCTTCCCCAAGTCGAATGCGGCACATAATCCCCATATCCGACCGTTGAAGCCGTAATAATAGACCACCAAATTCCATCGAAAATCGTTGGAAATGTAGCCGGTTCAAGCAAATGAATCAAAATGCCAAAAGAGAGAAACACAAATAGGGCGATTAACAAGATGCGCAGAAGCAGAGGCAAATGCAAAAAACGAATATAGAAACGGTTTGGCATGTGAAATCCCCCGATTTTGATTTTATTTTCCATTATGGACGAAAAGAGCCATTTTTATCTAAGAAGGAAAAGTTAAGAAAAAAGGAATACTTTCCAGACATCAAACAAAAACTACCAGAAAAAATGGGTTGAGGTGTTTTTGAGTTGAATCGTGTTTGGACAGAAGAGTCGAGATGGTTTGGTCTTGCCTTTCTTGTGCTCGCTATTTATTTGTCCCCCCTGTTTATCCTACAGGAAAATGCGCATATCCGCGTTCATGATAATTTGGACTCGAATATCGCCTGGTATAAAGTTCTAGCAAACAGCGGACAAATGTTTGGCTCGATTCATGGCGTGATCCCGCAAATCATCAACGGTTTGCCAAGAAATGCATTCGGAACGGAATACAGCGGAATCGTCTGGCTGTACGCATTCTTTCCAACCATGACCGCTTACAGCTTTAGCCAATTGATCACAAGGGCCATTGCCTTCATTGGAATGTATTTGCTCCTAAAAAAACATCTCCTTCCAGGACGACAATGGCTGCCATACCAAATTGGCACCGCCCTTGCCTTTGCCCTAACTCCCTTTTGGCCATCGGGGATGCTAAGCACCTTGGGCATGCCGCTTGCACTTTGGGCATTTTTAAACATTCGCAGCCGTGAATCCTCATGGAAGGATTATGCAGTACTCACCCTATTGCCGTTTTATTCAAGTTTTGTTTTGGGCTTTTTCTTTTTTTTAAGCGCCATGGGCGCCTTTTGGCTGAGTGACGCCTTACGAAAAAGAAAGGTGAATGGGCCATTTTTGCTGGCGATCGTCTATATGACCGGATTGTATCTGCTAGTCGACTATCGTCTCGTTTCTTCTTTCTTGCTAAAAGGCGAGCCGAATAGCCGGGACGAATATTTTCATGCCAGTTTGCCATTTTGGCGAGCCGTTCGGTTAACTTTTAAAAACTATTTTTTCGGCCACACCCATGATATGACCGTTCACGGATTCATCCTTCTGCCTGTTACGTTTATTGCTCTTTATTTTGTGATTAAAAATCATTCATGGAAACAAGATCGCGTATTTGTGTTTTTATTTTTCTTAAATTTTCTATTGTCGGCCTGGTATGCCTTTTGGTTTTACAAAGGATGGCTGCCGCTGACAAAAAGGTTTCATTTTCTTGATACATTCAACTTTGCCCGCTACCATTTTCTAAGCCCGCTCGTCATTTATGCTGATTTTGCCTTGGCCTTGAAAATTGTTGCAAGTCAACGTTTTTCTTGGACAAAGTCTGCCAAGTGGCTGGCTTTTGGCCAAATACTCATGTTGTTCCTGTTTAATGATGAAATCGTGTACCATCAAAAACCAACGGTAAAAGAATTTTACGCGGAAGAACTATTTAGCGAAGTTCGCAATTATATTGCGTTGCCGCAAAAAGAGTACCGGGTCGCAAGCATTGGAATTCATCCGGCAATCGCCCAGTACAATGGGTTTTACACCCTTGATACATACAATAATTTTTATCCGCTTGTCTACAAGCACCGGTTTCGAAAGATTATTGCCCAGGAATTGCACAGAAACAACGTCATCCGCCGCTATTTTGATCAATGGGGCGGCCGCTGTTACCTTTTTACAAGCCAACTGGGGAAACGCTATATGATCAAAAAAGACTCCAAGCGGCATTTAAAAAATCTTCAGCTGAATACCGTCGAATTGAAAAAGTTGGGCGGTCGCTATATTTTTGCCGCCCTGCCGATTGATAACGCAATTGAAAACCATTTAAAGCTGGAGAAGGTTTTTCAATCGAAACAGGCTGCTTGGAAAATTTACTTATACAAAGTAATGTGAGGGACTCAACGATGATCGAACCAATTTTAACGATAGTGGTGCCATGCTACAATGAGGAAGCAGTTTTGCCAGAAACCATTTCCGTTTTAACGAATTTCATGATCGATTTGAAAAATGAAAAAATGATTTCCGATCGAAGCAAAATTGTTTTTGTCGACGATGGCAGCAAGGATGGAACATGGGATTTAATTTACAAAGAGGGGCTTCACAATGAGCATGTTCGCGGCTTGAAGCTTTCGCGCAATGTTGGTCATCAAAATGCTTTGCTCGCCGGGATGTTCAATGTAAAGGATCTTTCCGATTGTGTTGTTACAATTGATGCCGATCTTCAGGATGATATTGAGACCATCCGTGAATTTATTTTAAACTATACTGCAGGTTGTGAAATTGTATACGGTGTTCGCAAGCGCCGGGAAACCGATTCATTTTTTAAACGAACGACTGCCCAAGGTTTTTATAACATCATGAAAAAAATGGGCGTTGACCTTGTTTACAATCATGCCGATTTCCGTCTGATGAGCAGACGAGCGATTCAAGAACTCGAAAACTTTAAGGAAGTTAATCTTTTCTTACGAGGGATCATCCCTTTGATTGGCTTTCGTTCGACCACTGTTTATTATGACCGCAAGGAGCGAAAAGCCGGGGAGACGAAATATCCTTTGAAAAAAATGCTCGCTTTCGCCTTCGATGGGATAACGTCTTTTTCCGTTACCCCTATTAGGCTTGTCCTGTTGATTGGGGTTGTCTCATTTTTGGTCAGCTTCTTTTTTGGCAGCTATTTTTTAACGCTTAAATTTTTGGGACACACCCAGACAGGCTGGACTTCGCTGATTACTTCCATTTGGCTGATCGGCGGCCTCCAGTTGATTGCGATAGGTTTGATTGGGGAATATATCGGAAAAATTTACAAGGAATCAAAACAACGTCCTAAGTATATTGTCGAATTTGACACTTTTCATATGGGAATTCCACGGCATTTAATAGAGGAAAAGTGGTTCCAAAAGAACAACATATTGGAAAATAGCTAGCAGACGCTAGCTATTTTTGCTATTAAAAAAATTTTCATTGCTATTTGGTGATTTTGGGAATTATTCCTTGGTTAGGATTCTATTATCTATGAAGTTGATTATTTATCCGAGGATTTTGTTCTTTTATCCGTGGATTTTTCCCGTTTATCCGTGAACATTGTTCTTTTATCCGCGGGTTTTTCCCGTTTATCCGTGAACATTGTTCTTTTATCCGCGGGTTTTTCCCGTTTATCCGTATTTGTCACTTTTTCGGCAATAGTCCATTACATATTTTCACAAACCATACATGTTCCTTAGCCCCAAAAAAGCACTCCCGCTTGGGGAGTGCTCATCGTTATCTTATTTTAATCGTTTTTCAAGTTCGGCTTTTTTCTCTTCGTAACCTGGTTTGCCGAGAAGGGCGAACATGTTAACTTTGTAAGCTTCAACACCAGGCTGGTCAAATGGATTTACCCCGAGCAGATAACCGCTCATTGCACAAGCTTTCTCAAAGAAATAGACAAGATAACCGAAAGTATATTCATCAAGCGACGGAATCGTAACAATTAAATTCGGTACGCCGCCATCCGTATGAGCAAGCATTGTTCCTTCAAATGCTTTGTTATTAACAAAATCAACAGTTTGTCCAGCCAAGTAATTTAAGCCGTCCAAATCTTTATCCTCTTTGCCGATTGTCAGTTCATGGCGCGGCTTCTCAACCTTGACCACTGTTTCAAAGAGATCGCGGCGGCCTTCTTGTACGTACTGGCCAAGAGAATGAAGATCAGTTGAAAAGTTTGCGGAAGACGGATAAATTCCTTTTTGGTCTTTTCCTTCGCTTTCACCAAACAGCTGCTTCCACCATTCGGAAAAATACTGCAATGCCGGCTCATAATTGATCAGCATTTCAATCGTTTTCCCTTTATTGTAAAGAGCGTTCCGAACGGCAGCATATTGATAGGCTGGATTTTCTTCCAATTCCGAGTGGCCGAAATCTTCACGGGCTTTTGCAGCGCCTTCCATCATTTTTTCGATATCCGCTCCGCTCACCGCAATTGGCAATAGTCCGACAGCTGTCAAAACGGAATAGCGGCCGCCGACATCATCCGGAATCACAAACGATTCATAGCCTTCTTCATCCGCTAATGTTTTTAAAGCGCCGCGGGCTTTGTCCGTCGTAGCGTAAATCCGTTTGCGCGCTTCTTCTGCTCCGTATTTTTCCTCAAGCAGTTTGCGGAAAATGCGGAAGGCAATAGCCGGTTCAGTAGTCGTACCGGATTTTGAAATCACGTTAATTGAAAAATCTGCATCTTCCAGAAGATCCATTACATCCTGCATGTAAGTGGAGCTGATGTTGTTGCCGACAAAAATAATTTGCGGCGTCTTCCGCTTCCCTTTTGGAAGGACATTGTAAAAACTGTGCTGCAACGCTTCAATTGCCGCTCTTGCCCCTAAATAAGAGCCGCCAATGCCGATAACAAGCAGGACATCTGAATCCGACTTGATTTTCGCAGCTGCCTTTTGAATGCGCGAAAATTCTTCTTTGTCGTAATCCGCAGGCAGGTCGATCCAGCCTAAAAAGTCGCTGCCGGCACCTGTTTTTTCATGAAGGGAATGGTGCGCAACTTTAACGGCATCGCGCAAGTATGTAAGTTCATGTTCGCCAAAAAAGCTTAGTGCTTTCGTGTAATCAAAACGGATATGTGTCATTTTTCTTGAGTCCTCCGTAAATTTTTTTCAATACCACTTTTACTTTAACGAATGGTGAACAGATAATCAAGGAACTAACCGGAATGTAAGCGTAACCAATTTCGATAATTTTTTTACGTTTTGAATAGTAAATTCCACGTCAAATTCGCCAAAAAGAAGCCATTCACCCTTTCGATGGACGAATAGCTCCTTTCCCCGATATTATAAAGATGCGCGGTAAATCGCGAGTACATCTTCCTTGTTCAATTTTTTAAAATTACCAAATTCACCATTAACCATTGCTTTGTCTGCCATTAATTCAAGCTGGCTGTCATCAATTTTATAATCGGCCAGGCGGGATGGAGCCCCAATGCTCATCCAGAACTCGCGAAGTTTTTCAATACCTTCAAGTCCGGCCTCTTCAGCCGTTTTTCCTTGCGGATCGACACCAAACACCCTTACTGCCATCTGTTGAAAGCGTTCCGGCTTCACTTTTAAGTTATGCTTCATCCAGTTAGGGAAAAGAATCGCGAGTCCGCCGCCATGCGGAATATCATAGACCGCAGAAACCGCATGCTCAAGATTGTGTGTTGCCCAATCGCCGCGATACCCCATTGACAGCATGCCGTTTAATGCCATTGTTCCACAGTAGAGGATGGTGGAACGATACTCGTAATTCTCCAAATCATTGAGAAGTTTTGGCGCGGTGTCAATCACCGTTTGCAAGAGAGATTCCACCATGCGATCCTGCAGCGGAGTATTTTCTTCAAGGTGAAAATAATGTTCAAACGCATGCGACATCATGTCAACCATTCCATATATCGTTTGATCCTTCGGAACCGTATATGTATATACCGGATCTAATATCGAAAATGTTGGGAAGGTTACCGAGCTGCCCCAGCCGTATTTTTCCTTCGTTTCCCAATTGGTAATCACAGACCCGGAATTCATTTCCGAACCCGTTGCGGCGAGAGTTAACACGGTTCCAAATGGAAGAGCTTCCGTTGCAAAAGCTTTTTTCGTTACAAGATCCCACGCGTCACCATCGTATTTTGAGCCGGCTGCAATGAGCTTTGTGCAGTCAATGACACTGCCGCCGCCAACAGCCAAAATAAAGTCAACCCCTTCATTTTTGCAAATCTCGATCCCTTTCTTCGCTGTTGTCAAACGGGGATTCGGCTCAACACCAGGCAATTCAAAAACTTTGGCATCGAATTCTTTTAAATAAGCTATCACCTTTTCATATAAACCAGTCCGCTTAATGCTGCCGCCGCCATAAACAAGCAAAACATTATTCCCATATTGTGGAATTTCTGTTTTCAATTGTTCAAGCTGGCCTTTGCCAAAAATTAATTTTGTTGGATTCGTGAAAGTAAAGTTTTCCAATTCATTCAGCCTCCTTTTCAATCCTATTATTATGGATTTTCGTGTTGAATGCAAAGATCGCGATTTATTTTTCCCGCCGATAAACTTTCTAAAACTTTTCGATGAATATTTTTTTGAAGAATGCTGACTCTAAATACGAACCCATTTAATGAAGGAGGAAACAGCATGAGTGGCATACAACGCACCGCCTTGGTTCTGACAATTATCGGCGCGATCAACTGGGGATTAATTGGTTTTTTTCAATTTGATCTTGTTGCTGCTATTTTTGGCGGATCAAGCTCAGCAGTTTCAAGAATTATCTACGGTTTAATTGGAATTGCCGGCCTTGTAAACCTGGGACTTCTCTTTAAACCAAACGAAGAATTGGAGCGGGAGCCTGAAGCGCATCCGACAAGATAAAAGAAAAACCCTTGCATTCTCTCTCAATGCAAGGATTTTTTTATTACCTTTTTATCAAGTCTTCACGTTGGGATTGGTCAATCCACTCTTGAAGTTTCTCTTTCAGTGTATTAAAGCCCTGCTGTTCTTCCGCTTCTGGCAAGATAGTCGCCGTCTGGCGTTTCCGCGCTTTTTTTGGTTTTACTGCTGTTTGCTGTGGGGCGTCCTCCGTTGCGCGAATCGATAAGCCCACTTTACCAGCACTTTCATCAATGGAGAGTACTTTTACTTTTACTTCATCGCCGACTTTTAAATACTCATTTATATCTTTTACATAACCGTGGGTAATTTCAGAAATATGGACAAGTCCTTGCGTTTGTTCATCAAGTGCTACAAATGCACCGTACGGTTGAACCCCTGTCACTTTACCCGTTACTATACTGCCAACTTCCAATTTATCTGACATGAAAACACTCCTAAATAAGTTATTTTTTCTTTTCATTTTATATGCATTGAAACATTATATCATATCGAATATTTTTAATCAAAAATAACTTTTTTGTTTTATTAACAGAATGTTCGAAAATCAGAGCAAGGAAAATACATGAACATGATACAATAAAGTTGGGGATATCTAAAAAATCGACAAGAGCTGTTATTAAATAAAGAAGGTAGTGTCAAAAGTTCTATGAAAACTACCTAGCGATTTAATATTTCTTCCATTTACTGGGCGGGTATGCCCCCGCAACCGCTCTTGACAAACACGCCAATGGTTTGCGTTTACTTTACCAAGGGCGACGGGGACAAAAAGAAGGCATGCTAAATAGCCCTTGGTTTTTCCATTTTAAACCATTGGCTAGTTCGGTTTGTCAAGAGTTCGCTTCGCCGGATGCTAGTTTTATTCAAGGGCTCTGCTAAACAAAAAGTTAGGTAGACCGCTGCTGGATAATCCAGCGTTGAGCTAATTCCATTAACTTTGTCCATCGCGCGGGCATTGTAGGAAGCCCTGATAGTTCTGGATTCACTACCGGGACTTTGCCCTCTAAACTTGCATGTGGACGAAGGAAATTAAAGTACGCCACAAACAACGTGACAAAAGAAACTGAACCATGTTCCGACCCAAAGCCATGAGTGGAACGATAGTTGCCCTTAAAAGTGCGGTTAAGTCTCTCGATAATTTGCTTAAGAGGTCTGTATTCCGTCGAAACAGGATCGTCGTTTGTCAGCCCAATCACTTGCTTCACATCAAAGGAAATGCCGTGCTGTGCGAAGAAATGTTGGGCTAGCAGATAGATCGGATTTCCGTCTACCACAAAGGTTAAATCTTTTGGAATCTCTTTCATCTTCAATAAGACATCATCCATTGCACGAATAGCGGAAACCGTATCTCGATTCGGTGAGACCGGATAAGAAAGGATGATTTTCTTCACCGCATCGAAAAAGAAAAATAAGTAATGCCAGTGACCATTCACTCGAATATAGGTTTCATCGCCACAAAATTGATCGGAAAGCTCGTAAGGGTAATGATCAATATATGGCTTAAGCAAAAGAGCGACGCTGTTTTCGTAGTTCAAAATCGTTTGATGTGAAATGGATACACCATGGACATCCTGCATAATGGCAGCTGTTTTACGAGCTGAAAGGCCATAGTTGACATGGTAAGTTAGAATCAACCCCAATGTATGTGGAGATGCGTAAATCTTTGACAAATCCACTACTGGAAGTTCAGGTGATTCCTTGGAAAGAGGCTTAAAATCAAGGTGAAACCGGCGAAAAATGTATCGTAATTTAAATGCCTGCGGATCCTTTTTAAACCGTTTCTTTTCTTTGGAAGACATGCCGTTTAGTTTCTTTTGGTAATAGGGACAATCGTTATTTTTGCACTTGAACACGTCAAAATCTTGTCGCTCCTTAACTTTTTCAAGGGTTTTTGAACAATGAGGGCACTTAAGAATAGCCTCTTTCAAATAACGACTCTTATTGTTAAAAAGGCAGGAACATACCTTACATTGATACTGTCCTTTGCCTCCATTATTGGCATAAAGATAATCCGATGGAGCACCACACGCTGGACAGTTCATTGACTTAGGTACAATTGCTTTTGTATTTGAACGTCTTTGAACCGGTTTTAAGGGTTTACCGTTTTTCTCAAGATAATCGGTGAGGAGTTTTTGATAATCAAGTTTTTCAAAGGTTTCGATGATAGGAAGTTCATCGACTTGAAGTTTTCGATAAGGTTTATTAACAGGCGTTTCTTCAGGTTTTTCAAACATACCCTTTCCAACGAGAAGTGTAAGTAATGTTCGAATTACCTGATCTTGATGCTTGATAAATTCCATTAAATAAGTTAATAATTGAGGGTACAAACTTGTCACTTCCAATCTGGGATGTTGTGTGTGGGGTAACCTCAATTATCCTTAGATTTTAGGGGGTGGCAAGTTTTTTGCATTTTAAAGCCCACTAAATCAAGGATTTATTAACTTTTTAATATATAACTTTTGACAATACGATAAAGAAAGGAGGGGTGGAGCAAATGAATTCGTTCGGTGAAAACCTTAAACAATGCCGGGAAAGATGCAATCTTACACAGCAAGAATTAGCGAGAAAAATCAGAGTCGGTACCGATACAATTAAACGATATGAATCCGGCCAACAAACTCCTACTACCCACACCATTTTAAAAATATCAACTGTTCTCGACATCCCTGCCTCTGAATTACTCAAAAAGGCATAAAAGAACCTCCAACTGCCATTGATAGGGAAATTGAAAGCCTAATGAAAAAAATCAGCATATAAAAGGGCAAAAAGCGGATCCCAAAACAACTGGGCTTTACAGTGAAGATTTTTGTCATAGAAAGGATTTGTCCCATTTTTTTGAAAAATAATTTCTGGGAATGCATAAAAGATAAAAAAGTTGGAAACTATATTTCTATAAGGCTTTCTAGTATTCCCCCCTTTTTGAAGCGGACAACCTCATGGTGTGTCCCTTTTTTTATGCCTTTAACAAACACCTGAGCATCGAAGCGTCTATTTTGGCCATCTTTTTAGTTTCAGATTATCTTCATTTACTTTAACATAGAATGGAGATGGTATTTATTTTCTAAAGGATGGTGTTTGGCTTGTCCAGATTTGATGAGAAAATTGATCGAATGCAAACCGCTTCCGTTAAGTGGGAGCGGACAGAGGCGATATTTGGGGAAAAAGATCTTTTGCCAATGTGGGTGGCGGACATGGATTTCCGCCCGCCCAAAGCAGTTATTGATGCTTTAAAAAAGCGCGTCGAACACGGAATCTTCGGCTATACCTTTATCCCGGAATCGGTAAACAGCGCTATTCAAACCTGGCTTCATAAACGGCATCGGTGGACGATTGAATCCGATACCCTTTTATATGCGAACAGTGTCGTCGAAGCGATTAGCATGGCTATTCAAACATTTACAGCCCCAGGAGACAAAGTCCTGCTGCAATCGCCTGTCTACACGCCCTTTTTTGATATGATTGAAAAAAATGACCGGATTGTTGCCAACTCACCATTAAAATTAACAAATGGCCGGTATGAGATTGATTTTGAACATTTTGAAGAAGAAGTAAAAAACGGTTGCAAACTGTTTTTGTTATGCAATCCCCACAATCCAGGCGGCCGCGTATGGAGCCGGGACGAATTGCAAAGAATAGCGGAGGTATGCGTTAAATACAATTGTTTGATCGTTTCTGATGAAATTCATTCGGACCTTGTTTACCAATCCCATAAGCATTATCCCATTGCTTCAATAAGCGATGAAGTCTTAGAAATGACCATTACTTGTCTTTCTCCAAGTAAAACGTTTAATCTTGCAGGCCTTCAAGCTTCAGCAGTAGTCATTCAATCGAAGGAAAAAAGGGAGCAGTTTCTCAAAACCCAAAGACGCCATGGATTTTTCTCCTTAAATACGTTTGGAATTTTGGCGATGGAGACCGCCTATCAGCATGGTGAAGCATGGCTCGAAGAATTGCTCGATTATTTGGAGGAGAATAAACAATTTGCCTTAAGCTATTTGGCGGAAAACCTGCCGCAGCTTTCTTGCATGGAACCGGATGGTACCTATTTGCTTTGGATTGATTGCCGCAAGTTGGGACAAACGGACAAAGAGATCAGGCGGCGTTTGATTGAAAAAGGAAAAGTAGCCCTCGAGCCTGGTACAAAGTATGGCTTGGGCGGTGAAGGCTTTATCCGCCTCAATTTTGCATGCCCGAAAGAAATGCTGGCAGACGCCCTCGAACGATTAAAACGAGCACTCGGCTAAAAACGAACGAGAGGACGAGCTAAAACACTGCTCGTCCTTTCCTCTTTTACTTGAGAACATATTCCGCCAATATCGATTGGAGTTCATAAATATTCAGGCTTTTATTAAATTGCTTTTGCAATGGCAAGGCATTTCCGGAAATCCAGATTTTTAATTCCGCATCCAAATCAAAATGCCCTGCTGTTTCGATACTGAAATGGGTAATATTTTTATACGGAATTGAATGATACTCGACTTTTTTCCCTGTCAGCCCTTGTTTGTCCACCAAGATTAGCCGTTTATTGGTAAAAATAAATAAATCCCTTATCAGTTTATACGCTTTCTCAATTCGTTCATTCGATGCAAGGATTTTCGTAAAATCCCGTTGTACTTCTTCTATATTGATTTCTGCTGCATTCCCGATCATCCCGTCAAACAGCCCCATGAACACCAACTCCTTTTTGTTTAAGTATAACAAAAACCGGACGCACTTGTTTACGTCCGGTTAAGGATTTCCATTTATTTTTCCAGCCAGTCCGTATGAAAGGTTCCTTCGCGATCGACGCGCTGGTACGTATGGGCACCGAAGTAATCACGCTGTGCTTGCAAAAGGTTTGCCGGTAAAACGGCCGTACGGTAGCTATCATAATACGCCAGAGCACTCGCTAATCCCGGCACAGGTATACCTGCCTGAATGGCAACGGAAACAACTTCCCTCGCCGCATCCTGATAATTCTCTACAACCGATTTAAAATATTCATCAAGCAGCAAATTATCGAGTTCAGGATTGCGGTCATAGGCATCCTTGATGTTTTGCAGGAAGCCTGCGCGGATAATACAGCCGCCGCGGAAAATCATCGCAATTTCCCCTGGCTTCAAATGCCAACCGTATTCTTCCGAAGCTACCTTAAACTGGGCAAAACCCTGAGCATATGAACAAATTTTGCTTAAATAAAGTGTCTTGCGAATCAATTCAATAAATGCTTCCTTGTTCCCAGTGAATGATTTTTTCACCGGCCCATTAAGAATGTTGCTGGCACGAACCCGTTCTTCCTTCATTGCCGACAGAAAACGGGAGAAAACCGACTCGGTTATAATCGATAGCGGCACACCTAAATCAAGTGCACTTTGGCTTGTCCATTTTCCGGTTCCTTTTTGGCCGGCGGTATCTAAGATGACATCCACAAGCGGCTTGCCTGTTTCCGGATCTTTTTTGGTAAAAATATCTGCGGTGATTTCGATTAAATAGCTATCCAGTTCACCTTTGTTCCACTCGCTGAACACTTCATGAAGCTCATCGGTCGTTAATCCAAGATGTTCTTTCATGATATGGTATGCTTCCGTGATTAACTGCATATCGCCGTATTCAATTCCATTATGAACCATTTTCACATAATGGCCGGCGCCGTCTGGCCCAATATATGTACAGCAAGGATCACCGTTGACTTTTGCAGAAATGCCTGTTAACAATTGTTCAACTGCTTCGTATGCTTCTTTCTGTCCGCTCGGCATAATCGCAGGACCTGTCAGTGCTCCTTCTTCACCGCCAGAAACACCTGCCCCAATAAATAGAATTCCTTTTTCTTCCAATTCCTGATTTCGGCGGATCGTATCTTTGTAAAAACTGTTGCCGCCGTCAATTAAGATGTCCCCTTTATCCAAATAAGGAACGATCGATTCAATCGCTTTATCGGTAATCGGACCGGCATTGACCATTAGCAAAATTTTTCTTGGCGTTTCGAGCGACTGCACAAATTCTTCTATATTGGTCGTACCGAATATGTTTTTCCCTTTGTTGTGTTCAAGGATTTCCTGCACCTTTTCAGCTGAAAGATCATAGACCGAGACAGGAAAACCTTTGCTTTCAAAGTTAAGGGCGATGCTTCTGCCCATTACTCCAACACCAACGACTCCGACTTGTTGTTTTTCCAAACTAACTCATCCCTTCAAGATGCTATTTTTTATAAACCGAGGTGAAAAATTTTTTACACAGTCTCTATTATATAGAAAATATTTTTTCATACAACGAATGTACCTATTTTAGTATGAACGAAATAAAGAGGTTCATTCCATGAGGTACTTTCGCAAAACTGAATTTAGTAAATCTTTCCCTGAAACAGAAGCGGCTCCGCCTCCCTGGGCAAATGTATCATTTCCGCCACCCTTGCCATTGATCAAACCAAGCGCTTCGCTAAGAAGATTTTTCATGCTTATGGTGCCTGCCGTGCCTCTGGCAAAAACGACTTGCAGTCTGTCGCCATTTTCAGCGGCAAAAAAAACATTGGCCCGGTCATTGGCGGCAGCAATCATCCGCGCAAGCTTTTGCAGTTCCTGGATTGTGCGATTCTCAAAAACACGGGTAAGATAAACTTCGGAATGGGCAAACGGTTTGCTTTCCGATTGGAGCTCCTTTGCTTCATAAGCGAGAAGCTGTTCTTGCGCATGCTCGAGCGCTTTCTCCGTTTCCTTGTTGCCGTCAAGTAGTTTTTGAACTGCTGCCGGCAATTCTTGTTCCGGAACGTTTAACAGTCTTGTTAAGTCAAGGAGGGCGGTTTGTTTTTTCCCAAATTGATGAAGTACCCGCTCCCCGCAAATAAAGTGGACACGGATTTTTTGCTTTTGCCGCTCCCAATTAAGAATTTTGATTGCGCGTACCTCTCCGGTCGTTTTTGGATGGGTGCCGCCGCAGCCATTGTAATCATAATCCGGGATGATCACAAGGCGGATATTCTCTTTCACCTTCGTTTCTTTGCGCAGCGGGTAAGCTGACAGTTCTTCAGGCCTCACCCATTTTGTTTCGATTGGCCTGTTTTCCAAAATCATTTTATTCGCCAAATCTTCCGCTTTCATCGCTTCTTCAGTCGTTAAATATTCGGTATCGATATCAATCGTCAGCCCTTCCTGACCCAAATGAAAACTGACCGTTCGATAGTGAAACAATTGATCAAAAGCGGCGGATAAAATATGCTGCCCTGCATGTTGCTGCATATGATCAAACCTTCGCTCCCAATTAATTTTGCCACTAACCTCAGAAGGCAGTTCGGCAAACGCTTTGTCTACATAATGCCTGATTTCCCCGTTCACCTCTTCTACATCGATGACATTATAGCCATTGATCGTGCCAGTGTCATGGGGCTGTCCTCCTCCGGTTGGATAAAAGGCGGTTTGGGTCAGTACAAGATAATCGTTTCCCCGTTCATCCTTTGCTTGTTTCACAACTTCGGTTGAAAAAGATTGAAGGTATGCATCTTCGTAATAGAGTTTTACTGCCACATTTTACACTTCCTATTTTCATTTCTTCCTTCTATTTTCGTCAAAACGAGTTGAGAAATCAAGAAGTAGCCTTTGCTTCGGTGCAAAGGGAAACCACCTATCATGGATAGGTGGTAAAGGTAACGAGCAATCAGTTGGGGATGGAAATAACCTACACCTGACTGAAGTTTCATTTTATTACTTCTCTTCCGATCTTTGACCGTAGCCTTGCGGATAGCCGCCCATCATTTGACCCGGATACCCGCCCATTTGTCCAGGGTAGCCGTGTTTCATTTGCGGATATCCTCCACCGTGATGATGATGGTGGTGGTGGTGATACGGATAATGATGTCCGCCCATTTGTGGATAACCTCCATATGGATAACCGCCCATATGCTGCGGATATCCTCCCATCATTCCTTGCTGCCCTGCTGGATAACCGCCCATCATTTGACCCGGGTAACCGCCATAATATTGTCTATTTTCCAAGCTCATCGCTCCTTCCTAAACTGTACACGATAGTTTATGTCCTATCAGGTAAGCGTGTATGGACAGCAAACCAATTAAAGGCGAAATGGGCGATTATTTTTTCTCATCTTGGGCTTTCGTTTGCCCTTTTTGCTGTTTATTTTTTGAAATTTCCCCGCAAGCAATTCTCTTACCCGAATCACCTGAAGGCTGGGTCATTCCATCGTCCTTGTCCTCATCAATGACAATGGAAGTTCCTTGTTTTGTGAATAACGATTTCTTTCCTTCTTTTAACGTGACATTTGGCGCCATTATTTCCGCCTTGACACTACCATCATCCTCGACAATGAGATTGGGAAGATCCCCTGCATGAGCTCCTTTTGGATTTAACAGACCATGTTCTTTATCTTCCGGGTTAAAATGGTTCCCGGCTGACTTAAAATCAGGCGCCATACACTTCCCATTATTATGAATATGGATGGCATGGACTCCGGGAGGCAACCCCTTTAAATTTATACTTAGCTTTACCCCGCTCGATTGTTCAGCCATCTTGATCGTTCCTAAAGAGTCTCCAACAGCATTATACATTTCAACATCGACTTTCATCGGGTTCTGCTGGGTACATCCGGCTAAAAAAAGCAAAGCAAATGCAACGAATTTTTTCATCAAAAGAACCTCCAAAAAAGCAATTTGTCATAGTATTTGCCTAAAACTTTACGGTATGCAAAAAAGAACAGCCGAAAAGATCAGCTGTTCCAACGATTATTTAACAACAGTTATTTTTTTAATGATGACATCTTCCTTCGGTTTGTCTTTTGCATCAACTGGTGTATTGGCGATTTTATCAACGATCTCCATTCCATCGATCACTTGCCCAAAAACGGTGTGCTTATAATCAAGCCATGGTGTTCCGCTATTTTTCTCATATGCGGCCATAATCTCTTTCGGGTAACCGGCTTGTTCCATCTGTCCTTTTAAAGCCGGATCCAATTTGCTTTTTTGAACAATAAAGAACTGGCTGCCATTTGTGTTCGGACCGGCATTTGCCATTGACAGCGCGCCGCGGAGGTTAAACAATTGGGGTGAGAACTCATCCGCGAAAGGTTTGCCATATATACTTTCACCGCCTGTCCCATTTCCATTCGGATCGCCGCCTTGGATCATAAAATCCTTAATCACCCGATGGAAGATAAGACCGTTGTAATATCCATCCTCACTATGCTTGATAAAGTTTTCAACCGCTTTTGGCGCATATTGAGGAAAAAGTTTTAGCTTAATCGTTCCCATAGATGTTTCCATTTCAACGACTCGATCCTTGGCGGAAACTTCGGTTGTTAATTGTGGAAAACTCGATTCTCCCACTGCAGTGCCTCCTTGTTTTTCAGTTGTCTTCGGTTTTGATGCCGTTGTTTTTTCGCTCTGGGTCGAATTGGCTGAACTGCATGCCGCTATCGCTACCATCATTGCCACAATCAAGGCCATGACCAGCATCCACTTTTTCAAAAAACATCCCTCCACTCTCTAGCGTTAACCAATCGTGTTTATTTTAACACTTTGTTTTTGGAAGAACATCCTTCATAATGAAGGAAAAAGGAATGATTGGAGGCAAGTGTAGCATGGCAGAATTTCAAGTGGGTGATACGGTCACCGCGATTTACAAAACGGGAAAGTATATCGGTGAAATTACAGATATTCGGCCGCAGCATTACTTAGTCAGAGTTTTAGCCGTTCTGAAACATCCGATGCAGGGCGATTTGCACAATCCAAAAGATGCAAATGTTGCAATCTTTCATGAACGAAAAGCGCTTGCCTTTCGCGAGCAGGCAAATATTCCAAAGCAAATGGTGAAAGCATTCAGTGACGAAGTGCCGGATTATTCTCATTCATTAAGAGAAGCGGTCGGAAAGATGAAAGCGGAGTTGAAGGCGGCTGAATCGCCTTGGGGCGCAAGAAGCTTGGACATTCTCGCTTCGTTAGAGAAGGAGTATTTTAAGTAAATGGTGATAAAGGCCAAGCACATGTTTGTGATTTGGCCTTTTAAACAAATTCATTAAGCAGTTTTGAAAAATCAACACGGTCGCCGATTGTCGTTGGCTTTGGTTTTTCCAAGTACCGTTTGTCTTTTTCGACAAGCCGGTAAATATTATACGTTGTCAAGGCATCGTCAAGTGCGCGATGATGTTTCCCAGTCCCCTCTTTTCCGTATTCCTGGACGGCTTTCCATAGGCCTGTTTGATTTTGGTCGCCGAAAAAGCGCTTATATTCCATCGATAAATCAATTTCTACCGCTTGAAAGGGAAAGGGAACTTTCGCTTGCTGGCAATTGTGCCTTAGTACTTTCATATCCATATTTCCCCAAGTAACAATGACATTTTCATGGTTTTTTGTGAATTCCTCAAGCTTTCGAAGGAGCTCATAGAACGATAAACCTTGATCAACTTGTTCTTGAGTAATATGTAAAAATGACTTGCAGCGTTCTGTTAGTATAGGAAACCGAAGCGGCGTGACAAAAGAAGAGAACTGCTCCGCGATTCGATCATCGATGACCAAAACAAGTCCTACTTCAATAATTTCCGGATAAAAATTTTTCATCCTGGCATTTTTTTCAGGCATCGTAAATTCAAAATCAATAAATAAAGTCTGCCTTCTTCCTTTCACTCTTTCCACCTCCGTTTTATGAATTTTCTATACTATTAATATATAAAAAAATATGTACAAGAACTGTGCTTCTCGTCATGAATATTTCTTCCATTATATCACGTTTTTAACGAATTTTTCTCAAATTTTTCTATTCACAATAAACAAAACGCCGATCCAGTTTGTGGACGGCGTCTTGCTGTTTTTTTATTTAAATAAGCCTTTCGCATCATTTATTGCCTTTTGCATTTGGGTTGCTAAAGACTGGGCTTTGCTCCAATCTGGATTGGCTTTGCTGACTTCCTCATTCAATCCGTCTGTTTCCATCTCTTTCACGATAGCGGGATTCTTTTCATTGATCCGATCCTTTAATGGATCAAGCGTTGCATCGAGTTGTTCAGCTTGTTCACGTGCTGCTGAAAGTTCCTTATTTTGAATGGCTTGCAGCAGTTTAGTGACAATCGCGTTTTCCTTATCTAATTGGGATGTCATATCCAAGTTTCCTGCTTTAACCAATGCATCTTTCATCGTCGTCAAGATTGTCGCTGCTTTTGTCCAGTCTGGACTGGCAGCGTTTAATGTTTCTGCTAATCCATCTGTATCCAAGTTGGCCACTAAAGATGGATCCAATTCCTTAATTGCATCTTTTGCCGGGTCGATGCTTCCGTCAAGTTCCTCAGCTTGTGCCAATGCAGCTTCTTTGTCCTGTTTTGCAATTGCGGCTTCCGTTTTGGTAATGCCAGTTAAAGCATTTGCGGTAATGGCAGTGATCCCAACAGGGAACAACGTTTGCGCTTGCTTAATGCCTGCCTCTGTACTTGCAACTAATGTCCCCGCTTTGCTTAAATCAGGGGATTTACCACTTAATAATGAAGCAATTTGATCAGATTTGATTTTATCTCCAGCTTTCGCATCTTTTGTCATAATAATCGTTTTTAATGGCAGTAAACCTTCGTTTAATTGAGCGGCGTCTTTTTGATAGCCTGCCTGATCCTTGCTAGCGATATCCTTTTTCAATTGGCCAACAAGGCTAAGAGATGCATCCAATCCTTTTGCAACAGCAGCATTGTCAATCTGGATGTTGGCTCCTTCCATCGATGCCATACCGATATGCTGTTTTGGCTTGGTTGCGTAAGCATTAATCGTAAGTCCACCTAATAGCAGGACAACAATGGCGGAAACGGAAACAATCAACTTTCTTTCTTTGATTAATTGCGTTTTGGCTCGATCCGCAAATGGAACGAGAATCAGAAGAACAACGATGGCAACGGATGCCCATAGCAACCCTGGTAGTCCTGCCCAGTTTTCAATACTGAAAATCCCCATGAATAACCAAGGCGGCTTCGTTGCTTCAAGCCCTTCGGTTGGAATTGGTCCTAATGCTGGCGGATAGATGACAGCCAAGAGAACAAGGAGACCAAAAGCAATAAATCCATAACCAACCAGTTTTAACCCATGCTGTGCAAACGTGTATTTCGGCCTGTTAATTGAAGGAGCAGCGGTTTCTTCATTTTTCGCTTTCCATGGCAATTGCGAAATTTTCAATTGTTTAACTAAGAATAAGTGGATACCGATCAACACAAATAGCAATAACGGTAAAATGCTTGTGTGCAAAACGAAAAATTTTGTTAAGATTGGAATTTTTGCCGCAAAGGTAAAGAAGAATCCCACTCCAGCCAGTTTACCTAGCTCCTGGGCATGTGCTAACGCTTCAGATGCTTCTTGGTCCCATTTCAAAACGGTTCCAGTGAAAATTAACCCGATCATGATCACAAATAGCGCAACACCGAATAGCCAGTGCAATTCTCTTGGCTTTTTGTATGATCCGTAAAACAGTACTCTTAAAAGGTGTAAAATCAATGTGATGACAGCAACGGTAGCGGCCCAAACGTGAAGCCCTCTTATTAAGCTGCCTAGCTTGACATCTGTAACAAATATCCGAATGCTTTGATTTGCCAGTTCTGGGTTCGGGCTATAAAAGACTGCCAGAATGACCCCGGTAATAATCAGGATTACAACGCTGATAAGGGTAACGCCCCCTAAAGAAAATAAGAAAGTGTTGGCATGTTTTGGAACTTCGTAGTTAAACGTTTTTAAAGGGAAGCGATTGTTAAACCATTCTTTAAATTTATTCTCTTTTGACATACTTCATCACCTAGTTTCTTCAAAGTGTATAAACGCTTATGCAACAGGTTTTATATCGGACAACGATTCTTTATGCTTATACGGTAATTTAGCGGCATATCGAGTAATAAGAACACCAATTAAGGCGGAACCGATTGCTAAAATGATTAAAAAGATGTTTAAACCCGTTGCTTTAAATCCCGGCTTAAATTCCAACAAATTCGATTTCTGCGGATCTTCTTTCAATGCTTCTGCCAGCGTTTTGTTTGCCTGTTCAAGATCTGATTTTTTCAAAAGAGCAATCGCTTGATTCAATTTGTTTTTATCGACAGTGTCAATGCCTTTTGCATATAGTGCCAATTGGGCTTTTTCCATTGCACCATTTGGATCTTGCAACCCTGTTGAAATATCAATTGCCTGGCGGATTAATGTTGGTGCATCCAGGGCGGTTGTACTTTCCCCCCCATGGGCTTCTGCAATCGTAAAAACCGAAAAGAATGAAACCAATAAAATAAAGAATGACAACAAGGATTTCATCTAAACCCCTCCCTTTAACATTTTTTGTATCCTTGTAGCTTTAGTATAAAAAAAAGATGGTTCGGCCGAAATTCCTCAATCAGATATAAATTTACCCCCACTGATACTTCTAAAGGAGTATCGATCCATACTCCCATTTTCTCTCTTAATTTTGACAATTCCGTGTTGTTTAATGGAGAAATCTAACATTAGAAAAGGGAAAAGATTACAATTGTAGTACAAAGGAAGGGGGCGTTTTGAAGGTGATGAGCTATACAAAGATTAAGTACTTAACGATCCTTTTTGCCAGCTCGTTTATCATTGGCTTTGAATATTATCGCCATAATTTTTTAATTTATGAGTTGCCGATGTACAGTGATATCATTTTATCGTCGATCATCTATTTTTCCATGATTTTTGGCTATACCCATTTTGTTTTTTCCATCATTAAAAAAATTGAAAAAAGACGGCAGCAAGAAGAACGCGAAGCTAAAACGATTTTCGAAAACAGCATTGACGGGATTTTTGTTTTTGACCACCATCTGCTGCTGACAGAATTAAACCGTGGGGCCGAGATCATGTCCGGCTACAATCAAAGCAAAGTAACCGGAAAATTATCGCTTGATCAATTAATTAGCTATAATGACAGTTTTTTAGATAAAAGCATCACATCCACACTAACGAGTGCAGCAGATACGAGTATAAAAATCGAGGAGGCTGCATTAAAAAAAAGCGACGACAGTTTCATTCCTGTTAGCGTTACCTTAACGCGAATTCCCGCCGAAAACCATGAAGAATATAAAACCGCAGTCATTGTCCGGGATTTGTCTGAACGGACACAAATGGAGGATGTGATTAAAGGACTTTATGAGGAAGCTACACAAAAGCAGCATGAAGCCGAAACAATGTACCGTATCTCACAGTCGATTACGTCCATTAAAGATCTGAAAAGCGAACAAATGAAACCAATTTTGTATAAAGTGGTAAAAGACATTGGCAACCTGTTTGATCAACTTGAAGTAGGCTTGTTGCTGTATGACTTTGTAAAAGGAAGCTTTGAGCTGGCTTCCATTTCAACTAACACTATGCGTGATTTAATGGTGGAAGAATTCAAATTGCAAGTAGAAAGTAGGCCATACAAATCACAGCACAGATATTTTTCATTTATTCCATTAAAAAAAGACGATTTAATCCTTGGATATCTTGGAGTTTACAATATCAATCGTATGAAAATTTCCCTGCACCAAAAGGAATTAATGAAAAACATTGTTCATAATCTTTCCATTTTGCTAGAAAATATCATGCTGTCACAACGAATGAGGGATATTGCCATTTCTGAGGAACGCGAGCGATTATCAAGGGAAATGCATGACGGTTTGGCGCAAATCATCAGCTCGATCCATGTAAAGCTGACCGCTTTAAAAGAAAATGCACTGGCGGTTGGGGGCAGCAGATGTTTTGAATGCATTCAATCAATGAGTATCATCGACTCCTTGGTCAATGAAGCCTATACAGAAGTACGGCAGAACCTGTTCCATTTGCGTGTTCCGATTTTAAACAATGTCCCATTTGTTTCGTACCTTGATTCCTATATTAAAAATTTCTGTGAACGGCATTCCTTTACAACCAAAATCGATATCGATTTTTCACCTACCAAAAATGAACTAATCGTATTGGAAAGAGAAAAGGTTCATATTATCCGTATTATCCAAGAAGCATTTGCGAATATTCGCCGCCATTCGAAAGCAACCCATGTTGAGTTTTCGCTTAAAAGCGATGGACTGTCTTATTGTTTTATTCAAATTAAAGACAATGGAGTTGGTTTTGAGTCAACTGAAAAAAAGCAAAAGGAAATGAGCTTGGGGCTTAAAACAATGAAAGAACGGATAAATCTTATCGGCGGGGATCTAAAAATTATCTCTGCGCCTGGTGCAGGAACAGAAATTAACATGACCCTTCCTTTGGAGGTTGAGCAATATGGATAAAATAAAAGTATTGATTTGTGATGATCATGAAATATTGCGCAAAGGTATGATCCAGCTGCTAAAATTAAGGCCTGGATTTGAAATCGTCGGGGAAGCAGCAAATGGCAAGGAAGCGATTGCACTCACGGATCAACTAAAGCCTGACATTGTTTTAATGGATATCCAAATGCCCATTCTTGATGGGATTGCCGCAACCTCCGTCATTCGCGGTAAATATCCCAGCATGAAAATCATTATGCTCACGATCTCGGATCAGGAAGAAGATTTGTTTAAGGCCATTCAAAGCGGAGCAAATGGATATTTGTTAAAAAATACAAATCTTGATGATTTGTTTTCAAATATAAAACGGGTTTATAACGGAACTCCAACTTTTTCTCCCGTTTTGGCGACAAAAATATTTGAACATTTCACGGTAATGAACGGATCGGCCAACAAAAAACAAGAGTATCCATTAAGCGATCGCGAAAAAGAAATTTTGGAATTGGTTGCCCGCGGCAGAACAAACCAATTTATCGCTGATGCTTTATTTATCAGCATCCATACCGTAAAAAAACACATGCAGCATATTTTGGAAAAGCTGCATGTGAACAATCGTGCTGAAGCGGTATCCCTTGCCCTTCGCAACGGACTCATCCTCGAAGAAAACAGCACACAAAAAAATGATGATCTTTCTGATTTCTTTAATTGGTAATGGCACACTATTGTTTGATTTTAAGCACAGCCATTGTGCATCTGGAGACACAAATCAACCGATCGTCTTCATCAGTAATTTTTATTTCCCAAACCATTGTTGTTTTGCCTTGATGAAGCACCTGCCCTGTAGCAGTAACATAGCCGTCTTTTTTGGAACGAACATGGTTGGCGTTGATTTCCAGTCCCACGACAACTTCTGTCTGTTTATCGACCAATTCGTAGGCTCCTACACTTGCGACCGTTTCAGCCAAGGCAACAGAAGCACCCCCATGCAGCAAGCCAAACGGCTGGCGGGTGCGGTCATCGACCGGCATCTGAGCGACAACCTTTCCTTTTTCTAACAACGTGATTTCAATCCCAAGCGCCCCGAGTAATGTTTTTTCCAAGTCCATTTTCGATCCTCCCATCCAAAAAAGTGTCTAAGAATTTGTTTACGGCGGTAGCAGTCCTGCCGCATGTAGTCTTTTACTAATTCCAGCTCCTTCGGTGAAAATCCTTTTGAATGCGAAAAAAAACAGCTTACTTGTAAGCTGTTTTTGATCTCGCTTAGTAATAATACGGATAACCCGGGTAACCAAATCCAGGATAACCGAAACCCCCGTAAAACGGGCGGTAGAATAACGGTGCTGCCAAGGCTCCTCCAAGCAGCCCTCCGACTAGCCCTCCGACTAACGGCCATCCAAATAATCCAAAGCCAAAAAACCGCTGATCCTGCCCTTGATATGGTCCTCGATAATACGGATACAATTGACGTACCTCCTTTTACTCTATACATGCCTACACTACTTCATATGCGAGTTGTTTCCTTTTGGAGTGGGCAATAGCATAGAGAAACAGGCATTTGTCATGATTTTCATCAGCACCCTTTTGGGCAAAAACACGTTTACTTTCCGAAGGGTTCGAATCGTTCAACAAACAAGGCAAGTGTCCGGGTCATGACGCCAGTTGCTCCGCTGGGACCAAGATCAGAATCTTTTGCTGTGGTTGCTGTTCCCGCAATATCCAAGTGCACCCATGGAGTATCTTCAGCAAATTCGCCAATAAATGCACCGGCAACAATCGCGTGTCCTTCCCGTCCCGGTGAATTATTTAAATCGGCAATTTTGCTGTTGCGAACCCTTTCTTTCTCTTTTTCAAAAAGCGGCAGCTGCCAGACAGGCTCCCCTGCTTCAAAGGATGCTTCAAGCACCTGCTCAAATAACCGCTCATTGTTGGTCATCGCTCCTGTTGTGTTAAGGCCGAGCGCAACAATCACTCCGCCCGTCAGTGTTGCAACATCAACGAGATAGCTTGCGCCATGGTGTTTCGCATATGTTACCGCATCAGCCAAAACAAGCCGGCCTTCGGCATCTGTATTCAACACTTCAATTGTTTTGCCGCTCATGGAAGTAATCACATCGTCCGGTTTAAAAGCCGAGCCGCTAATCATATTGTCGGTTGACGGGATAACAGCCACAACATTCTGTTGGGGCCGAAGCTCTCCGATGATTTCCATTGCTCCTAAAACAGCAGCAGCTCCGCCCATATCGGTCTTCATTCCGACAATTCCATCTTTCGTTTTAAGGGAATAGCCGCCCGTATCAAACGTGATTCCTTTACCGACAAGACCGATTACGTCCTCCCACTGCTCTTTCCCTTGATACTTGAGGACAATCATTTTGGGCGGTTCCGCAGAGCCTTGGTTTACTGCAAGAAATGCGCCCATTCCCAGCTTTTCAATCTCCTGCTTTTCTAAAATTTCCACTTCAAAATCGTACCGATCAGCGAGCTCTTTTGCATAATTGGCCATATCGGTTGCCGTCAACAGATTACCTGGCGTGTTGACGAGCGTCCGCGCTGAATTGGCTCCTTTCCCGAAAGCATAACCGACCGATAAAGAAGCATGCAGTTCCCCTTTGTCCACAACATCGCAATAAACGGTTATGTTTTCGATGTTTTTTTCCGGCACATTCGCTTTTTGGCGGTAGCCTTCGAAACGATATGTCGCCAGCAGCAGGGCTTCACTTAGCGCATGGGCTGCATCTGTGGCATCAAGGCGATCTGTAAGAAAGCTCGTTAACAAAACGGCCGTCTCTTCCTGCCTTTCTGCGTGAATCGTTTTGAATACTTTGCCAAAAACTTCACGCAGCTTGTCGAATGTCCATTCGTTTTCTTTTCCAAGCCCGACGAACCAGATTTTTTTCGCAGCCATTTTTCCTAGAGTATGTAGTTTGCTGATTTTTTTCAACTTAGCGGAAATCTCGCCTTCTTTTACAAGTTCGGTTAACCCGCCATCAAATGCTTCGTCAAGCATTTTTAATTGTCCATGAAATGTCGTCGGTTTATCAAACAATCCGATCACCACGCTTTCATGAACATCGCTAGGCGAGTACACATCCTTTATTTGAAACATCTCCTTCACCTCCAACAGTATTCTCTATTATTATAGCGAAAAATGCTAATTACTTCGAATTTCGGAAAGGTTTTAAATGAAAACTCGCCGACTGGCGAGCCTTTAGCGAAGACAGAGGCGTAGTTGAATTTACCACGCTCGTATACCTGCCACATCCTGTGGCACTCGCCTGACTAGGACGTCCTGTCCATCGTCCGTTCAGAATTTATCCATATAAATTCTGATTAGCTAAGAAAAACCGGGCAAAAATCGCCTGATCCTTTTTAGTTTGGTGGACAAACGGGGGCCGTTGATTTCTGCTTCAGGCACTCGCTTTCCGCTGGGCGTGCGGGTGAGCTAGTAATGACCGGTTTACCTTGAAAAATTGGTGAATTGGGCATTAGGGAAGGAGTAGTGACCGGTTTGACCTGTAAAATTGGTGAATCGGGCATTAGGGAAGGTAGTAGTGACCGGTTTACCTTGAAAAATTGGTGAATTGGGCATTAGGCGAGCCAGTAATGACCGGTTTACCTTGAAAAATTGGTGAATTGGGCATTAGGGAAGCTAGTAATGACCGGTTTGACCTGTAAAATTGGTGAATCGGGCATTAGGGAGGGTAGTAATGACCGGGTTGACCTCAAAAATTGGTGAATCGGGCATTAGGGAAGCTAGTAATGACCGGGTTGACCTAAAAAAATGGTGAATTGGGCATTAGGCAAGCTAGTAGTGACCGGGTCACCCTAAAAAATTGGAGAATCGGGCATTAGAGAAGCTAGTAATGACCGGGTCACCCTAAAAAATTGGAGAATCGGGCATTAGAGAAGCTAGTAATGACCGGGTCACCCCAAAAAATTGGAGAATCGGGCATTAGGGAAGGTAGTAGTGACCGGGTTACATTGAAAAATTGGTGAATTGGGCATTAGGGAAGCTAGTAATGACCGGTTCACCCTAAAAAATTGGTGAATTGGGCATTAGGGAGGGTAGTAATGACCGGGTTGACCTCAAAAATTGGTGAATTGGGCATTAGGCGAGCCAGTAATGACCGGTTTACCCTAAAAAATTGGTGAATTGGGCATTAGGGAAGCTAGTAGTGACCGGGTTGACCTGTAAAATTGGTGAATCGGGCATTAGGGAAGCTAGTAGTGACCGGTTTACCTTGAAAAATTGGTGAATTGGGCATTAGGCGAGCCAGTAATGACCGGTTCACCTTGAAAAATTGGTGAATTGGGCATTAGGGAAGGTAGTAGTGACCGGTTTGACCTGTAAAATTGGTGAATCGGGCATTAGGGAAGCCAGTAGTGCCCATTTATCCTGATAAATCTGAGAATAGGACTCAAAAATGCATCCGCATTTCCTTCGTTCAATGTTATTTCAGAAAGCTTTTTCAAAGTCCTACGGGATCTCACCTGTAACGCTAATCCCCCCTGGAGTCGGTGCCTTCCGCTCCAATCAACTTCATGCCCGTCGTGCGTCAGACAGAATGTGCATATAAATACTGATTAGCTAAAACAAAAAACAGGCCGGAGCCTGCTGGTCTTATCTTCTTTCCGTTCCAATGTACTGCTGGCGGAACACTTGCATGGATTCATTTTCATTTAAGGCAGTCAATTGATCTTCTGTCAATTTTCCGTTGCCTCTTTCAACAATGTATACATCCAATTTCTTTTTTCCCCATAGCTTGTAAACGTCTTGAACGGTTTCATAATAAAGGTCCAACTCATTTCCTTTAATCGCTCCGCCCTTATCAGCTACAACACCATACCCGTACCCAGGAATAAACAAAATCGTCCCGATCGGAAAAACCCTCAAATCCGCAGCAATCGTAGAATATAAATCCCTTTTTACTTTAACTCCAGAATAGGTAATTCCATAGTCCGGATGGTTTTTGTTTTTACCTGTTGATTCATATCCTGCTGTATAGCCTGTTGCCACAACAGTTTGTTTTGGGTACTGCGACCAATCGATCGCATCTTCCAATGGCGGCACTGTTCCCGCTACGGCTACACTTGAGGAAATTAACGGATCTGTCTCAACCATTTCCTGAATACTGCGAAATGCTAGTCCAAGAGATTTTAAACCAAGATCCAGAAACGAACTCGTATCGTTTGATTGTTGTGTCTCCAAGCCATATTCGTTCAAGAAAAGACTTTGTGCTTTTACACCAGAAATCGATTGAAAGGTCGATAAAAATGCCATAAAGAAAAGAATTGTCATTATAAAACGTCTTGTCCAAATTTTTAGACGATTCATCTAAATATTCACTCCTCCCAGCAATAATCATTTCCAAAAGAAGAAACGATTATACAAAAAGGAGAAAAAAAACCTTTCCACCGTGGGAAAGAGTAGTTTAAAACATTTGGTATCCGTTTTTTCGTAACAATTTGATGACAATCCCGGCTGTGATAGCACCAGCTAATCCACTCGACAAAATGATCACATCCGCAGCTCCTAGTGAAAGGATGCGCTGCCAAAGATCTTTTACCGCCGCTCCAGTATGGGTAAAATACTCAATAAAGCGGATTTTATCGATGATAAGAATGGAAATAACAGGATAAATCACCGCAACAATCCATGACATTCGAAGCAACATATTCAACAAGAAACCGATTCCAAAAAACAAAACGAAAAAAAGCAGCACTGATATCAATAAGACAACTAGATTCATTTGCTCCTCTGTTCCCCCTTCCCCTTTACAAATAAGTGTAATGAACGGTAAAAAGGGAGTCAATCAAAAGAAGAGCGGGCGTTCTAATCGTTAGAACCCCCCTGCTCTTCCTTGCTTTTTCCTGTTCCGCCACAACTCTTACATGTTTCGGAGCCACCAAGCAGCAATTGGAAATAACCGACTCCAGCACAATAGTCACACACTTTTGTTTCCAACTGTTGAACCGCCACCTTGATCCCCTCCTTCAAATTTAAATTTCACTTAATTTTCTGATAATTTTACCAGAAAACTCGGTAAATGAAAAGGAAAGAAAGAATGGAAATTGCAAAAGGTAAGCGGATACAACTGAAGTTTTCCGTGTTTTTCTTCTAATTGCTCAAATTTTCAACTATTTTTGCGAATAGAAAAAAACCGGGATTAAACCCGGCTTTTTTTAGAAAAACTTGAATTTCCCTTTTTTCATTACGAGTGGGACGCCGCCAATCATAAACAGTGAGCGGTTGTCAATTACCTTCTTCATGAATGAAGCTTTTGTTCCGGTTAATTTTTTACCATAAACGACACCGATCGCATCGTCTTCGCCAAGTGAGCATACCGTTCCTTTGATATCCGGCTTAAACTCTTCAAGCTCTTTTTTCTCGCGAATAAGTGCTGCTAAGTTGCGGGCGCAAAGTTCCCCTTGCTGCATCGCAATCTGTGCAGTCGGCGGATACGGACGATTGATTTCCTCATTAATAAACAAGGAAGAATCACCGATAATAAAAATATCATCATGTCCTGGTGCACGAAGATTTTTTTCCACTTTCACCCGGCCGCGCATTGCTTCAAATCCGGACTTTTCAATAATCGAATTTCCTCGAACCCCTGCTGCCCAAACTACGGTGCCCGCTTTGATTTCGCGCGGCTCCTCGTCACCTTTTGCAACTAAGATCCCATTTGGCGTACATTCTTTGATGGCTGTACCAATCAAGAATTCAACACCTTTCCGCTCCAATTGGGAAACAGCGTATTGGACAAGTTCCGGGTCAAAGCCTGGAAGGACTGTTGGCGCAGCTTCCACACAAATAATTTTCACCTTATGGAAATCCACATCATATTCATGGCAAAGCTCTGGAATACGATTCGTTAATTCACCGAGAAATTCGATTCCAGTAAAGCCGGCACCGCCTACAACGATTGCCAGCCTTTCGTCCTTTTTCTCTTCTTCCATATTGTATGTCGCAAATTGATACTCAATATGCTCGCGCAACTGCCGGGAAGAATTGACGTTTACAATCCCAAACGCATATTCTTTCAGTCCTTTAATACCGAATGTTTCCGGCTCGCCACCAAGGGCAACAACCAGATAATCATAGCTGATTTCGCCTTTTTCCAAAATAACCTTTTTTTCTTCTCTGTTAATTTCAAGTGCTGTGTCTTCAACAAACTCTACTTTGCTGCGATCAATGACATCGCGAATATCATAGCGAACACGGTCATGGTGCAATGTTCCGGCAGATGCTTCATGCAGCCATGTCGTTTCGTAATGATAATCATTTTTATTAACCAATACGATATCTGCTTCATTGACTCCAATCATCTTTTGCAGACGAACCGTTGTCATTAAACCGCCGTACCCTGCTCCTAAAATAACAACCTTAGGCTTTCTCAAAGTGATCACTTCCACCTTTTTAATTTTTTTCTTATCTTCTGCTAGAATTGGCCATATTATTTTTAAAAAAGAAGAAAAGATTGTGATATAATTCACGAACAGTGACATAAAAGTGTGCTTTTTTTGTCACAATATATCCACATATCATCTTATTCCTTTTTTCACGTTTTTTCAAGCAATTTTTGTTGGATTTTTAACACAAAAATGTTTACAATATTGTATTGTCTGATAATTCTATTTTTCCTAAAAATATTATTCTGAAAATGTAAGCCATTTTGTGTTATGATATAGGTTGGAATTGTAACTATGTAGATGGGGGGAATTTGAGTGCAAGAAGATCAAAAAGTGTATGATATTACAATTATCGGTGGCGGCCCGGTCGGTATGTTCACCGCATTTTACGGCGGAATGAGACAAGCATCGGTTAAAATTATCGAGAGCCTGCCGCAGCTTGGCGGACAGCTTTCTGCTCTATATCCGGAAAAATATATTTACGATGTTGCCGGATTCCCAAAGGTTCGTGCCCAGGAACTAATCAATAATTTAAAAGAGCAAATGGCCAAGTTTGAGCCAGCGGTTGTTCTGGAACAATCTGTTGAAAAACTTGAAAAACAAGCAGATGGCACCTTTAAATTAACGACAAATAAAGAAGTTCATTATACAAAAACGATTATTATTACTGCCGGAAACGGTGCATTTCAACCGCGCCGCCTAGAGTTGGAAACAGCAGCACATTACGAAAACAAAAACCTTTATTACTTTATTGAAGATTTAAATCAATTTGCCGGAAAAAGAGTGGTTGTATTTGGCGGCGGCGATTCGGCGGTCGACTGGGCTTTAATGCTTGAGCCAATTGCTGAAAAGGTAACGATTGTGCATCGCCGGGATAAATTCCGTGCCCATGAACACAGTGTTGAAAATTTGTACAACTCAAAAGTTGATGTCAAAACACCGTTTGTTCCAGCTGAATTAATTGGCGATGGCAATGAAATTAACCAGGTTGTTCTAAAAAGTGTAGACGGTGAAACAGAGGAAACGATTGATGTAGATGCGGTCATCTGCAACTATGGATTTGTTTCTTCACTCGGTCCGATTAAAGAATGGGGTCTTGAAATCGCGAAAAATGCCATCGTTGTAAACTCTAAAATGGAAACGAATACACCAGGAATTTACGCTGCTGGAGATATCTGCACATATGACGGAAAAGTGAAACTGATCGCCTGTGGCTTTGGCGAAGCACCGACTGCGGTCAATAACGCAAAAGCCTATATAGATCCAAAAGCAAAAATCCAGCCAGTGCACAGTTCTTCGATGTTTAACTAACATAATGAGTAAGAAAAACCGGGCAAAAACCGCCCGGTCCTTTTTAGTTTAGCGGATAGACGAAGTCTGTCGATTTCCCCTCCAGGCACTCGCTTTCTGGGGGGGGGCGTGCGGGTGAAGCCAGTAGTGACCGTTTTACCACGAATCAGCTTTTTCCTTTCAATGGTCAAGAGATAAGTTAAGATATAAATTCTGGTGTATAAAAAGGCGTCCATTTTCAAAAATGGATGCCTTCTTCTTTTTCAGCATTCCTCCGGTGTTCCAGCATTTGCATCCGTGCGGAATGACGACCCGCATCCGCAGGAAGCGATGGCGTTTGGATTGTCGATGGTGAAGCCTCCGCCCATCATCGATTGCTTGTAATCAATTTTGGTGCCTTTTAAAACAGGCGCACTTTCTTTGTCCACTATAATTGGAATCGAATGCTGTTCAAAATGGTGGTCATCTTCCTTGATTTCATGGTCGAATCCCATTCCATACGATAAACCGCTGCAGCCTCCGCCTTTTACGGCAACCCGCAGGAATGCCCCTTCTTCTTCATTATGCTTCATCATTTCTTTTATTTGAAGAGCCGCAGCTTCCGTTAAAATAATCACATCTTCGCTCATTTTACTTCCTCCCTGTTGGTTTACTTTTAAGTATAATGATTTGAAATCAAGTTCTCAAATCATGAGATTCAGCAGTCATTTAGGAATTTTTGCGCTATAATAAAAGTATTCCATTATGAAAAGAGATTGGCCAATGACTGAATTAGAACCATTGTATGATAAAAAGCTGGAATGTCTACTTTGCAAACAGCCTTTTACGAGCAAGAAAGTTCGCAGCCGTTTTGTGAAAATAAAGGAAGTTGATACGGATTTTTGTCCCGTTTATGAATCGGATGAAGTGAACCCGCTACTTTATCCAATTCATGTTTGCCCCGCGTGCGGCTTTTCGTTTTCCGATGATTTTTCAAAATACTTTCCCCCTGGGGCAAAGGAATCGATTCAAACAAAGGTAACAGACCGCTGGGTTCCCCGGAATTTTGGTACTGAACGCACGATTCAGCAAGCAATCCAAGCATACAAACTCGCCATTTACTGTGGAACTTTAAAAAAAGAAAAACATGTTCTCCTAGCCGGCATGTATCTTCGCACTGCCTGGTTTTATCGCAGTCTGAAAGAAGAGCAGCAAGAATTGCGCTTTTTAAAATTAGCCGGAGAGGAATATGAGCAGTCCTACATGGAGGATGATTTCAAAGGTTCTCAAGTTTCCGAGGTCAAAATCCTTTATTTGATTGGCGAATTGTCAAGGCGAATCAAGGATGTTGATAAAGCCACCAAGTTTTTCTCAATGGTGATCGAGCGTCAAAAGCAGACTGTCGAGCCAAAGATCATTGAAATGGCAAAAGAGCGCTGGCATGAAATAAGAGATTCGCGCAAAAACTGAAGGAACGGTTTAGAAACCGTTCCTTTTCTATTAAAACATTGGGTTTTCATCCAAAAATTGATAGATCTTTTCAACGAGCTCTTCCGGAGAATTTCCGGTTACCATTTCACCGTTCACTAATGCAAATAAAGTAGAAGCACATTTCCCGCAATAGCTTAGACAGCCATATTCAATGATATCCAAGTTCGGATCTCGTTCCAATATTTCTCTGGCTTTCTGTGAACCGCTCGCCAAATTACTGACACAAAACTCAATGATCGGTTTAAACATTCTTTTCACCTCTACTAACTTACTATCCTACGCTTTTTTAATCATCTCGTCAAATATCATTTCTTATATATATTTGTCAATATGTAAGCGTTATATGTTGTTATTTTGTCACAATTTCGTTATACTCATTATGGATTGAAATCACAGAAAATAATATTTTTTTCAAATAACGTCCTTCTAGAGTTTTTGACAAAATGCTTCAACAAAGGGGAAAAGGCAAAAATGAACAAGCTCGTAATTCTCGGTGGAGGATACGGCGGGATGAAAATCATCAATGAACTTCTTCCCGGCCATCTTCCCGAAAATGCATCGATTACGTTAATTGACCGTGTTCCATACCACTGTTTGAAAACAGAGTATTATGCACTTGCTGCTGGAACTATTTCTGACAAAGAGGTACGTGTGAGCTTTCCGGAACATCCACGACTTCATATTCACTATGGGGTCGTTGAACGGATCGATTTAAAGGAAAAAAAAGTTTTGCTTAGCGATGGAGATGCTGTTGACTATGACGATTTAGTCATCGGTCTTGGCTGTGAAGACAAATATCATAATGTTCCCGGTGCAGATAAATATACCTACAGTATCCAAAACATTCGTAAAGCAAGAAAGACCTACACCATTTTAAACAATTTGCCTGCTGATTCTGTGGTCGGTATTGTCGGCGCAGGGCTTAGCGGGGTTGAGCTGGCGAGTGAACTGAGTGAAAGCCGGCCGGATATAACAATAAAACTATTTGATCGCGGCAAACATATCTTATCGGATTTTCCCGACCGTTTAAGCAAATACGTTGAGAAATGGTTTGTTCACCATCAAGTTGACATCATTAACGAATCCAATATCACAAAAGTCGAAGAGAAAACGCTTTATAACCATGATGAGCCGATACACTGCGATGCCATTGTCTGGACCGCAGGGATTCAGGCAAATCGGATTGTTCGTGAAATGGATATTGAACATGATGCATTGGGCAGAGCGGTGATCACACCGCTTCACCATTTGCCAAGCGATGAACATGTCTTTTTTGTTGGGGATTGCGCAAGCCTGCCGCATGCTCCAAGCGCTCAGCTTGCGGAAGGGCAGGCGATTCAGATTGTTGAGGTGTTAAAGAAGCGCTGGAATCAAGAACAATTGCCTGCTGCATTACCAACGATTAAGTTAAAAGGCGTTCTTGGGTCGCTTGGTAAGAAACATGGATTTGGCATCATGGGGGAACGCCCGATTACCGGACGGGTTGCCCGGCTGTTGAAATCCGGCATTCTCTGGATGTACAAGTACCATAATGGTTGATAGCGGATGAAGAAAAAACCAGGCGTTTGGTTAACCTGGTTTTTTCTTCATGATTCTGCCTTATAGCCGTATTTCTCCATTTCGGCAAAAATGGTCTTTAAGCGCGGATCCCCTTCGCCTACAACCTGTTCATTGATAACAACAACAGGATAAAACATTTCCTCTTCCAGCACTTTTTTTGCGAATTTTTCTTTTGTCTTATCAACAGGTGGATTAAAAAGATCCACATACGTTAGAACAAATGGCTGGTTTGGAAATTTTCTTGTAATCGCGGCTTGCAACCATTCCAACGTTTCCTTGGAAGAGGGCATCCTTACACAGCTTTGGCAAATTTCTTCGGCGCCATAAACAACAATTTCAATTCCTTGACTTTCGCTCATGTTTGATTCCTCGTTTTTCTTTTATTTTATAATATTATTCTGTTTAATACTAAGAAAATGTTATAAATCAGCACATTTCCATTCTATCACAATGGATTTTTCCATACGGTGACATTATAATAAAGGATAGGAAAGGAGTCGATTATGATGAACGATTTAGAAATGAAAGAACAAGTCCAAGAAGTATTAGATAAATTGCGCCCGTTTCTTCTTCGCGATGGCGGAGATTGTGAATTAGTTGATGTTGAGGATGGCATTGTAAAACTTCGTCTCCTTGGTGCATGTGGCAGCTGCCCAAGCTCCACGATCACACTAAAAGCTGGAATTGAGCGCGCTCTTTTAGAGGAAGTTCCCGGCGTTCTTGAAGTGGAGCAAGTGTTTTAAAAGAAAACTCGCCATTTAACGGCGAGTTTTCTTTTATTGTACAATGCCCTTTGTCACCCAATCTTGATTAACGAGTGTAGGCGGCCTTCTTCCACTTAAAACCGCATCGATGTTTTTAACGCATAAGTCCATCATCGCTGTCCGAGTGTCAATACTTGAGCTACCGATATGCGGAAGAGCGACGACATTTGTCAGTTTTAGCAGCGGATGATCAGCGCCAATCGGCTCACTTGCAAAAACGTCAAGACCAGCTCCGGCTATTTCACCTGTTTCAAGAGCTTCGTACAATGCCTGCTCATCGACAACTGGCCCCCTGCCAACGTTTATAAAAACCGCCGTCTTTTTCATTTTTTGAAAAACTTCCAATGTGAATAAATTCCTTGTTTCAGCAGTAAGCGGTGTCAAACAAACAACGAAATCAGCCTTCTCCACCAATTCCTCAAAAGAGGCGTAGCATGCGCCAAGCTGTTTCTCGACTTCCGGCTTCCTTGTCCGGTTATGATACAAAATCCTCATCTCAAAACCTGAAGCCCGTTTGGCAACTGCTTCGCCAATTTTCCCCATCCCGACGATTCCAATCGTTTTATGGTGAACATCCTGGCCGGCCAACAACAATGGACTCCAGCCTCTCCATTTGTCCTGTTTTACCATTTCTGCTGCTTCGACAATCCTTCTGGCCGTGGCTAATAACAGCGCAAACGTAAGATCGGCCGTGGTATCTGTTAAAACTTCCGGAGTGTTGCACACGGCAATCCCTCTTTTGCTTGCAGCAGCTAGATCGATATTATCAAACCCTACAGCCATATTGGCAATCACTTTCAACTCTCTTGCCGTCTCCAATAAAGTTTCATCAATCCGGTCGGATAACATGGTTAAGAGGGCATCTGCCCGCTGTGCCTCGTTGATTAATCGTTCTCTTGGCACCGCTTGAACGTCACGGTTCCACATGGTTACTTCATATTTTTCTTTTAGCGGTTGAATAACCGCTTCTGGCAGCTTTCTGGTAATAAAAATAGTCGGTTTCATGCGAGATTTCCTTTCTACACGAACTGCTTTTTCATTATTTTACCACAATCCGTTAGCGAACCGTATACAGCCATTCTGGAATTGACAAGTTGAATTTCTTCACTGGTGCTCCCACAAGATAAAAAAAATTTCCTAAAAACCGCTCATACTCCTTTGATTGCCGAAGAATTTTCATCAATTGTTCTTCGAGAAGCTTTTTGTTCTGTTCAGAGCGGGTCAAATAATATTGTTCAACGCATTCAAAATAGTGAAGCGGAAACATGATTCGCGCGTACAATAACTTCCATGAAAAAGAAGATAGTGGTGCTATCGATTGATACTCTTCAAAAAATCGTTTTACTTCGGGTTCATAGGTTTGGATATTATAAAAGTAGCGCTCTCTTGTCCATTCGGCTAAGTCACGGCTGCGATGATCAAATACCCAATCAAACGGATTTTTCAATAAAAATTCTTGACCCCATGATTTTTTCGAGAAACGTTCATGGCAGACGGTTCCATTGTCAACTTCCGTAGGGTCATCATCGATTTCCGTATCAACTAAAAATTGAATGGCATTTTCCGTCAACCCCAAATAATACGGAAACGATTCAACAAACATGCGTTCAAATTCATCTTCCGGTGTTTGAAAGAGAAGTCCATTCCATACTTTTTCCATTTGCTCAAGCCGCTTTACCCATAGCTCTTTCCATTGGCCAATCCGCTTGGATCGCTCAATCAGAAAGGGAATTCTTCTTCCCCGTTCATGAAATTTAGCTAATTTACGCCCGAGTTTCATGGAGTTTCTCCGTTCTGTCTGCCGGCTTGCCAACACACAGTAGTTCTTGTTTTCCCATGTTGTTAAGTATTTCCCTTCTTTTGTGGGTACAAAGACAGGGACATGGCGATCGCCAAAATTTCGTAAGTGTTCGGCAATTTTCCCCAATTCAATTAAATCTTCCTCCTGATAGTGCTCGGCTGTTGCCGGAAAGTACAGCCACCCGTTTCCTCGTAAAGCTTCGTATGAATCAAGCTGAATTGAACCATCTACTTTAATTCCGTACTCTTTTTCAAGCATTGTTTGCAGCATGTTTTTTCCCCCTTTCCTTCAATCCCTTAAGACATTTATATGTGACCATCGCTTTTTAAAGTATAAGGAAAAGGATAACGGAAACGCTAATCCTTGAAAAAGAAAACATGGTATTTTTGTTCCTTTTTTATACTGGCTGCATATTTTAAGAAAAAGGGGTTTGAACTGTGAAAATCAAAAGAAAAGGTGAGAAGAAATCATGGCGGAAAGCAAGAAAGTAGATATTATCGAGGAAACGGCCCGCAAATGGTTGAAAGAGCGAGGGGTGACGATTCAGGATATCGCCAGCCTTGTTTATTATTTGCAGGAAAAATACCATGAGAACTTAACAATGGACGATTGCATAACGAATGTGGAGCGCGTCCTTTCAAAACGGGAAGTTCAAAATGCGATTATTACAGGAATCCAACTGGATATCCTCGCTGAAAAGGGTCTTCTTGAAGAACCGCTGCAATCGATCATTGCAACAGATGAAAGCTTGTATGGCGTAGATGAGATTCTGGCCTTTTCAATTGTAAATGTGTACGGCTCCATCGGGTTTACCAATTACGGCTATATTGATAAGCAAAAACCGGGAATTTTGCACCATTTAAATGATAAATCAACAGGTGAGTGCCACACTTTTTTAGATGATTTAGTTGGAGCGATTGCTGCGGCAGCATCCAGCAGACTGGCACACCGTGCTGCAAAGGCTGAATAAGCAAAACAGGCTGAATCTTTATAAGGATTCAGCCTGTTTTCTTTACAGCCTCCATTCATCCAGTGAATCTACTACATAGGATGGCTTTCGGTCATAGCCTTTGAGCAATTCTTTTGTTGTCACCCCTGTGTGGACAAGGAGGGTATCCATCCCTGCGTTCAGGCCCGCAAGAATGTCGGTGTCATAATTGTCGCCAACCATTAGGGTATCTTCCTTGGCCATTCCAAGAACTTTAAGCGCTTGTTCCATAATGATGCTTTCCGGCTTTCCGATAAAAATCGGCTCGGTTTGCGTTGTCACGGCAATAACCGATGTCAGTGAACCATTTCCCGGAAGGAGCCCCCGTTCCGTCGGCAAGGCAATATCTCCGTTCGTTGAAATAAACACGGCGCCATTGCGAACGGCAAGTGCTGCCACTGCTAATTTTTCATAATTGATTTCCCTGTCAATTCCCATTACAACATAATCAGCATGTTCTTTTGCAAATGAAAAACCTTTTTCTTTTAAAGCTGTTTGAATGCCTTCTTCCCCGATCACGTAGATCGAGGCATCACTTTTTCGCTCATATATATAGTTTGCCGTCGCTTGACTCGTGGTAAAAACGAGTTCCGCTTCACAAGGAATATCAAACTGGCGCAATTTTTCCGCCACCTGTTCCGGCGTTCTTGAAGAATTGTTCGTGACAAACAAGTAGGGAATCTGTTTGTTGCGAAGCCGTTTGACAAAATCACTCGCGGCTTCAATCCGCTCTGAACCTCTATACATCGTCCCATCTAAATCAATCAAATACCCTTTATAGTCTTTCATTTATTTATACACCTCTTCTATATCCTACCCGAAACACGAAAGGAGACCGCTCGTTTCTTGCGGTCCCTTCCGTAAAGGCAGCTACTTTTTAAAAGCCGAAACAGGCCCCAATTCGTTCGTTAAGTAGTCGCGGATGTTTTTTGGAAAAACGGCAACAGCTTGAAGATGGTTTGAACATTCCCGCCGCAATTCTTCATGATTCACTTCTGTATACAGTTGCACAAGTATTTTCCGGTAGGGGATCAGCCGCTTTAAGCTCTGCCCCGTTTCTTCCGAGATAACCTGTTCATCCGTCAAAATATCAATAATGTCATCGTAGCTTCCAGGATCTCTCATAATAAAGCCGTCAATCACTGCGTTGCCGACGTCTAAAACCGACTCAATCATCATATGTACCATTCGCTCAAGTGCTGCTTTTTCAATCAACGTTGACCAATTCTCCGTTTTTAAAAAAAGGTCAATTTGCTTTTCAAGATAGACAAGTGTTGTTTCCATTTTTTCACGGTCAACAAAATACAAAGCCAATCATCTCCTTTTGGCAAAAAAATTACGTTGCCATGCTTTGGATCAGCGAAGCAGGCCGAGCGTAAAAATAGCCTTGTGCCAAGTCGACATTGTGGCGCGAAAGAACGGAGGCCTCCGCTTCGCTTTCAATTCCCTCGGCAACAACGAGCGATCCCGCCTCTTTTGCGACAAGCAGCAACCCTTTTAGCATGGACTCTTTCACGGTGTTTTTATCAATATTTTCAATCACTGAACGGTCAATTTTGATAATTTCCGGCAAAATTTCGCTAATGGTGTTCAAGCTGGCATACCCGGCCCCGGTGTCATCAACCGCAATGCGAAACCCCATCACCCTCAGCAATTTAATCGTATAACTGAAATCTTTTAATTCTTCGATCGAATCCCGTTCGGTCACTTCAAATGTAATCTGGGTGGGCAATATGGTTTTGTACCGCGCCATTATTTTTTTCAAATCTTGGACGAAGCGGATATTTCCAAGGGTGAGGGGCGTGCAATTCACAAAAACATCGTGCTGGCATTTAGCTTCTGTCATTTGTTCCAGCGCCTTTTCAATTACAATCATTTCAAGCTCGTACAGCAAACCCGTCTGCCTTGCAATCGAGAAGAGTGACAGCGGGTTTTCCAGCACTGTCCCGCTCGGCCCTCTTGTTAGTATTTCCCACGCCCTGATTTCGTTTGTCGCTACATCTATAATGGGCTGTGCCAATAGTTTGATGTCTTTTTCGGACACGAGTTTTCTTAGCAAATAAAGCATTTCATTAAATCCTGATTTAACTTTCTTTTCGGCCATTTCGGTGGCTTGTTTATAGGCTCTTGCCACAGCATCTGAAAGTGAATCGAGCTTCCTTTCAATAAACATATAGCCAGTCTCAAGTTGAATCGGAATCGCTGTATACTGAACAGCAAGCTTTTGTTTCACGATTTCCATAATGGTATTGATCAGCACATCAATTTGTGAGATTCCGCGCCGGTCATCATGGACTTTTACGAGCAGTGTGATCCCTTCACTGTAATAATCATGCAAAGCAATAATATCTTCAACTGGTACTCCTTGCTGAACGGACATTTGAAAATATTTTTTTAAATCATTCATGTATCGAGGGAAATAAGCGGTTAATTCTTTGATATTTTTGATCGTAAAGACGATCACGGCTGCTTCGTGATTTTCCTGAAAAGCCGCTTTTACGCCTTCCACAACTGGATCTCTTAAAATAAACTGAGGCGGGAAGAACTTGATGGATGACCAAGGATAGACAAGTTTTAACCATTTCAGTTTGCTGTTGAATTGATCGATGTAATGACGAACCATTCCATTCATCCCTCTCAGAAGCCAACGTAGGAAATCTATTTCTATTGTATCACAAATTGACAAAATTCGTATTTTCGTTATGTAAAAATCGATAAAATTCACGTTGAATTCTTTTTTTCAATGGTGGTTTTAGCGAGGAACAGCATTTGATATGATAGAGAAGAAATCAAAAAAGGAGAGATTGATTTGAGCGAACGCTTTTTTTTATACGATGATACCGAGGATACGAGAACGAGATTTGTCAGCTTTGTTGGTGAAAACGAGCGCTTTGATCTGGCATTGATTCAATCAAATCGCCACTACGGGAAACAGCTTGTTTTGAACATGCAGAGCAACCGGTTTGCGATTATTGGTCATGACGACTTGGAGGAAGAAGGATATTTGGAATATGCTTTCGAGCTCAACGAAGCGGATGCAGCCGAATTGCGTTCCTTTTTACAAGAAGTAATTTAGATTTAGGCTCGATTTTCTATCGTAGCTCCTTCCCCATTCATTGAAAAGGACCAGAAGTTTTTGAATTCTGGTCCCAAAATCTTATTTTTTTATTTTTTTCAAAACAAAATAGGCACAGCCAAAATTGCAGTATTCATACAAATATTCTTTCAATGTGCTGATTTTTGTATCAAAGGAGGCTTTTTGGTTTTGATCATCAAAAAAGCCTTTTAAGCGGAGCTGCCCGTAGCCCCAATCGCCGACAATATAATCATATCTTGACAATATATCGCTATAGCGCCCCAGAAACGCTTCTTCATTGTACCCATTTCGTTCATTTTCCACTAACTCATAGTGTATATTGTTTACCGTAACCATCATCCACCTCTTTTACCCAGGCACTTTTATCTCCATTATAACCGATCATCTAAAAAGAGTTCAGCAAAAAGCTGAACTCTTTTTAATCCTCAAGAAATTTGCAAACTTTCACAAGGAGGCTAGTCGTTGCATGAATCGCGCTTGCTCCCTTTGTTCTTAAGCCTCTTGAATTTTTTGATCGCCGAGCATTTGTTTATGTTTTGCCGCGGCATTTACTTGCTCATCGGCATGATAGGATGAACGGACAAGCGGTCCTGCTTCACAATGGCTGAAGCCTTTTGATAAAGCAATTTGCCGCAATTCTTCAAATTCTGCAGGGCTGTAGTATTTTTCTACCTTTAAATGCTTTTTCGTCGGCTGTAAATATTGGCCAATGGTCATAATATCAACATGATTGGCTCTTAAATCATCCATTACTTGAAGGATTTCTTCCTTCGTTTCCCCAAGTCCGATCATTAAGCTGGACTTTGTCGGAATCGTGGGGTTCATTTCTTTTGCACGGCGCAGGAATTCAAGTGAGCGGTCATATTGTGCCCGTGCTCTCACTCTTGGCGTCAGGCGGCGTACCGTTTCAATATTATGATTTAAAATGTCCGGTTTGGCCTCCATTAAAACGCGCAAGTTTTCTTCTACTCCGCCCATATCGGAAGGTAGAACTTCAATACTTGTAAACGGGTTCTTGCGGCGAATGGCCCGGATCGTTTCTGCAAAAATTGCCGCTCCGCCGTCTTTTAAATCATCGCGCGATACAGCGGTGACAACGACATGTTTTAAATTCATCAATTGTACTGAATCGGCAACGCGCTCAGGTTCTTTCCAGTCCAGTTCGGTTGGCAGTCCGGTCTTTACCGCGCAAAACCGGCAGGCCCGCGTACAAATATCCCCGAGGATCATAAATGTGGCCGTTCTTCTTTCCGCCCAGCATTCATGAATATTGGGACATCTTGCTTCCTCACAGACGGTATGAAGACTTTTTTCCCGCATCATTTTTTTCAAGCCGGTGTAATGCTCATTTGTGTTCAGTTTTATTTTCAACCAATCCGGTTTTCTTACATATTCATTCTTGCTCATTTTTCCACCCCATTCTTTTGTAAGATCCCCAAAAAAGTGTTATGTAATGAGTTTCTTCCCTTGTCACTTTATCATACTGGCTAACGATCGACAAGCCAAAGACATCTTTTTACCATTTATTAACCATAATGAAAAAGTTCTGAACTCATAAACTACAGATGTAAGTTTAGTTCTTGAAGGGAGGATTCGCGTGCGGGTCTTTTTACTTATATGTACTTTTCTGTTCCTTATCAGTCCGCTTGAGATCAGAGTGGATGCCGAAAGCTCTGATCCATACCAAAAAAGAATGGAACTTTATAAAAAAGTGGAAACCGTTACCCAAATTCCATGGTATTATTTAGCGGCAATTGACCAATATGAGCGAAATATCCGCCAAGTTCGCAAGGATTTGCCAGAACCCAAGGGTGTGACCGGCATTTATTTTACCCCTGAAGAATGGTGCGGAATCACCAATCCAAACCGCACAGATCAAAACCCGGCAACGATTCAGTTTTTTAACGGGATCGGCGCTGACGGCGATGGCGATGGCAAAGCGGATATCCAATCGGATGAAGATGTATTGTTTTCAATGGCCAATTACCTCCTTTCCTTTGGAGCCGACCACGAGAATTTAAAAATCGGTTTGTGGAACTATTACAAGCGGGATAAAACAGTCAGGATTATAAATGACAAAGCGAAAGTGTACAAGCACTTCGGACGGCTTGATTTAGACGGACATGCCTTTCCGGTGCCGATCCGGTCCAATCACAGTTACCGGACGACCTGGGGTGATGCCCGCGGCTGGGGTGGACGGAGAATTCATGAAGGAACCGATATTTTTGCCGGCTATGGGGTACCCGTTCGGGCAACCAATTACGGCATTGTTGAAATGAAAGGCTGGAACCGCTACGGCGGCTGGCGGGTCGGTATTCGCGACATAAACAATACGTATCATTATTTTGCCCATCTTAGTGGTTTTGCGAAAGATCTAAAAGTGGGTCAAATTGTCGAACCGGGAACAGTGATCGGCGGTGTCGGGAGCTCCGGTTACGGACCGCCCGGAACCTCTGGCAAATTCCCGCCCCATCTGCATTATGGCATGTACAAAGACAACGGTTATACCGAATGGTCTTTTGATCCTTACCCACACCTCAGAATGTGGGAAAGACAAGAAAGAATGCAGATCAGAAAAAAATAAGGACTGGCTCATTCGCAGTCCTTATTTTTTTGGCGGCAATTGGATCGCTGGAGTTGATCCGCTGCCGCCATTAAAATATTGCGGGACATCGCCTGGGATAAGGCCGGCTCCGACTGGCACTGTTTGCTTCAACTCTGTCATTTTTGTTGCAAACGGGGTAATAATTTGAACAGCTACGTTTAATTGCAGTGACACTTCAATCCATGTATTGTTGATTCCCATCGGTTTTGCATTCATCTTGATATCCGGCTGCACATTGCCAACCGCTTGAAAGCGAATGGGGATTTTGGGACCCAAGTTTCCAAGCAAAGCACTATTGGTTGCCTGCCCCAATGGAACATACCAGACAATTCCGTTTTTGGTTTTTGATTGATCAAGCTCTATATCCGTATTGGTAATCGCGGCAATTGCTGATAAATCGCCTTTTTCTGCTGCACGAAGATTTTTTTGGATTTGATCAACTGTATTTGCCAAAAGACGGGTTACAACTTCGGTTTTTAATTTGACGGCGGACACCTTTCCATCGCTGCTTGGGGTGACCGTGATAATTTCATCAATGTTCGTCGTTTCTTTTTTTATTGCCCGGTTAATGACTTCTGATGCGATATTTTTCGTTTGAAATTCAGCATAGCGCATGAGCGTTGGCTCAATTCCGTTGTTGACAATCCAAAGTCCTGCTGCTGTTGAAAGCAGGAAAAAAACAAAGGACAATAAGAGAACGTAGCGGAAAGGCAGCGGACCTTTTCGCGGCACTTTTGCGCGAAATTTTGCCAAAAAAAATCCCCCCTCTACAAGCTATATGTATGCCATAGAAGAGAGAACTAGCGCATAAAAATTTAGTTTTTTGGAAAAGTTGTATCGCATGCAGTAATCATGAGATCCAGTTCTGCCTGTAAATTGATTTCGTACGGGCTTACTTCCATGCCATTTTCTTCAATAATTCGCACAACCGGGCGGTCGCTTACCCCACTGTTTTGCTTGGAAACAACGCCTTTACGGCCATCATTTAAAACAACCGTAATTCCAACCGGATACACCGCGACTGCTTGACGAAAGGCTTCGATGATTTTTTTATCAAATAATGTTTCAGATCCGGAGTACAAAATTTCCAACCCTTCATGAGGCAGCATTGCCTGACGGTACACCCGGTTTGACGTTACCGCATCGAACACATCGGCCACCGCAATAATTTTTCCAAAATAATGAATATCCTTGCTTTTAATTCCCCTTGGATAACCTGTTCCATTGAGCCGTTCATGGTGCTGATAAGCACAGTGAGCCACAATTAACGACACATTCGGGATTTTTCGTAAAATTTGAAAACCTACTTCCGCATGTTTTTTGACTTCTTCGTATTCTTCTTTCGTTAATTTATCCGGTTTGAGCAAAATCTGTTCGGGAATTTTCATTTTCCCAACATCATGCAAAATCGCACCTAAACCGAGAACTTCAAGATCTTTTTCTGGAAGGTTCAGTTTTATTCCGATCGCCAATGAATACATGGTCACATTTAAAGAATGCGTAAAAATATAGTGGTCATATGTATAAACTTCTGATAATAAGACAAGCAGTTCCTGATTGCTTTTGATTTCAAATAGAATTTCACGCACTAATGTTTTCAAGTTCTTTGCTGCTTTTTCGAGTGCAAGTACATTGGACATATCCTTGCCGCTTTCGATTTCAAGAAAATGTTTCTCGATTGAATCCATTGCCTTTTTCTTAAGCTTCATTGAAAGCGGGTCGCAAATGGCAAGGTCTTCGGTCTTTTGATCTTTTATGTATATGTAGTGAATCCCCATCTCGATTAGCCGTTTGATCAGCTTCCGCTCAAGCTTGACCCCTTCATTTAAGAGGATCTGGCCCTTATCATTGTAGATGGCTTTGCCGAGAAGGGTTCCTTCTAACACGGTCGCGGTTTGAACTAGTCTCATGATATGCTCCTGTCTTTTCAATCCATTCATCGCATTCTACAAAACACGACATATATCCTAATTATTCATCTGACAAAGGAATCCTTCAACCTACTTTAGTCCCTATTTTGACAAATTTTAAGAAAAACCGCGCAAAAACTGGGTGATCCTTTTTTGTTTGGTTCTGACAACTAGTCTGTTGATTTCCGCTCCAGGTGCACGCTTTCCGAGGGGCGTGCGGGTAAGCCACTAATGACCGGGTTACCCTGAAAATTAGGTGAATTGGGCATTAGGAAAGCCGCTAATGCCCGGGTTGACCCGAAAAACCGGTGAAATAGGCATATAAATTCTGATTAGTGAAACAAGCCACCTGCCGGATAGCAGGTGGCTGTTATACCATCTTTACTAATGCTTCTTTGCCAGTCATCCCTTTTTGGATTCCAAGTGACTCGGCTTCGATTGTGACCGACTCAAGCGGTGCGTTCAGGAGCTGCTCAATAGTTTTCACGCCAACGGCTCTGCCGGCGATAATTTTCCGATCTTTTAGCTTTTCATTTAGCAGTCCGACATCAAGCGCCCCGCACATTATATAGCCCTTATCATTTGTAACGACAAGGAGAGTTGTTTTTGGCAGTTTAACCGTTACCGCTAAAAACGTGTGACCCTCCAATACGATCGGTGAAAGATCAATCATGTTCGCACCCCTTTCTTCCCTATCACTGTATGAAGTGGACGAAAAAAAGGTGTATAGCGGAAAATGCCAACGAAGTTAAATTTCCCCCCGTAGTTTCCATTTTACTAAATCGCGCAAAAATTCAGGGAGGTAGTATTTTTTGTGCTTGCTTTCATAAATCGGCGGAAAAAATCGACCGAAGGTGAACATATCAGGAAGTGCCAGTGTGTACCGGCCTTCCGGGTCCATTTCTTTCCCCTTTATGAAAATTTTGCTCCCGCCAGCAAACTCAATTTGATCATAAATAAAAATACCCATGACCGTCCCCCTAAAGCCAAAACCAACGATTTGTTTAGGCGGCCAATCGGGATTTTTCGTTTGTTCCAAAACTTCCGCCAATTCGCTTCCCGTCAATTCGATTTTGCATGGATTGATGGGGTGCGGACATACCGTTAATAAATCGTACTCAGTTACTTCCCCTTCAAGCGGACCTAACAAAAGACCTGCATTCACAAACGCGCAATCTGCTTCACACCATTCTCTCAATGTTCGGCAAAGCAATGTTGCCAATTCCGTTTTTTGAAATGGATCACTTACAAGCGGTGACGGCAAATCGGTTACCTTATGGCTTAAAAGCATTTTCCCTTCCTGGTACAGCGCTTCAATTTCTTCTTGTTCATTTGCAGGTGCCGGCAGCTCGTTTACATCGAACAAATAGGCTTTTTTATGTACAATTTTCCGTTGCTGATCCACAACGAGCAGCATTTCGCCAACAAAGTTTCCATACTTTCCGGCAGCACCCAACAAAACATTATTCACTGTCTTTCCACTTTGCAAAATATGATGGGTATGTCCCCCTAAAATCACATCAATTTCCGGAAATTCAGCAGCAATTTTCTCGTCGTTCTGAATACCCAAATGTGATAACAGAATCACAATGTCCGCTTCTTCTCTTACTAAACGAATCCACTTTCTCAGCTCGGCGATTGGCTCCGTTAAGTGCCAGCCAAGGAGTTGATACAAATGCGGAAAAAAAGCTGTTAAACCCATTACCCCAAGCCTCGTTCCGCTTTGCGTTTTGTACACTTTATACGGTTTGTTCCAGTCAGGATAGTTGAGGTTGTCTTTATAAAGATTTGCAGTGAGTACATCAAATTTTGCCTGATCGTACAAATGATCTAAATCCCCATAAGCAAGGTTGATTCCTTCATTATTGCCAATCGTTACAGCCGTAAAATCGCTTTTGTTTAAAAGCTCTGTATTGGCCTTCCCCATCGTCGCTTCGGAAAGTGGATGCCAGCGGTCAACAAAATCGCCGACGTCAAACAAAAACACTTCATCGCCGGCTTCCTGGTACCATTTTTTATGTTGGCTGAGCCATTGATGAATTCGGGGCCAGCGTTCAAAATGGCTGTGAAGATCGTTTGTATGGTAAATATGGATCGTTTCCATACGATTTTCCACCTCTCTTCATTCGTATTCAAGGTACACGCTTAACCGATTATTCCTTGATAAACAAAGCGCACACCGACGATGATCAAAACTGCTCTCAAAAGCAGAACAATGGTAGTGCTTTTTAATTTTGAATTCAAATAAACGCCGACCTTCGCGCCAATCCAAGCTCCCGGAATCAAAGCAAGTGCGTAGAGCCATTGAACATTTCCAAGCGCCACATGGGTAATCGAGCTAAGGATCGATGTTGGCAAAATCATGAACATCGAAGTAGCCACCGCCACATGCGGCGGGAAGAAAAAGAGCAAAATCATTGTCGGTACCATGAGCGAACCACCGCCGACACCTAAAATCCCCGACAAAAACCCAACAATAAAAGAAATCACAACTCCCGCCAGAACACTGTAGCCATATTCAAACGGTTTTCCGGTATTATCGGTAAATGTCCGAACAATCCCCCGGTCTTTTCGGTAGGGAATTGGCTTTAGCTTATCCTTCAATACGAGTACAATCGAGACAAACAAAACAAACAGTCCGAAAAAAATACTGAATGAGTGCAGATTCAGTTTTTCGGTTACCCATGCGCCGAGAATACTGCCGGGGCCGCTGCCAACCAGAAAAATAAGGCCGCTTTTATAATCAACGGTTTTGTGTTTCATATAAGCGAGTGTTGACGACAATCCAGTGAAAATCATCGTAAACAGCGAAGTGCCGACTGCAACCTGCGGCGTCACCGCTGAAAAAGAAGGAAGCGTTCCTAAATAGAGCAGCGCTGGAACGACAATAATCCCACCACCAAGGCCGATCAGTGATCCGAGCGAGCTTGCTGCGATGCCAATTACGAGTAAGACAATCCATTCCATTCTGTTACTTCCCCCTTTATCAAAATAAATCCAGCTGTTTTGGAGCCAAACCTTCATATTCTATGTTTAACAATTGAATCATTTCCTTTGCATTATCGGCGGCGTCACCGCCTGAGTTATTAGTGAACTACTCTCACCACTTACCACCCTTACGGGTCGCTTGAAGTGGGGGCTTCTCGACTTATCGTTGCTTTTACTAGCCAACGAAAACTGACCGAGCTAACCCTCTTGTTCCAAGAGTTTTGTTTCTATGATAACGTCAATAAGCGTATACCTTTATTTTTAATATTGATGGCTGAATTATAGTCACGATCTGCCACGTAACCACATGAACAATGGCAGGTGCGTTCAGATAACGACATAGGCTTTTCTGCACCACAACAAGAACACTTCTTTGTCGAAGGAAACCACTTATCAATTTTCACAAGCTGTTTTCCTTGTTCTTTTAGTTTGTACGCTAAGAAAGTGGTAAACATACCGCAGCCATTGTCGTAAACACTTTTTCCAAAGTGAAGGGCTTGTGACATTCCTTTCATGTTCAAGTCCTCAATCACGACAGCATCAAAGGTAAAAGCTAATTCTTTTGATTTGTGGTGAAGGAAATTCATGCGTTGGTTTGCTACTTTTTCGTGTAACTTAGCGACTACAAGGCGTTGCTTGTTCCAACGTGCAGAACCTTTCATACGTTTAGACAGAATCCGTTGTGCTTTTGCTAACTTTTCTGACATAACACGAAAATAGCGAGGATAATTGGCTTTCTCATTTTCGCTGCTTACGTATAATTCAGCCATAGCAAAATCTAGTCCAACGACATTTTCTATTTTTTAGGTTGTATCTCTTTTTCGTATTCTGTAAGCACAGACACATACTAGTTTCCTGACTTCGTTTTGGAAAGGGTACAGGATTTCAGTTTGTAGTTCACAGGGATTTCTCTATGCTGTTTGATTTTTACAAGTTTTAGTTTTGGGAGTTTGATATGACCGTTTTTCAATTCGATGTTTCCATTGACTAAGTTAGTTGTGTAGGATTGTTTTGCTTTGCGGTTCTTGAACTTTGGAAATTCTGCATTTCCTTCAAAGAAATTCTTGTAAGCCGTCTGCAAATTGATTTGTGCGTTCGCTAAAGCTAGCGAATCCATTTCTTTTAGAAATGGAAATTCATCTTTGTATTTGGCAGGAGTCGGGAACTTTTGTTTTTTAAGTGCTTCTTTATCGTCTTTGAACTTCGCATAGGTTTCCTTGCGTTCAGCTAACATCTTGTTATAGACAAAGCGAACACAGCCGAATGTTTTGGCTAATAACACTGCCTGTTCTTTATTTGGCAACAATCGAAATTTGAAGGCTTTATTTTGCTTGGTCATATCCATTCACCTCACAAACAAGGAACGTTTGTTCCTATTGTAACATAGTGAGGAAAGTTTTGGCTATCGCCAATCGAAATTCATCTCCCACCTACTCATTGGGCTATCGCCCTTCACATTCCTTGAGGATGGGAGACTTCTTTCGGAAATCCGTTAAAAAGGACAAACACATTTGTGCACTCTTCTGCAAGTTTTCGTACTATCTGTGCCCACGCCAGCAGCTCTACTCTATTATAGCGGTACAAATAGCGGACTTCACGCCAGTTTTCATCTTTTTTCTTTTGCCAGCCATGCACATTGCGCCCATGAAAACGAACCAATACTTTTTCCGGACTGGTCACGTCCGGCACGATTGGAATCGAGCCTTGACCTGATTGCGGTTCATCGCAAATTGTATGGATCCATTTCTCCTATTTGAGGAAATCAATTGTTTTTTTTCGTAAGGATGCTGAGTACCAGGATTGATGGCGAAACTCAAGAGCACACGGAATGCCAATCATCTCTTTTTTAACCCAGCGCACATAATCAATATTTTCTCGTTTACAATCAAACCATGGTGGAAACTGGAACAGTACCATGGCCAATTTATTATTGTCAAGGTAAGGCTTCAGGGATTCCTTAAAGGCCGCAACCATTTCCTGTTTTGAAGCAAAAGGAATTTCTCCGCGCTGATGCCCTGTCATGCCCTGATAGGCCTTGACGATAAATTGAAAATGGTCAGGTGTCTCAGCCACCCATTTAACAGCATTTCGCTGTGGCTGAACCGCATAAAAGGCCGCGTCCACTTCGACAATCGGAAAATGGCTGCCATACTCCTTAAGTTTATCGCGCGGCGCCGTTCGATTTGGATACAAGCTATCATGATCTCCCCAGCCTGTTACACCAATATAAATCACGAAAACCACCTCTATTTTTTCATCATAGCATAATAGGCTAGTCTATTCTTAGTAGTTTGTTTAGTTTTTCCATTAAAAATCGATGCTAAGCTATATAGACCTATTCATAGCAACACTGATTTCAGGGGTGATTTTCATATTAATTGACTAGTTATTTATAGAGGGAGAGTAATCATCCAACAAAATAAGAATCTAACGGGATTTATAACTCTTTAATTTCAAAACAAAAAAACCTAATCATTAAAGTAATTAGGCTTCTGTAACTGCTATACTAAAGTAGACAGTTTCCGCTAGATAAAAATGGACACTTTTTAACCTAGGGGCTTAGGGGATTTGGCATTGAAAAGGGTGCCGCCCCGGGGAGGGGCGGCACCCTTTTCAATGCTCGCGCTCACCTTCCCCATACTATTAAATGTTTTCCCATAAACCTGTATAATATGATAGGTTATTAGACTATCAATTCAGGTGGAGGGAAGTTGAAAGGTGGAAAAGTGGAAAGTGTATATGGAAATTTATCAATTAAAGCAGCAAGGATTTAGGGTGAGAAGAATTGCTAGAAAATTAGGGATCTCTAGGACTACCGTGTATAAATACCTTGAGAAATCACCAGAGGAAATGAGTGCATGGATGGCATCTACAAAAACGAGGTATAAAAAATTGGATCCTTATGAAATGCTCATTCACACATGGTTAAGCGAGCACCCTGATCTCTCTTCTTCCCAAATCCATGATTGGTTACGAGAAGAGAATCCGACATTACAAATTGGCGAGAGTACAGTGCGTGGCTACGTTAAAGGATTACGTGAGAAATACAATATTCCTAAAGTCGAAGAAAAGCGGGTCTATGAAGCCATTCCAGATCCACCAATGGGAAGACAGGCGCAGGTCGACTTTGGCCAAACCGTACAAAAAACACCGGAAGGAAAGGAGATTAAGTTATATTTCATTAGCTTTGTGTTGTCACATTCTCGTTTTAAGTACGTCGAATGGCTGGACAGGCCATTCACAACGAAAGATGTTATTCGAACGCATGAGAGCGCCTTTCAGTTTTATGGAGGCATTCCACATGAACTTGTTTATGATCAGGATTCTCTCATGGTAGTCAGTGAGAATTCAGGTGATTTAATACTTACGGGAGAATTTCAAGCTTACCGTGAAGAAAGAAAATTAGTCCTCCACGTCTGTCGGAAAGCGGACCCTGAAAGTAAAGGTCGGATTGAGAATGTAGTTGGATTTATAAAGAAAAACTTCGCTAAAAATCGGGTATTCGGTGGGATCGATCAGTGGAATGAACAGTGTATCGCCTGGCTAGAAAGGACGGGGAATGGTAAAGTTCACAATACAACCAAAAAAAGACCAGTCGAAGTGTTTGCCATAGAAAAACAACACTTACGACTAGTCACTAAAGAAATTGTACTTTCAAACGTTGATTCAAGTATAACAAGAACCGTTCGTAAGGACAACACCATTCTCTACTTGTCAAATCGCTACTCTGTTCCTCTCGGAACCTATAAGAAAGATAAAGATGTTTATATAGAAGTGACGGATGAGAGCCATCTCCTTGTTCGAGAGGAAAAGGAAGGGTCTGTGATTGCGGATCATATTATTTGTCAAGAAAAGGGCAGATTGATCCAAGACCGCCAACATAAACGAGACCGAACCAAAGGTATTCCTGCTTACATCGCGAGTGTTTCTAAGCAATTTGAAGAAGTTGAGCTCGCACATGAATTTCTAACTGAAGTCCATAGTAGATATCCGCGATATATTCGGGATCAGCTTCAGCTTATATCAAAAGCGATTAAAACGGCTCCAGAGTTTGCATGCGAGGCTTTAAAGGAGTGTATGGATAGAGGCTTGTATAGTGCGACTGAATTTAGTGATATTATCCTATATGTTAAACGACAGCGCCAAGAGGACAGTGCACAAGCCGAGCCAGAAAAAGCCCCGATAAAGCCTTTGGAAGCAGCTGATAAATCCGTCCTATTAACGAAACCAAAGATTCGAGATATGAATGACTATTTTGCGATTTTACAAGGAGGTATACCCAATTGAGCTTGTCTCTAGAACAACTGCAACAACGTTTATGTTCATTAAGGTGGTCGGAAAGCGCCACCTATCTTCCTACGCTAATTTCCCAAGCCGAATCGGAGGATTGGACATACAGGATGTTTGTCGAGCACCTGACGGCTTATGAGCAAAAGCGTCGTGATGAGAAGCAAATTGAAAAGCGATTAAAGTGGGCAGGGTTTCCTTTTTATAAAACAATTGATGCATTTAACGTCAATGAGCAACAATCCCTAAGCATGAAGCAAATTAATCAATTACAGGAATTCACTTGGATTGATCAACTGTACAACCTTATACTTCTAGGCCGACAGGGGTGGGAAAAACCCTCCTCTCGACGGCACTAGGAATAGAGGCTATTCATCAAGGATATAAAGTATCCTTTATCTCAATGGGGGAATTAATACACACATTGAAAACGGAGGAATTTACAAGAAAGTCACAGACAAGGATGAAACGAATTAGAGACTCCCATTTGGTCATTATTGATGACTTGATGTACATGGCGATGGACACTCGGGAAGCTAATCTGTTATTTCATTTGATTAATGACTTGTACGATCGAGCCTCCGTCATTATAACATCAAACAAAAGCCCTCAGGAATGGGGCGAATTATTAGGGGATCCTGGCATTACTACAGCTATTTTAGATAGACTCATCCATCGAGCAGAAGTGATCCATTTTAAAGAAGAAGAAAGTTATCGTATGAAACATCGTTCTTCAATTTTTGGGCGAAAAAGTGTCCAAAATTAATTAGCAAAAAGTGTTCATTTTCACTTGACGGTT
>NZ_JBNWEO010000012.1:0-5703 GCF_050496765.1 Neobacillus sp. SM06
GTGCTACAAGAAGTCAAGACAGTTTTTTTGAAAAATTAAGGTGTATACAAGATTAATTACTTAGATATTTCTATAATACAAAGGTCTTGATCTCCTCTTCCTGTATGGAAATTGAGGGGAATAGCGCCAATTAGACATTGTCCACAGGTGGAGGACATAGTATAAGCGAAGGCGTGGGAGAAATGGTTTCCTCCTACACCCAAGATCACCCCAAAGCGCTGAAATGTTGGTAAAATTTCATCCTCTTCATAAAAGATTGGTTCGTTAGAACGAATCTTTTATGAAGAGGGCAGCAAGCGAAGCGCGGTAGGATTTTTTAAGTTTAGATATAAATATAAGACAACTTTCTTGACGAACACCGCTACTGTTATTCACATGTGGATAACAGTACAACATCCCGGTTATACACAGCAGCTGGTGTATGGTTATCCAATGACTGGTGTGGTAAGTAGTGGTTGTGTAGATGGATATAGCGTTCCACACCTTGCCTCGTTTCTCGCGGGCTAGTATAGTCGTTGATATAAATCTCATTGTACTTCAGGCTACGCCAGAACCGTTCTATAACGATGTTGTCCTTTGCACGGCCTTTGCCATCCATGCTGATGCGGATTTCGTTCTCCTTTAGCAAATCTGTGTACTGTGGGCTGGTAAAGTGGCTCCCTTGATCACTGTTAATAATGGCGGGTTTGCGTTTGGCTAGCGCCCTTCTCATAGTCTCTAATACGAACCCGATTTCAAGGCTTTGATCCAATTGCCAATCCACAATGAAGCGAGAATACCAATCCATGATGGCGTAGAGGTACATCCAGCCTTGCTTCATCCGGATATACGTGATATCCACACTCCAAACCTGGTCGGGCTGAGTAATGTTTAGCCCTCGAAGTAGGTAGGGGTAGATCCGGTGCTGGAGATCCCGTTTGCTAAGGTTCGGACCGGGATAGATAGCCATAATACCCATCTCTCGCATGTACTTTCTTACTGTATTTTCGTGAATAAGATCCCCTTCTCGATTCATAATGGCAGCTATCTTTCGATAGCCCAGAAAAGAATGCTTTGTGTATAGCTCATCAATCCGGTGCTTGAGGCGAATTTCCTCCGGAGAGGGAGGGACCGGCTTATAGTAAAGACTGGTGCGGTTTAGATTAAGTAAATCCGCTTGTACGAGGATGGAGTGTTCGGAGCAATCCCATTCTATGAGATCAATACGCTCTTCACGAGTAAAGTTAGAGGCCAGATTTTTTTTTAAGCCACGACAATTGGGTGGTTAACTTACCAACCTCGGCGTAGAGTTCATTGATTTGTTGTTCATATTCTTTTTTCATTTTGGTGATACCTTTACGATCATCAACAAACAGCTGTGAGAGGTTTTGTACCACCTCGGATTTCCACCGGTTGAGGACATTGGTATGGATCCCATGCTCAGAAGCGAGCTGTGAAACTGACTTTTCTTCCTTTAGGATTTCCAGTACAATTTGCGCTTTTTCTTCTGGGTTAAACTTTCTTCGAGTGGTTGACATACAACTAAGAAACTCCTTTTTTATTGTCTAGTTTATATGTAGCATTATATTGTTTTGTGCATAAACACAAATATAATCGGACTGGACGTCTAAAAGCTTGCCCATTTTACATTCCGGTCCGCCTTTATACACCTGCACCTCCTCGCCGATTAAAGATTGAAGAAAGGAATGGTACGAGTCCAAATGAGAAGAATGGTCCGTTGAATTAACTTTCTTATTTTCCATCTAAATGTTCCTCCTTGTCATATATCCATAGGGGATATTTATACTCCATATATACGTATCCTAATCTTCCCATGCGCTGAAGAAAAAGCCTATTATTCTAAATTTCAACACATGCCTATTCATAGAAAATCTACTAGCTTCTCACGTAAATATAAGTTTCTATCTCTTATAAATTGGTAAATAAATTCAGGTTCTTGATCAAAAGCTTCAATATTTTTCTGAATATAGGGATCCTGAGCAACAAATGGACGGAGCAAGTTGTGCATTTTTTCTACTTTTGCTGTCATCGTATCAACAGTAAACTGCTCTTCCAAAATGGCTTTTAAAATATTTCCGTACTGCCGCCGAAATGAGGAAACACCAAGCAGCCTAGCCGTTAATGTATTGAAACCTTGGGCACGAACGTAATCAAACTCCATTACATCGCCGTGAATATCCCTGCCCCAAGTCGCATCGTAATCCCAGGGGATGATCTCAAAAAGGCCGGTTTCATTATTTTGATACAGGGCGTAATTATGAACAAAACCATCGTAGTTTTGGGTGCAAACTACACCGGCAAGCCAGCGTAAATATTTATCAATATCTAAAAGCTTTTGAATTACATGTTCAAATTCAGCTTTTGTAGCGGTGTTTAATTTATAAACAAAATTGGCTAGTTTTTGCGAGTCGTTCTGCTGGCCAACTTTTCGCTCATATCCCGAGTCGAGCTGATTCTTTGTAGTTTTTTCAATCGGGCTGATCAAAGAAAAATTTGCATCATCATCTACCGCATAAAAAATGGAACCGTTTGGCAGGTTTCTTTTTTTTAAAAAGTATTCGTCAACAGACTCCAGCAGTAAATAGACTCCTTCGTTATGGCCGTTTATAAAAAGTTGAACATGCTGGGAAGCAGGGGACAATGTACCGATATCAGCAAAAAAATCGAGGGAGAGTTTATTCCTGATGAGTGATGGATCTTTATATTCAGCATTTAGATGGATCTCATGGACTCCAGTAAACACCTTTGGTTTGTAAAAGGTAATATGATACGATTTTTTCTTGAATTTTCGAATATGAGACCCCCGATAGGCAAGATCAATTTCAACCTTCTTCTTTCCGTATTTCAAAGATGCTGGAACAGGTTCATCAATCCAGATATCTGACTTCAATTCTTTCAAATCCATAGGATGAATATATAAATAGTATTGAGGAATCGACATCTAGCAGGCTCCTTTACTCTTTTAGTTATTCCTATGTTGCAGAATTTGTACTGGTAACCCTAGACATCCGTATATTTTTTCCAAAAAGGTACACTTGTCTAGGCAAAATGAACTATAAACACGTACTTTGTAGTACGGAACAGGGATTGAATTTTTGATTCAACACCTTTTCAATACAATAAAGGAGGGCTATGATATGGTGAATTTACACCAAGATGATATTGAAAGTGCTGTAGCTGGCTTGCAGGAAGCCGGTTTGGATGATTTCTTGTATCAAGAGCCAACATCGAACAAACGGACTTCAAGATGCAGGCGAACAAGCAGAAGGTCACGCAGCACAGGGCATTCCCGAAGAAGTCGGAGAACTAGAGGAACAGGCAGATCTCGCGGAACTCACAGGAGCAGAGGATCAAGAGGTTCACGCAAATCACATAGAAGCAAAAGATCAAGAGGTTCACGCAGGTCACGAAGAAGCTGCCGATCCAAGAGATCCCGCCGGTCGCGCCGCAGCAGAAGATCAAGAACATCTGGCCGTTCGCGTAGAAGCAGAAGGTCAAGAGGCAGCCGCCGATCGCGAAGAAGCAGAAGGTCAAGAAGTTCTCGCCGTTCAAGAAGAAGCAGGAGATCAAGGACAACTGGCCGTTCAAGATCCAGCCGGCCGTTTCGCTTTACGAGAGAAAAAAGATATTGGCACAATGGCAATATGCAGGAATTACGTTTGCAAAGGTAATTAAAAAGAGTCCCCTTGTTCAAAGGGGACTCTTAGTTGTATAAGTTGAGCAATAACGGCAATAGTAGGAAAAGGAAAAAATGTGAAACGAGTGATTCAAATGATGCAGATAGTCAAAAAAAGTGTAACAGTAATTCTTGTTTTTTTGCTGCTTACTTCATCTGCAGTTGAGGCGGCAGGTAATAGGGAACAATGGAGTGATGACATTGACCGGCTTTTAAATGAAGATCCCAACTTAAATGGATCAATTGCTGGTGTCAGCATTCGTTCTGCCAAAACCGGGGAAATTCAGTATGAACATTTTGCGAATCTGCGTTTACGGCCTGCATCCAATCTGAAATTGTTGACGGCTGCAGCCGCTTTGTCCGTTCTTGGAGAAAATTATACTTTTTCCACTGAGATTTTGGCAAAAGGAAAACTAAAAAAAGGCATCCTGCAAGGGAATCTTTACTTAAAAGGCAAAGGTGACCCGACCCTTTTGCCAAACGATTTCGATCAAGTTGCATTCCAGCTTAAGAATATCGGAATTAAGAAAATACAAGGTGATGTAATTGGCGATGATACTTGGTATGATCGTGTCCGCTATTCCGTTGATTTGCCATGGAGCGATGAACAAACGTATTATGGTGCGCCGATTTCCGCTTTAACCTTGTCACCTACAAATGACTATGATACGGCCACAGTTCTTTTAGAAGTGAAACCCGGCAGGCAACTCGGCAAAAAAGCCCATGTTGAATTTACACCTAAAACACATCCATTAAAAATAGTGAATCAAACAAAAACAGTTCAAGTAAAAGAGGAAACAAAGTTGACATTCGAGCGGGATCACATAACCAATACGGTTACAATAAATGGAACGATTTCGCAAAATGAAAAATCAGTAAAAGGGTGGATGGCCGTCACGAATCCCACTGTATACACTACCGAAGTTTTTAAACAATCATTGCTGGATAATGGAATAAAGGTAAAGAGGAAAGCAATGACTGGAAAAACGCCTCAATCTGCAAATTTGCTAGTGAGCCGAAAATCAATGCCACTTTCGAAACTGCTCGTTCCATTTATGAAATTGAGTAATAATGGGCATGCCGAAATTCTTGTCAAAGAAATGGGGAAGAAGGTCTACGGTACAGGGAGTTGGGAAAAAGGCCTGCAGGTAATGCATACAAAACTCCGCCAATTTGGTATCCATTCAGACCAGATTGTGATACGAGATGGTTCAGGAGTTTCCCATATGAATTTAATAACGGCCAATCAACTAAGCCAGTTTTTATTTGCTGTTCAAAAGGAACCATGGTTCCCGGTCTTTTATCAGTCAATGCCGCAAGCAGGTTCTCCTGAGAAAATGATTGGGGGCACATTGAGAAAACGATTAAAGGACAAGGAACTTACTGGAAAAGTACGGGCAAAAACCGGCTCGATTACATCTGTTAGTTCATTGTCAGGATATGTTCAGACGAAAAATAGCGGAACGGTTGTTTTTTCCATTCTCTTGAATAATTTGCTTGACGAATCCAAAGGGAAGGCAATTGAGGATCGGATTGTTCGCATTTTAGCTAATTCTTAGGCAGAAAGAATAAAATTTTTGGTCGAAAATGGTGGAAAAGATGGTATACTTGTTGGCGGAAGCTGTTTATTATAAACCGTTACAAACATATTTTTAAAAGAGAGGGGTCTTCGATGGAAAAATTCACGGGTGCATCTCTTTTAGATGTTATAGGGGAATTATTTTCAGATGAAACATCATTAGCGGTTGCGAACGAACAGCATTATATTTATTACCGCCCCAGCAAACGGATCAATTTAAAAATAAAACCAGGCGATCTGGTTAAAGAGGGAACCATCACCTATAAAGCGTTGAAGGAAAAACAAAAGGTTTCCGAATTTGTTCATCGCGATGTACTTGGCATTCCTTATCACGGAATTGCTGTCCCCTATTTCCAAGGAGAAGAACTAAAAGGCTGTGTAACAGCAATTTCACCTGCACTTTCAGATGCAAAATCCGTTGTCACGGTGAAAATTAATGACGGCTTAT